>NZ_JBITJS010000005.1:362459-464320 GCF_044460245.1 Streptomyces sp. NPDC050145 | reverse complement strand
CCCCCCCCCCCCCCCCCCCCCCCCCCCCCCCCCCCCCCCCCCCCCCCCCCCCCCCCCCCCCCCCCCCCCCCCCCCCCCCCCCCCCCACCGGCCGGGAGCCGCGCAAGAAACGCGCGGCCCCCGGACCGTAGGCGTTACGCGTCAGCGCCCTGCGCAGCAAGCGCCCGGGACACACCCGCGCGGGACTCCGAGACAAGGCGACGGAGCGCCGCGTTCGGCCCAGCGGACTCCAGCCAGGAATCCGTCGCCGCCAGCGTCGACTCCGAGACCTGGAGCGACGGGTACAGCCCGATCGCGATCTGCTGCGCGATCTCGTGGGACCGCGACTCCCACACCCCGGCCAGCACCGAGAAGTACCGCTCCGAGAACGAGGCCAGCAGCTCCCGCTGATCGCTCTGCACGAACCCCGCGATCACGGCCTCCTGCACCGCGTTCGGCAACTGGTCCGACTCCACGACGGAGGCCCACGCCGCCTCCTTCGCCTCCGGCGTCGGACGAGCCGCCCGCGCCGTCGCCGCGTGCCGCTCACCCGCCGCCGTACGGTCCCGCTCGTACTCCGCGGCGATCTCCGCCTCGTCGTACCGGCCCACCGCCGCGAGCCGCTCCACGAACGCCCAGCGCAGCTCCGTGTCCACGGCCAGGCCCTCGATGACCTCCGAGCCGTCGAGCAGCGCCTCCAGCAGGTCGAGCTGCTCCGGCGTACGGGCCGTCGCCGCGAACGCGCGCGCCCACGCCAGCTGGTGGTCGCCGCCCGCCTCGGCCGTCCGCAGATGCGCGAGCGTCGCCTCCGTCCAGCGGGTCAGCAGCGCGTCCCGGCGGGCCGGGTCCGCGTACAGGTCGATCGCCAGCTTCACCTGCCGGTGCAGCGACTGCACCACACCGATGTCGGACTCCTTGGCGACACCCGAGAGCACCAGGTCCAGGTACGCGCTCGTGGACAGCTCCGCGTCCCGCGTCATGTCCCAGGCCGAGGCCCAGCACAGCGCACGCGGCAGCGACGCCTCGAAGTCACCGAGGTGCTCCACGACGTACGCCAGCGACTTCTCGTCCAGCCGGACCTTCGCGTACGACAGGTCGTCGTCGTTCAGCAGGATCACGGCCGGGCGGTGCTTGCCGACCAGCTCGGCGACCTCGCTCGACTCCGTCGCCGTGACGTCCAGCTCGAAGCGCTCGCCGCGCAGCAGCTTGCCGCTCTCGTCGTCCAGGTCGTAGAAACCGATCGCGATGCGGTGCGGACGCAGCGTCGGCTCGCCCTTCGCGCCCTCGGGCAGCGCCGGCGCCTCCTGCCGGACGGCGAACGAGGTGATGACACCGTGCTCGTCCGTCTCGATCTCCGGCCGCAGCACGTTGATACCGGCCGTCTCCAGCCACGCCTTCGACCAGGCCTTCAGGTCACGCCCACTGGTCTCCTCCAGGGCGCCCAGCAGATCGCTCAGCCGCGTGTTCCCGAACGCGTGCCGCTTGAAGTACGCCTGCACACCCTGGAAGAACTCGTCCATGCCGACGTACGCGACGAGCTGCTTCAGCACCGACGCACCCTTGGCGTACGTGATGCCGTCGAAGTTGACCAGCACGTCGTCCAGATCACGGATGTCGGCCATGATCGGGTGCGTGGAGGGCAGCTGGTCCTGCCGGTAGGCCCAGGTCTTCATCGAGTTCGCGAACGTCGTCCACGAGTGCGGCCACTGCGAACCCGGCGCGTACGCCTGGCAGGCCGCCTCGGCGAACGTCGCGAACGACTCGTTCAGCCACAGGTCGTTCCACCACTCCATGGTGACCAGGTCGCCGAACCACATGTGCGCCAGCTCGTGCAGGATCGTCGCCGCCCGCACCTCGTACGCGGCGTCCGTCACCTTCGACCGGAACACGTACTGGTCGCGGATCGTGACCGCGCCCGCGTTCTCCATCGCGCTTGCGTTGAACTCCGGCACGAAGAGCTGGTCGTACTTGGCGAACGGGTACGCGTAGTCGAACTTCTCCTGGAACCAGTCGAAGCCCTGCCGCGTCACGTCGAAGATCGCGTCCGAGTCGAGGAACTCGGCCAGCGACGGCCGGCAGTAGATCGCCAGCGGCACCGACTGCCCCGTCTCCGCGTTCTCGTACGAGGAGTGCACCGCGTGGTACGGGCCCGCGATCAGCGCCGTGATGTACGTGGAGATCCGCGGCGTCGGCTCGAACACCCACAGGTCGTCCTTGGGCTCCGGCGTCGGCGAGTTGGAGATCACGGTCCAGCCCGCCGGTGCCTTCACGGTGAACTGGAACGTCGCCTTCAGGTCCGGCTGCTCGAACGACGCGAACACCCGCCGCGCGTCCGGCACCTCGAACTGCGTGTACAGATAGGCCTGTTCGTCGACCGGGTCCACGAAGCGGTGCAGGCCCTCGCCCGTGTTCGTGTACGCGCAGTCGGCGACCACCCGCAGCTCGTTCGGCCCCGAGGCCAGGTCGGTCAGCGCGATCCGGGAGTCCCGGAACACGGCGGCGGCGTCCAGCGACCGCCCGTTCAGCTCGACTTCGCGCACGGCGTCGGCGATCAGGTCGACGAAGGTCTCGGCACCCGCCTCCGCGCTCGCGAAGCGGACGGTGGTCACCGACCGGAAGGTGCCACCCTCCTGGGCGCCCGAGAGGTCGAGATCGATCTCGTAGGAGTCAACGGTGAGCAGCTTCGCCCGCTGCTGCGCCTCTTCACGGGTCAGGTTGGTCCCAGGCACGCGGTCATCTCCAATGGCGGTTCTACTGGCGGTCTACGCTTGTGACGTTTCGGGTCATCCTTCCACGAGGGGTACGGGAAGGCGATGTCCATTTTCCGCCGGTGAAACCGCGCACCACGCACCACCGTGGAGGACATGACCAGGTACGACGCACAGCCCATCGCAGCCACCGCGCTCAAGGAACTGCGCACCACCGACGACGCGGGCCGCCCCTGCGCCCCCTACACCGCGACCGACGCAGACGCGGGCTCCCCGCTCCGCTGCTGCCTGCGGCCCATCGAGCCCGGCGAGCGCATCGCCCTCGTCTCCTACGCCCCGCTGCGCCGCTGGGCCGCCGCGACCGGAGCGCACCCCGGCGCCTACGACGAACAGGGCCCCGTCTTCCTCCACGCCGACCCCGAGGACTGCCCCGGTCACGTCCCCGACCCCGACCACTACCCCTTCGACCGCCCCGGCGCCCTGCGCACCCTGCGCCGCTACGACGCCCGCGGCCACATCGCGGGCGGCCGCCTCCTGGAGATCCCCGCCGACGCGACGGCGGGCTTCGACGCAGCCCTCGACGAGGCCTTCGCCGACCCCGAGGTGGTCCTCGTCCACGTCAGGGCGGTGGAGTACGGCTGCCTCCACTTCGCGGTCGAACGCCCACAGGCCCGCTGACCGGGCCGGACCCGGACCCGGACACACGTCAGGGGCGGCCGCCGGAAGAACCGGCGACCGCCCCTGACGACGGAGGACGTGCCCCCTACTTCTCGGCGGACAGCTCCTGCGCCACCAGCTCCGCGATCTGCACCGCGTTCAGCGCGGCGCCCTTGCGGAGGTTGTCGTTGGAGATGAACAGCGCCAGACCGTTCTCGACCGTCTCGTCGCCCCGGATACGGCCCACGAACGAGGCGTCCTGACCGGCGGCCTGCAGCGGCGTGGGAATGTCCGACAGCTCGACACCCTCGGCCGCGCCCAGCAGCTCGGTGGCGCGCTCGACGCTCAGCGGACGGGCGAAACGGGCGTTGACCTGCAGCGAGTGCCCGGAGAAGACGGGAACCCGGACGCACGTGCCGGAGACCTTCAGCTCGGGGATCTCGAGGATCTTGCGGGACTCGTTGCGGAGCTTCTGCTCCTCGTCCGTCTCGTTCAGCCCGTCGTCCACGATCGCGCCGGCCAGCGGCAGCACGTTGAACGCGATGGGGCGCTTGTAGACGTTCGGCTCCGGGAAGTCCACGGCGCCGCCGTCGTGCGTCAGCTTGTCCGCGTCGGCGACGACCTTCTGCGCCTGCCCGTGCAGCTCGGCGACACCGGCCAGGCCCGAACCGGACACGGCCTGGTACGTGGCGACGACCAGCGCCTCCAGACCGGCCTCGTCGTGCAGCGGACGCAGCACGGGCATGGCGGCCATGGTCGTGCAGTTCGGGTTGGCGATGATGCCCTTGGGGCGGTTCGCGATCGCGTGCGGGTTGACCTCGGACACGACCAGCGGGACCTCGGGGTCCTTGCGCCAGGCGGACGAGTTGTCGATCACGACGGGGCCCTGCGAGGCGACCTTCTCCGCGAGCGCCTTCGACGTGGCGCCACCGGCGGAGAACAGCACGATGTCCAGGCCCGAGTAGTCGGCCGTCGACGCGTCCTCGACCGTCACACCGTCCAGGACCGACCCGGCGCTGCGCGCGGAGGCGAAAAGGCGCAGCTCCTCGATCGGGAAGGCCCGCTCGACCAGGATCTTGCGCATGACCGTGCCGACCTGACCGGTGGCTCCGACGATTCCGACCTTCACAACAGGTTCCTCCGTACGTGCGTGCGGCCATCCGGCCTGGGGGTACGTCCATGATGCGTCTGTCCAGACCCGACTTGTCCAATCCATTGTCCGGCCCTCGGGACGCTGTGCGACAGGCCACAGAATCCCTTGAACCTTTCGGGGGCCTCCGGCGTCGTAGGACACACGAAGCAAGGGGGAGGGGCATTGCTGCGGAGCATGCGCAGAGCGGGGCGCGGACGGGCCGACGACCCGCTGGACGCGACGGTCGAGGACCGGGTGCGGGCCGTCCTCTCGCTGGGCGGGGTGCCCTACGCGGACCTGCCGGACGGCGTGCAGCAGGTGCGGCTGCGCCTTCTGGAGCGGGCGGCGAAGGGCCAGGAGGCGCCGCGCGACGTGTCGGCGTGGGCGGCGGTCGTGGCCTCCAACCTGGCCATGGACTGGCACCGGGCGCGCCGCCGGCAGGAACGCCTCGGCGAGCGCCTGGCGTCCCTGCGCCAGGAGAACGCCCGGGACGCGGCCGACACCCGCGTCCTGTCCATGGCGGTCGCGCAGGGCCTGGACCAGCTGCCCGACCAGCAGCGGCAGGTGGTCGTGCTGCGCTTCTACGCGGATCTGCCGGTCCGCGACATCGCGGCGGAGCTCGGCGTGCCCGAGGGCACGGTCAAGAGCCGGCTGCACACGGCGGTCCGGGCGCTGCGGGCCCGGCTGCACGAACAGGAGGTGGTGTGACGTGCCGGACGAGACGCACGAGGACCGGCTCCTGATGCGGGCCATCGGCGGTGAGCCGCTGCCCGGGGACGATCCGGAGACCGCCGCGATCGAGGCCGACCTCGCCTTTCTCCGCGATCAGCTGCACGGCCTGGGCGACACCCTCGCCGCCCGCGAGGAGCCGACCCGGAGCCCGGCTCCGATCCCGGCCCGGGCTCCCGCCCGCCGGCGCCGCCCCTTGCGCATCGCGGTCGGCGCCCTGGTCGCCGCCTGTGCGGCCTCGCTCGCGGGCGGCCTGGTGTGGCTGGGGGTGAACGGGGCGGGTACCTCCTCGCTGAGCAGCGCCGACAAGGCCGCCGGAGCCAAGGCGGGGGAGGACGCCAAGCGGAGCCCCGAGGGCTTCGTGGCCTGCTCGGCTCTCATCGCCGAGGGCACGGTGACCCGCGTCGACCCCGTGCCCGGCACCCGCCAGGACCGGATCACGCTGCGCGTCACCCGGTACTTCAAGCCGGAGACCGGGGCGCGGACGGTGACGTTCCCGATGGACCGGGACGTGCTGCCGCGCCTGAAGCCGGGCGACCGCCCCCTGATCAGCATCCCCGTGGGCTCCCGTGAGCCGGACAACTGGGCCCTGGGCGAGGACCGCACCCCGCTGCGCACGATGGTCGTCGAGGCGCTCCCCGGAGCGAAGAACCTGCCGTGCGACCAGGGCGGAGGCAAAGAAGGCTGAAGCAAAAAGAGAGGCGGGCGCCGGTCACGGAGACCGGCGCCCGCCCCTACCGGGCCACCCTGACTGTTACGGGGTGACCTTCTCGATCTTCACGTTGCCGACGCCCGCGGCGACGCCGCGCTCGTTCAGCAGCTGCACCTGGCCGAAGAACTCACGGCCCTCCGGCGCGGCGGCCGCGGCGGTGACCTGGGCGGTGACGTCCGTGGACGCACCGTTGGCCAGCGACACGGGCTTGGACTCGTCGACCTTCACCGTGCCGAGGGACGGCGAGTAGAAGACGTCGACGTAGTCGTACGCGGTCGAACCGGACGGCACCGAGTAACCGGCGACCTCCACCGTGTACGTACCGGCGGCCGGCTTGTCGATGCTGACGGACTCCTCCGAGTCGCCGTCGGCGGACGAGGCGACCGGCTTGCCGTCCTTGAGGACCGTGAGGTCGAGGTCGGCGGCTTGGTCGGAGACGTTGCCGATGCTGACGTCGAGCCGCTCGGTGCCCTCGGGCACCTCGACGGTGGTCGTCTGCGTGGCACCGCCGGCGATGGTGGGCCGCGCCGACTTCGAGGAGCCGAGCGGACCGCCCTGGAGCTTGCCGCCGTCGATCGCGGCGAAGTTGTTCGTCACCTTCCACGAGACGTCGGCCGGGGTACCGACCTTCGCCTCGGGGAGCGTCTGCACGGCCGGGTCGAACGCGGCACCGAGCGCCTCGACGTCCAGCGTGTACGGGTTGTCGAGCAGCGGCGACGTACGGCGCGACTCGACCTCGATCTCCCAGACACCGGCCTGCGGGTCCGCGTAGGAACGCAGGTCCGGGCGGCAGGTGTTGGCCGGGTTCTCGTAGTTCGGGTAGCAGCTCGGCGTGGAGGTCTCGTCGACCGGAACGCCGTACGGGTGGATGGAGATGAACCGGGTCTGGCTCTTCTCCTTCAGCCCGCTCATCCGCACCTGGAGCGACTTGGCGCCCTCGGGGACGGTGACGAAGTACGAGGTGGTGCTGTTGCGCTGCACCGAGCCCTTCGCCTGGAACGTGTACGCGGGCTTGGCCAGCGGCGTCGAGACGACGACGGTGGCGAGGACCTGCTGGTCGACGCCCTCGGTGGCCGGGTCGTCGACGCGCAGGATCGCGCTGCGCAGACCGGCGGACTCCGGGGTGGCCTGGACCTTGACGGTGACCGGCTTGTTCAGCGGCAGCCACACGCGGGTGGGCCCGGCGATGCGGAAGGTGCCAACGGAGTTGTTCGCGAGGGACAGCTGGTGCAGAACGGGCTTCGAGGAGCCGGAGGTACGGGTCACGGTGACCTCGTAGGTCTTCCGCTCACCGGCCTTCAGGCCACCCTCGCGGTCGTAGAGACCGGTACCGAAGCCGGGCGTCTTGAGCGCGTAGTCGATGGCGGTGTCGACCGGAGCCTTGACCGCGTACGTGTGCGCGGTGGCGCCGTCCCGGATCGAGTCCCAGGCGTCGACGACGTCGATGAGACCGGAGCCCTCGGCGTAGGCCTGCTCGCCCTTGATGTGGTGAGCGGTCGACGTCAGCGCGGTGCGCAGCTTCGCGGGGGTGAGGTCGATCTTCTTCTGCTTGGCGGCGGAGATCAGCAGCGCGGAGGCACCGGCGGCCTGCGGGGAGGCCATCGAGGTGCCCTGGAGCATCGAGTAGCCGGCCGGCAGCGCGTAGCCCGCCTCGGCGACCAGGGAGCCCGGCAGCCAGGTCTGGGTGGTGTTGATGGAGGCACCCGGCGCGGTGATGGCCGGCGCGAAGCCGCCGTCCTCACGCGGACCGCGCGAGGAGAAGGGCATCATCGCGTACGGCTTCTCGACGACGGAGCCGTAGTTGGAGGCCCAGGTCTCCTTGGAGATGGAGGCGCCGACCGACAGCACCTTGTCGGCGAGCCCGGGGTCACCGATGGTGTTGGCACCGGGCCCGGAGTTGCCGGCCGAGATGACCAGCTGCACGCCGTACTGGTCGATCAGCCGCGTGTACAGCTCGGCACGGGCGTTGTTGCCGTCGTTCAGCGCCGGCAGCCCACCGATCGACATGTTGACGATGTCGACACCACGCTTGGTGACGAGGTCGATCATGCCCTCGGTCAGGGCGACGTTGGTGCAGCCACCGCTCCAGGAGCAGGCACGCGAGGAGACGAGCTTGGCGCCGGGCGCGGCACCGTTCATCTTCTTGTTGCCGAACAGGGAGTTGGCGGCGGTGATACCGGCGACGTGCGTGCCGTGCTCGGACTCGATGACGCCGATGTTGACGAAGTCGACCTTCTTGCCGACCCAGTCGCCACCGTACGGATCCATCGGAACGCTCTTGCGGATCTCGACCACGAAGGGCTGCCGCTCGACGACGTCCGTCTTGGGGTCGTCGGTCCCGAAGTACCCCACCTGGTAGCCGTCCTTGTACGGCTTCATGGCGGCGTCGTCGGTGAAGTCACCGTTGTCGTTGACGTCCACGGTGACGGTGCCCTTGGCGGCGTCGTACAGCACGCCCCAGACATCGGTCGTGTCGCCGTCGCGGTTCGCGTCACCCTTGGCGTCGCCGCCCGCGGTGTCGCTCTCCTTGAAGGTGCTGAACCCGAAGGTGCCCGAAGGCGCCTTGTACGTCCGGCCGTTAGCCGTGAACGTGGGCCCGGCGACGGAGGTGACCATCGGCCGCCAGGTCTTGTCGCCGTCCACGATCGGGTCGGTCGCGGTGACCCAGTCGACGATCTTGCGCTCGCCCGTGGTGGTCTTCTGGAGCGCGGGGTGCCCGAGGTCGACGCCGGAGTCGAGGATGCCGATGGTGACACCGCGCCCGTCGGCCTTCGGGTTGTCCGCGACGAAGTCGACGGCCCCGGTCTCGAACGAGGGGTTGTACGGGTTCTTGGCGGCGGTGTCGGCGCCGGGCCCGGCGGCGGAACCGGAAGCAGCCTCGGCCCCCTTGGCCGAGTCGGCGGCCGGAGTCGGGTCGTCGAGCGCGATCTCCTGCCGGAGATCGATGCCGTGCACCGAGTCGAGCTTCTCGGCGGCCTTGATGGCCGCCTCGGCCCGGCCGGTCGGCAGGGTGGCCCGCACGTAGCCGAGCTTGTCGTAGGTGCGGCCGACGGAGCCGCCCTTGACGGAGTCCAGCTGGTCGGCCACGGCCTCGGTCCTGCCGGGCGCGGTGGCGACCATGACGGTCACGTTCTTCTTGCCGTCGGCCTGGGCGTCGGCGAGAAGTTCCGCGTCCTGGGCGCCGAGCTTGTCGCTCGAGGCCTTGACGGCAGGGTCGGCGGCCGGTGAATCGGCGGCGAGGGCCATGGGTATCGGCCCGGCCGCGGTGAGCGCGGCCACGAGGCCGGCGGCGGCCGCGAGCCGGGCCGCGCGTCTCGCACCGGATATCGGCGCGTGCTGGGGATCGGAGGTCATCAGCATCCCAAGGTGAGATCGAAAGGGATCCGGATTTCGGTGCCGGATGACCGCTCAGCTTTACGTAAGTGACCACACTTTGGGGAGACTTGCCCGAGGCGGGTTCAGGCCGTGGCGTAGACCCGCCATACGCCACACGCGGCAAACCGGCACCAAGCGGACCACCGGTCGCACCGTCTCCGTGCGCCGCAACTTTGACATCGGCCACGCGTCATCGCGGAACAGGTCTTAGCGTCAGGGGATGCATAAAGAGCTGCGGGTGGCGGCCTACGCCGTGTGCGTGCGCGACGGCAGGATTCTCCTGGCCCGCTGGGTCGCGGGCGACGGCACGAAGCGCTGGACGCTGCCCGGCGGCGGGATGGACCACGGCGAGGACCCGTACGACACGGTGATCCGCGAGGTCGAGGAGGAGACGGGCTACGCCTTCACGCCCGGCACCCTCATCGGCGTGCACTCGGTCCTGCGCCGCTACCCCCGCAAGCTCGGCAAGGTCGCCGACTTCCACGGCCTCCGCCTCGTCTACGAGGGCGAGATCACGGGCGGCACCCTGCGCCACGAGGAGAACGGCTCGACCGACATGGCCGCATGGCACGACCTGGACGCGGTGACCGAACTGCCCCGCGTCGAGCTGGTGGACGTGGGCCTCGAACTCTGGCGCACCCGCCCCCCGACGGGCCACGTCCTTCCCCGCGAGGTGAACACGGAGTGACGGCCACGGAGCCGCGCCCCACCTTCGCCCCCAACACTGCGAGCCTCCTGATCCAAGTACGCCGATAGGCGACGCCCGTTGCGTCGCCGTTCACGCGCAGGCCACCCCCGGTGCCAAGCATCCAAGACGGAACTTGTCGCCGCGTCCGCACCAGGGGAGACCGCGCCATGCCGCGCACACGCTCTGTCACGCAAGCCGTACGACTGGACCGCCGCACCCTACTGACCGCAACCGGCGCAGCCACCCTCACCGCGGGCCTCGGCTACGCGCTGGGCGCCCCCGGCGAAGCAGCCGCCGGCCCGACGAACCCGCCCGCCACCCGGGCACGTACGACCACGACGCCCGTCACGAGGGCCCCGTACACGCAGGGCACGACCCTGGCCGAGACGGCGACCCCGCACACGGCCCCCACCCACGCCTACCGCCACCTGACCGCGGGCCCCGGCTGGGCGAGGGTGACCCGCGACGACCTGGCGGCCCCGCACCGGAGCAGGGAGACCCGCCGCACACCGCTCGCCACGTTCGTCCAGTTCACGGACATGCACCTCGTGGACGTACAGAACCCGCTGCGCTACGAGTACCTGCGCGGAGCGACGTCCAGCGCCTGGCGCCCCCAGGAGGCACTCTCGGTCGCGGGCGCGATCTCCCTCGTGGAGCGGGTGAACAGCCTCCAGGGCGGCCCGGTGACGGCGTCCCCCCTGCACTGCGTGATGACGACGGGCGACAACACGGACAACAACGCCCGCTGCGAACTCGACTGGTTCCTGAAGACGATGAGCGGCGGCGGCATCACGCCGAACACGGGAGACCCGGCCCACTACGAAGGAGTGCAGAACAGCGGACTGAAGCTGTACTGGCACCCGGACTCCAAGCTCCGGGACAACGACAAGCAGGCCCATGCCTTCCCGCACATCGAAGGCTTCCTGAAGGCGGCGATCAGCCCGCTCCGGAGCCCGGGACTGAACATCCCGTGGTACTCGACGGTCGGCAACCACGACGCGCTCCCCGGCGGCTGCTACGCCCCCGCGGACCCCTTCTTCGCCGAGTTCGCCGTGGGCGACCGCAAGCTGATGGAGCTCCCCACGGCGGACGGCGAGGCGATCTGGGACAACGTGGAGCGCGGCGGCGACCTGAAGGGCGCGGCGTTCAAGCAGTTGCTGACGGCCCGGTCCCGGGAGATGCGCAAGGTCACCCCGGACGAGTCCCGCGCCCCCTTCACCCCGGCCGAGTACCTGGCCGCGCACCTGGACCCGGCGCACCGGGGCGCGGGCCCGCTGGGCCACGGCTACACGCAGGCCAACCTGGACCAGGGCACGCAGTACTACACGTTCACCGTCGCGCCCGGAGTGCGGGGCATCAGCCTGGACACGACGGACCCGGGCGGCCACTACGAGGGCTCGATCGGCGCGGCCCAACTCACCTGGCTGAAGGCCCAACTGGACCGGGCTGAAGCGGACCACGCCCATGTGATCGTCTTCTCCCACCACACGAGCAAGTCGATGCGCAACCTCAACCCGGACCCGCAGCGCCCGCGCGAGAAGCGCCACGGCGGCGCGGAGCTGACCGCACTCCTCGCCGGCCACCGCCCCGTCCTCGCCTGGGTGAACGGCCACAGCCACAAGAACAAGATCACCCCGCACCAGGGCGCGGACGGCGCCCACGGCTTCTGGGAGATCTCGACGGCGTCACACGTCGACTTCCCGCAACTGGCCCGGGTGATCGAGATCGCGGACAACCACGACGGCACCCTGTCCCTGTTCACGACGCTGATCGAATCGGCGGCCCCGTACAAGGCGACCCCCACGCACCTCACCGCGACGAACCTGGCCTCGCTCTACAGGGAGCTGTCCTTCAACGCGCCGGGCGCCCGCACGACGCTGGGCGGCAAGCCGAAGGACCGCAACACGGAACTGGTCCTGCGCAAAAGCTGATTCCAGACCTGATTCACCGGGGCAGGACGACGACGTAGGCCGCCGGATCCCGGTCCCCGGCGGCCATGAGGGCGGTCCGCACCACGGCGGCCTGCTGCTCCATGGACTCGCGGAGCTTGCGCGGGGTGAGGTGCACGACGGTGATCCCGAGCCGTTCGAGGTGCTCCCGCTTGCGCGCGTACTCGATCCAGACGGAGTCCTCCTCCTGCCGGGGCGCCCGCGCGTCGAGCTCGAGGACGACGGACTGGTCGGGCCAGAAGGCGTCGACGCCGCCGAGATGCGGCCCGCCGGGCAGCCGCAGGTCCACGTTCCACAGCGGCGCGGGCAGGTCGTGCTCGCGCACCATGGCGTAGAGCCGGTCCTCGGCGATGGCACGCCCCTCGGCGAGCAAGGAGTCGACGGCGTCCACGACATGAGGCCGTGTCAGCAGTCGTGCCTGCGTCAACTCGCGTACGACGACGGCGGGTTCGCAGAACTGCCCCCGCACCGCCTCCGTCAGCAGCCGCCGCACGGCCGCCGCGTCGCCGAGCTGGGCGACGGCATCGGCGAGCGCCCGGGCGACGGGAGCGACCGGAACTCCTTGCAGCACCACGGGAGTCGGCAGGACGGTGGCCCGCACGATGCGCGCAAGCTCGGTGGACCGCAAGCGCCGCGTGCGCGGCACCAGCACGTCGACGTGATCGACGGAGTTCAGCGGGGGAGCGGAGGCGAAGCCGTGCAGAGCGAGCGCGGCGAGCCCGGTCACCAGGGCGTCGGGCGCCGCCTCGGCGGGACCGTGCTGCACGGGCACGCCACCGGAACTCCCGGCGCCCCGCCGGGTGGGCCGCCCCGCGTACAGCAGCGCGGCACGCACCCGCTCCTCACCGGTCGGCGGACCGGGGTGCAGCAGGAAGACGCCGGGCAGCAGCTGCCGCCAGGGTCCACCGGGCCGGCACTGTTCCTGCGCGGCGGCGGCGCCGACACCGTGGGCCTTGAGCTGGGCGCCGCTCATGACACGCACATGGACACGGTCGAGCTCGCGCAAGGGACGGGGGAACAGCGGGGCGGGGGAGTTGTGGTTCATGACGAGGCCCTTCCCGGCCGGGCCGCCCCCGCTAACCGCTGTTACCGTCCCGTCGACAAAGCCGGACAAGCTCGCCCTAAAGTCGAACGGCCGCCCGGCCGAAAAGGCCAGGCGGCCGTGCGGGTTACGGCCTGTCATACCCGCATTCAGTAACACCGGATGCCAGGGCGCCCCGAAGGGCGCCCCCGCGCACCCGGAGCCGCTACGAGACGGCCGCCCCGGCGTCGCAGTCCTGCCCGCGCAGCGCCCGGGCCAGATCGTCCCGGGCCTCCAGCACGAGCCGGCGCAGCGCGGGCGCCGCGTCCTCGCGCGCGCTCAGCCACGCGTCGGTCGCCGCGAGCGTCGCGTCGGAGTCCTGGAAGGTGGGGAACAGCCCCCGCACCACGTCCATGCCGATCTGGATGGACCGCTCGTCCCAGACCCGCTCGATGACGGCGAAGTACTTCTCGGCGTACGGCGCGGTCAGCTCCCGCTGGGAGGGCTGCTGGAACCCGGCGATGGTGGCCTCCACCAGCGCGTTGCTCAGCGCGTCGGACTCCACGACCTGCGCCCAGGCCTGCGCCTTGACGGCCGCCGAGGGGCGCGCGGCGAGGCAGCGCACCTGGTGCCGCTTGCCGGAGGCGGTGTCGTCGCGGGCCAGCTCGTCCGCGAGGACGGTCTCGTCGGCGACGCCGTACGTGGCGAGGGTCTCCAGGAACGCCCAGCGCATCTCCTGGTCGACCTCGAGCCCGTCGATCTTCGCGCTGCCCTCCAACAGCCCCTGGAGGAGCTGCAGTTCGACCTCGGCGGAGGCGACGGAGGCGAAGAAGCGGGCCCAGGTCAGCTGGTGCTGGCTGCCCGGCTCGGCGAGCCGCAGCTCCTTGACGGCGCCCTCGGCGAGCAGCCGCCCGCCCTCCGCGCGCCAGTCGGGCGCCGCGTAGTGGGTGAGCGCCGAGCGGGCCCAGGCGTGCAGCATCTGCAGGACGCCGATGTCGGACTCCCGCCCGGCGAACCGCAGCACGAGGCCGATGAAGTCGCGGGCCGGCATGAGCGCGTCCCGCGTCAGGTTCCACAGCGCGGACCAGCACAGGGCGCGCGCCAGCGGGTCGCTGATGTCACCGAGCTGCTCGCGCAGCGTGGCCAGCGAGTTCTCGTCGAAGCGGATCTTGCAGTACGTGAGGTCGTCGTCGTTGACCAGGACGAGCTCCGGCGCCTCGGCCCCGGCCAGCTCGCCCACCACGGTGCGCGGCCCGTCGACGTCGACCTCGGCGCGCGCGTACCGCTCGAGGGCGCCCTCGACGGTGCGCCGGTAGAGGCCGACGGCCACGCGGTGCGGCCGCAGCTCCGGGTGCGACGCGGCGGCCTCCTGGACCACGGCGAGCTCGGTGATCCGCCCCTCGCCGCTCAACGTGACCTGCGGGGTCAGCGAGTTGACCCCGGCGGTCTGCAGCCAGGCCCGCGACCAGGACGTCATGTCCCGCCCGCTGGTCTCCTCCAGCACGGACAGCAGATCGCCGAGCTGCGTGTTCCCGTACGCGTGCCGCTTGAAGTAGCGGCGCGCGCCTTCGAGGAACGCGTCCCGCCCGGCGTAGGCGACGAGCTGCTTGAGCACCGACGCGCCCTTGGCGTACGTGATGCCGTCGAAGTTGAGCTTGGCGTCCTCCAGGTCACGGATGTCGGCCGTGATCGGGTGCGTGGAGGGCAGCTGGTCGGCGCGGTAGGCCCAGGACTTGCGGTTGTTGGCGAAGGTGATCCACCCGTTCTCGAACCGGGTCGCCTCGACCATGGAGAACGAGCCCATGAAGTCGGCGAAGGACTCCTTCAGCCACAGGTCGTCCCACCACTGCATGGTGACGAGGTCGCCGAACCACATGTGGGCCATCTCGTGCAGGATCACGTTGGCCCGGCGCTCGTACGAGGCCTGGGTGACCTTGCCGCGGAAGATGAACTCCTCGCGGAAGGTGACCATGCCCGGGTTCTCCATGGCGCCGAGGTTGTACTCGGGCACGAAGGCCTGGTCGTACTTGCCGAAGGGGTACGGGTAGTCGAAGTTCTCGTGGAAGAAGTCGAGGCCCTGCTTCGTCACCAGGAACACGTCGTCGGCGTCGAAGTACGGGGCGAGACCCTTGCGGCACATGGCGCCGAGCGGGATCTCGAGGTCGCCGCGCGTGTAGGTGTCCGTCACGTAGTGGTACGGGCCGGCGACGATCGCGGTGATGTACGTGGAGATCGGCTTCGTCTCGGCGAACCGCCAGACGCCGTCGGTGAGTTCACCGACCCCGTTCGACCAGACCGTCCAGCCCTCGGGCGCCTGCGCGCTGAACCGGTACGGGGCCTTCAGGTCCGGCTGCTCGAAGTTGGCGAAGACGCGGCGGGAGTCGGCCGGCTCGTACTGCGTGTAGAGGTAGACCTCGCCGTCCTCGGGGTCGACGAAGCGGTGCATGCCCTCGCCGGTGCGGGAGTAGGCGCACTGGGCGTCGACGACCAGCTCGTTCTCCTCCGCCAGGTTCTCCAGCTGGATCCGGCTGCCGTCGAACACGGCGGCCGGGTCGAGGTCCTCCCCGTTGAGGGAGACGGCCGTGACGGACGGGGCGATCAGGTCGACGAAGGTGCTCGCGCCGCGCTCGTTCGCCCGGAACCGGATCGTGGTCACCGAACGGAAGGTGCGCGGTCCCTCGCCCGGCGCCTCACCGACGGCGGACCGCAGGTCGAGGGCCACCTCGTACCCGTCGACGGACAGCAGACCCGCCCGCTCGCGGGCCTCGTCGCGGGACAGATTCTCACCGGGCACGGGCGGCACTCCTTCGTGACGTTGGACGGGTCCTTGTGGGACCGTTCGAACGCCTATGATCCTCGCACGCGTCCCATTCGCCGGACATCCGGGAATGGGACCGCCCCGCGAGCGCGTTGTACCCGGGCGTACCCCTTCAGCGACTGCCTAGGAGTGTCATGCCCGCCACGGCCGAGAAGCCCGTCGAGAAGACCCCCGTCGACTTCTGGTTCGACCCGCTGTGTCCCTGGGCGTGGATGACCTCCCGCTGGGTGCTCGAGGTCGAGAAGTTCCGCGACATCAAGGTGCGGTGGAACGTGATGAGCCTCGCGGTCCTCAACGAGGACAAGCTCGACGAGCTGCCCGAGGAGTACCGCGACATGCTCGAGACCAAGGCCTGGGGCCCGGTCCGTGTCGTGATCGCCGCGCAGCAGGAGCACGGTTCGGAGGTGCTCGGCGACCTGTACACGGCGCTCGGCACCCGGATCCACAACGGGGGCGAGGGCCCGACCAAGGAGGCCGTCGCCGCCGCCCTCGACGAGGTCGGCCTGCCCGCCTCCCTCATCGAGCACTGGGACGACACGAAGTACGAGCCCGAGCTGCGCGCCTCCCACAAGGAGGGCATCGACAAGGTCGGCCAGGAGGTCGGCACGCCGGTCATCGCGGTCCCCGGCGCGGACGGCGAGCAGATCGCGTTCTTCGGCCCGGTCGTCACGCCGGCGCCCAAGGGCGAGGCCGCGGCGAAGCTCTGGGACGGCACGCTGCTCGTGGCGTCGGTCCCGGGCTTCTACGAGATCAAGCGGACGCGTACGGCGGGCCCGGTCTTCGAGAACTAGTCAGTCGTCGAAGTCCTCGGGGAGCTGGACGTTCCGGCTCTCGACGCCGTGCTTCCGCAGCGTCCGGCAGCCGGTCTTCTTGCAGCGCCACCAGTCGTGGGTGTACGTCTCGCCCTCGGTCTTCCGGAGCCAGGCGTCCTCCTCGGGCGTCAGATGGCGGTGCTGCTCGTAGGACTTGCAGGTCGGGCAGTGCCGCTGACGCTCCACCTCGTTGGTCATCGGCCCAAGATGCCCCGGAAACGGTAAAACCGACAGACCCCCGTGAGTCACGTCCTCACGGGGGTCTGTCATTTCAGCCGCCCGCCGCAGTGAAGGTTGAGAAGACGATCACGAGGCGGGACGTATGTGACGCGGCGCGTCCCCGTCAGGGGGCGAGCAGCAGATTGAAGGCACGCTCCTTCGCGGCCGCGTACCGCTTGGCGACGTCCTGCCAGTTGACGACGGCCCACATCGCGTCGATGAAGTCGACCTTCTGGTTCTTGTACTGCAGGTAGAAGGCGTGCTCCCAGGCGTCGAACACGAGGATCGGGGTCGAGCCCTGGCCCACGTTGCCCTGGTGGTCGTAGACCTGCTCGACGATCAGCCGCCCGCTGACCGGTTCGTAGGCGAGGACGCCCCAGCCGGAGCCCTGTGTCGTCGCGGCGGCCTTGGTCAGCTGTGCCTTGAAACCGGCGAAGGATCCGAAGGACTCGGTGATCGCGTCGGCGAGGTCGCCCACGCCGTCGGCGGCCTGCGGCTCGCCGCCGCCCCCGTCCTTCGGGCTGTTCATGTTGTGCCAGTAGATGCTGTGCAGGATGTGGCCGGAGAGGTGGAAGGCCAGGTTCTTCTCCAGGCCGTTGAGGGCGCCCCACTGCTCCTTGTCGCGGGCCTCGGCGAGCTGCTCCAGGGTGTCGTTGGCCCCCTTCACGTACGCCGCGTGGTGCTTGTCGTGGTGCAGCTCGATGATCTGCGGATTGATGACCGGTTCGAGCGCCGCGTAGTCGTAGGGAAGCTCAGGAAGCGTGTAGATGGCCATGTACGTGTGCCCTCCGGCTGCTCATTGCACGGCTTATTGCAAGTTATGTGCAAGTGCAGGCTAACAGCAAGAGTGCCGCGCGCAACGCGAAGGACCCCCGGGCCAGTTGGCCCGGGGGTCCTTCGGAAACAGGGGGAAACAGTCGGAACAGGGGGGGACTACTTCTTCTCGGCGAGCTTCTGCCGCACGAAGCCGACGACCGCGAGGACCAGGGTCAGCCCACCGGTGTAGAGCAGCTGCTCACGGGTGCCGGGCTCGCGGGCCATCAGGACGAACACCGCGACCATGCCGAGCAGCGCCAGGACGGTGAGGTACGGGTACGCCCACATCTTCACGACGAGCTTCTCCGGCGCCTCGCGCTCCAGCTTGCGGCGCAGGACCAGCTGCGAGATGGCGATGAAGAACCAGACGACGAGGATGATCGCGCCGATGGTGTTGAGCAGCCAGGCGAAGATGTCGTTCGGGCGCCAGTAGCTGAGCAGCACGCACACGAAGCCGAACGCGGCCGACAGCGCCACCGCGACCCGCGGCACCCCGCCCGAGATCCGGCCGACGATCTTCGGGCCCATGCCGCGGGCGACCAGCGAGCCGGCCATGCGGGAGGCGCCGTAGATGTTGGCGTTCATCGCGGACAGCAGGGCGATCAGGACGACGACGTTCATGATCTGACCGGCGGCCGGGATGCCCAGGTGGTCCAGGGTGGCGACGTACGGGCCCTTGGTCGGGATCTCCTTCGCCGTCCACGGCAGCAGCACGACGACGACGGCCATCGAGCCGACGTAGAAGAGCGCGATGCGCCACATCGCCGTACGGACCGCCTTGGCGACACCCTGCACCGGGTGCTCGGACTCGGCGGCGGCGATGGTGACGGTCTCCAGACCGCCGTACGCGAAGACGGAAGCGAGCAGACCGACGATCAGACCCTCCGAACCGTTCGGCATGAAGCCGCCGTGGCCGGTGAGGTTGGACATGCCGGGGGCTTCGACGTCGGGCAGGACGCCGAGGATGGCCAGGACGCCGATGCCCAGGAAGAGGACGATCGCGCCGACCTTGAGCGTCGCGAACCAGAACTCGAACTCGCCGAAGTTCTTCACCGCGGCCAGGTTCGAGCCGGTGAACAGGAGCATGAACAGCGCGACCCAGGCCCACTCCGGCACACCGGGAACCCACGCGTGCACGATGCCCGCAGCGCCGATCCCCTCGAGGCCCACCGCCACGCACAGCAGGAACCAGAACGACCAGCCCGCCGTGAACCCGGCCCACGGACCGATGCCCCGCTCCGCGTGCACGGAGAAGGAGCCGGAGGCCGGATACGCCGCCGCCATCTCGCCGAGCATGCGCATCACCAGCATCACGAGGGCGCCGGAGATCGCGTAGGCGAGAATGATCGACGGACCGGCCGCGGCGATCGCGGTGCCGGAGCCGACGAAGAGGCCGGCGCCGATCACGCCGCCGAGCGCGATCATCGACAGATGGCGCTGCTTGAGGCCGTGCGAGAGCGACGGCTCGGCGGCCGCCGGCTGTTCGACGGGCTGCGCGACCGCATCCTCTACGGTTGCCGCATCCTCTGCGGCTGACTGCGCGGACGTCCGAGACATGGATGTGCCCTGTTCACTAGCTGAGACGGGTCATGAGTAAACGGTGCGTAAACGGCCCACAGTCTGGGGGCGGGGCCCGCTCACAGGGAATACGTTTCCGCTATACGGACACGACGCTCACACCCCGCGACGTCCTCGTAGACGCTGCGTGAAGGATCAGGCACGCCGTGCGCGCAACTCCCGCACACCCGCCACGGCCAGTACCGCCGCCGTCGCCCCCGTCGACCACAGCAACTGCGGCCGCGCCCCGTCGTCGGTCAGCATCAGGCCGACCACCGAGGCCATCGCGGCGAGCGCCGCCCAGGTCAGCCACGGGAACGCCCACATCTTCAGGACCAGGCGCTCCGGCGCCTCCGCCTCGATGCGCCGGCGCAGCCGCAGCTGCGACACCGCGATCAGCGCCCACACGAACAGCAGCACCGCGCCGACCGAGTTGAGCATGTAGAGGAACACCGAGTCCGGCCACTTCAGATTCAGCAGCACGGACACGAAGCCGAAGGCCACCGACGCGAGGACCGCCCGGCGCGGCACCCCGCCCCCGCTCACCTTCAGCAGCGAGCGCGGCGCCTCCCCGCGCTCGGCCAGCGAGAACACCATCCGGGACGCGCCGTACAGGTTGGCGTTGAGCGCCGAGAGCAGCGCCACGAACACCACGATGTTCATGATCTGGCCCGCCGACGGGATGCCGATGGCGTCGAGGACGGTGACGTACGGGCTGACGCCCGCCTTCTGCGCCGTCCACGGCAGCACGGTCACGATGACCAGCATCGAGCCGACGTAGAAGAAGAGGATGCGGAACACCGCGCTGCGCACCGCCCGCGCCACCGAACGGACCGGGTCGTCCGACTCGGCCGCAGCGATCGTGACGACCTCCAGGCCGCCGAACGCGAAGACGACCGCGAGCACGCCCGAGACGACGCCCTGCCAGCCGTGCGGCAGGAAACCGCCGTCGCCGGTGAGGTGCGTGAAGCCGACGGGGTCCGTGTCGGGGAGCAGCCCGAAGATCGCCAGCAGCCCGAGCACCAGGAACGCGACGATCGCGAAGACCTTGAGGGAGGCGAACCAGAACTCGAACTCGCCGAAGTTCTTCACCGCCGTCAGGTTCGCCGCGGTGAACACCACCATGAACAGCAGCACCCACGTCCACTGCGGCACCGACGGCGCCCAGCCGTTCGCGATCTGCGCCGCGCCCGTCGCCTCCACCGCGAGCACCACGACGAGCAGGAACCAGTACAGCCAGCCCACGCTGAACCCGGCCCAGCGGCCGAGCGCCCGCTCCGCGTGCACCGAGAACGAGCCGGAGGCCGGCATCGCCGCCGACATCTCGCCCAGCATCCGCATCACGCACATCGCGAGCGCGCCCGCGATCAGATACGAGACGACGATGCCCGGGCCCGCGACCTCGATCCCGGCCCCGGACCCCACGAACAGGCCCGCGCCGATCACCCCGCCGAGCCCCAGCATCGTCAGATGCCGCTGCTTGAGCCCACCGCCGAGCGGTTCGTCGGGCAGCGGTCCTTCGGAGGGGAGCGGGGCGTCGTCGTGCCGGGGGTCGTGCATCAGGTGCGTCAGCCGATCTGAGGTGCGCAGGAATTGGCGGGAACCTACAGTCTCGCCGCCCATCACCCCGCACCGCAAAACGCACCCGTCCGACAGCTGACCTCAGTGACGAGCGTCACCCCGCGCGGGGTGTGCGTGACGACCTTTGTGCGGAGCCCACCAACACCCCGCTCAAGCCTTTGTCGAGGCGCGACCGTGATCGCCGCGAGCCCCCTGGGATAGCGTCACGAAGAACCACCACCTTGCCCAGCACTCCAGAAACGCGGAGACCCGATGAGTACCGCCACCGCCGCCGTCGCCCGTCCGGGCAAGGTCCTGGCCGACCTGCTGCCCGCCTCCCGCACCAAGGACATCGCGCTGGTCCTCGGCGGCGCCGCCCTCACCGGCATCGCCGCGCAGATCGCGATCCCGGTGCCGGGCTCGCCCGTGCCGGTCACCGGGCAGACCTTCGCCGCGCTGCTCGTCGGCACCGCGCTGGGCGCCCGCCGCGGCTTCCTCGCGCTCGCCGTGTACGCGCTCGCGGGCATGGCCGGCATGCCGTGGTTCGCCGAGGGCACCGCCGGTTTCGCGATGCCGTCCTTCGGCTACGTCCTCGGCCTGATGCTCGCCTCCGCGGCCGTCGGCGCCCTGGCCCGCCGCGGCGACGACCGCTCGGTGTGGCGCACGGCCCGCGCCTTCCTCGTCGGCGAGGCGATCGTCTACGCGGTCGGCGTCCCGTACCTGGCGCTGTCCACCGGCATGAGCCTGACCGCCGCGATCGCCGCGGGCCTCACCCCGTTCCTGATCGGCGACGCGATCAAGGCGGCCCTGGCGATGGGCGCGCTGCCCACCGCCTGGAAGTTCGTCGGCAAGTGAGCGTCACCCGCTAGACGTTGTAGTTCCTCCGGAAGAGGTTCGCCGGGTCGTGCGTGGCCTTCAGATCGGCGAGCCTCTTTCGCGTTCCCGCGTCGTACAGCCCCTCGGGCCGGTCCGCGCCGCCGAACGCGAAGTTGAGGGAGCGGCCCATGACACGGTCCGCGACCGCGCCGAACGCCCGCGCGTGATGCGCCCGCGCCGCGTCCCGCCCGCCCTCGCCGAGCGGCGACAGGATCCGCACCAGCCAGGCCGCGTCCCGGTACGGCACCGCGTTCGCCGCCGGCCGCGACAGCGCGCCGCCCAGCTGGTTCAGCTGCACGACGTGCATGCCGTCGGCGCCGGGCCCGCACGCGGTGAACAGCTCGGTGACCCCGGCGAGATCGAGCGCGTCCAGGAACACGCTGTCCCCGTAATAGGGGTGCGCGAAGTCCGGGTCGCTGTGAATGGTGTGGCTCTCCCCGTACGGCATCTCGCGCAGGGTGTCGGAGAGCGCCGGGCCGAGCGCGGCCCGCAGCGGCGCCACGAGCCGCTCGCCCTCCTCCGCGCTGCCCGTGAAGGCGATCCGTACGGAGACCAGGTACGTGCCGCGCAGGTGGGGCGGCATCGACGGCAGGTCCGGGTAGACGAGCGCGGCGAGCGACGAGGTCAGGGTGTCGGGGACGGTCGCGGCCCAGCGCGTGTACTCCCGCACGATGTCCGCCGGGTCCGTGACCCGGCCGTCGTAGGCGAGGGAGCCCCCGTGGAGCCGGGTCACCGGGACGAGGCCCACCTCGATCGCGGTGACGACGCCGAGGTTCGCGCCCCCGCCGAGCAGGCCGTGGAAGAGCTCGGGGTCGCTCTCGGCGGTGACGTGGCGCAGGACGGCGTCGGCCGTCACCACGTCCACGGAGCGCACATGGTCGGCGGTGTAGCCGAACTCCCGCGCCAGGATGCCGAGTCCGCCGCCCAGCGTGTAGCCGACAGCGCCGACGCTCGGCGCCGAGCCGTTCAGCGGGGCGAGTCCGTGCGGGGCCGCGGCCTCGGCGACCGCGCCCCAGCGGGCGCCCGCGCCGATCCTGGCCGTACGGGCCACCGGGTCCACGGTGACCGTGTCCATCCGGCGCGTACTGACGAGGACGCCGCCCTCCGCCGAGTCCGGCAGCCCGTGCCCGGTGGCCTGCACGCCGACGGGGAGTCCGGCGGCCGCGGCGTGCGCGACGGCGGCCACCACGTCGTCCGGCCCCGACGCGGTGAACACCACGTCGGGGCGGAGGGCGAAGCCGGTCTGGAACCCGGCGATCTCGTCGTCGTATCCGGCGTCACCGGGCCGGAGGGCAAGGGTCTCTGCAGTGGTCATACGGGCACTGTGCCCGCATAACCTGACAGGTTCCGTCAGCTTTTTTGTTCTGTCAGCCTTCGGTCAGCTCTCCACCGAGTCGGTGACCGAGTCGGTGAGCGGCGCGTTCTTCTTCGTCCGCTCCCGCACCAGCGAGACGCCGACCACGAACACCGCGACGAGCAGCGAGAGCAGCACCTGCTCGCGCCCGGCGTCGTCGGTGAGCATGTAGACGAGCACGAAGGAGATCGCCGCGATCGTCGCCCAGGTCAGGTAGGGGAAGAGCCACATCTTCACGACGAGCTTCTCCGGCGTCTCGCGCAGGATGATGCCGCGCATCTTCAGCTGGGTGAAGCAGATGACCAGCCACACGAACAGGGCGACCGCGCCGGAGGAGTTGAGCAGGAAGTTGAAGACGGTGTCCGGCCACTGGTAGTTGAACCAGACGGCGAGGAAGCCGAAGACGACGGAGCCGAGGATCGCGGCCCGCGGCACACCCCGCGAGGTGGTCTTCGCGAACGCCTTGGGCGCGTCACCGCGCTGGCCGAGCGAGAACGCCATGCGGGAGGCCGTGTACAGGCCCGAGTTGAGGCAGGACAGGACGGCGGTCAGCACGATGACGTCCATGACCTGACCGGCGTGGGGGATGCCGATCGAGTTGAGCGCGGCGACGTACGAGCCCTCGTCGACGATGGACTTGTCGTTCCAGGGCAGCAGCGTCAGCACGATGAAGATCGAGCCCAGGTAGAAGATGCCGATGCGCCAGATCACGGAGTTCGTGGCCTTGGTGACGGCCTTCTGCGGGTCCTCGGACTCACCGGCGGCGAGCGTGACGATCTCGGAGCCCATGAACGAGAAGACGACCATCAGCACACCGGTGAGGATCGCCCCCGGCCCCTTGGGGAAGAAGCCCCCGGAGTCGGTCAGGTGCGCCAGTCCGCTGCCCGGGTTGTCGGAGCCCGGCAGCAGGCCGAACACGGCGAGCAGGCCGACGACCACGAACGCGCCGATGGCGACGACCTTGATCCCGGCGAACCAGAACTCGAACTCGCCGTAGGAGCCGACCGCGGCCAGGTTCACCACGGTGAGCACGAGCATGACGAGCAGGGCCCAGCCCCACTGCGGGACGGCCGGTATCCAGCCGTTGAGGATCTTCGCCCCGGCGGTCGCCTCCACGGCGAGCACCACGACCCAGAAGAACCAGTACAGCCAGCCGATGGAGAAGCCGGCCCAGCGCCCGAGCGCCTGGTCGGCGTAGGCGGAGAAGGAGCCGGACGTCGGCCGGGCGGCGGCCATCTCGCCCAGCATCCGCATCACGAAGACGACCATCGCGCCGACCAGCGCGTACGAGATGAGGATGGCGGGGCCGGCGGCGGCGATGCCGGAGCCGGAGCCGACGAAGAGGCCGGCGCCGATGACGCCGCCGATGGCGATCATCGACAGGTGCCGGTTCTTCAGGCCGGCCTTGAGTCCGTCGCCGCTGTCCGGCGATCCGCTCTCGAGGGTGTCCGTGGTGGGGGCTGACTGCGTTGTCATGCACGGGTCCTTAGATCTGGTGCAAACGAGCGTTCACATTCAAAGCACGACAAGGCCCCCAGCGGAACCCCTGAGTCCGGATCGTTGCCAAGCCCGTACCGGCGGCCCCGCCCCGCGCGCGCCGCCGCACCCGGAGGCGGCCCCCCGGCCCCCGGCGTGCCACACTCGGACGCATGCGCGTGTACCTCGGCTCGGATCATGCCGGCTACGAACTCAAGAACCACCTGGTCGAATGGCTCAAGGCCCACGGCCACGAGCCCGTCGACTGCGGGCCCCACATCTACGACGCCCTCGACGACTACCCGCCCTTCTGCCTCCGCGCCGCGGAGAAGACGGCCGCGGACCCGGAGTCGCTCGGCATCGTGATCGGCGGCTCGGGCAACGGCGAGCAGATCGCCGCGAACAAGGTCAAGGGCGTCCGTGCGGCGCTCGCCTGGAGCGAGCAGACCGCCGCGCTCGGCCGCGAGCACAACGACGCCAACGTCATCTCGATCGGCGGCCGCATGCACACCCAGGAGGAGGCGACGAAGTTCGTCGAGATCTTCCTGAGCACGCCGTACTCGGGTGAGGAGCGGCACCAGCGCCGGATCGACATGCTCTCGGCCTACGAGACCACGGGCGAGCTCCCCCCGATCCCCGACCACCACCCGAAGTAAGCCTCTCCGGCCTTCGAGGAGCGGGGGTCCGGGACGCAGCCCCGTGCCCCGGACCCCCGCTCCGCCGGACCCCGCCCGCCCCGAGAGGAACCCAGCGTGCCCGAGGGCCACACGATCCACCGCCTGGCCCAGGACCACGCCGAACGCTTCCGGGGCACGGAAACCCGGGTCACCAGCCCCCAGGGCAAGTTCTCCGACGCCGCCGAACTC
The DNA here is from genome assembly GCF_044460245.1 of Streptomyces sp. NPDC050145. Lineage (NCBI taxonomy): Bacteria > Bacillati > Actinomycetota > Actinomycetes > Kitasatosporales > Streptomycetaceae > Streptomyces > Streptomyces sp. NPDC050145. Next base: position 439,016 of record NZ_JBITJS010000005.1, on the reverse strand, counting down.
CTCACCGGCCAGGAACTGACCCGCACCGAGGCCCACGGCAAGCACCTCTTCCTCGGCTTCGGCCCCGAGGACTCCTGGGTCCACATCCACCTCGGCCTGTTCGGCAAGTACACCCTCGGCGAGACCCCCGCCCCGCCCCCCACCGACACGGTCCGCCTGCGCCTGGTCAACGCCACGCACTACTCGGACCTGCGCGGCCCCACCACCTGCGCCCTGATCACGGACGCCGAGAAGCAGGCGATACACGACCGCCTCGGCCCCGACCCGCTGCGCCCCGCCGACGGCCCCGCCAAGGCATACGCCCGGATCTCCCGCAGCCGCACCACGATCGCCGCGCTCCTGATGGACCAGAAGATCGTCGCCGGCGTCGGCAACGTCTACCGGGCCGAGGTCCTCTTCCGCCACGGCATCGACCCGTACGTCCTCGGCCGCGACATCGGCGAGGCCCGCTTCACCGAGCTCTGGGACGACCTCGTCGACCTCATGCGCGAGGGCGTCCGCCACAACCGCATCGACACGGTCCGCCCCGAGCACACCCCCGAGGCGATGAACCGCCCGCCCCGCGTCGACGACCACGGCGGCGAGGTCTACGTCTACCGGCGCGCGAACCAGCCCTGCCACCTCTGCGGCACCGAGATCCGCACCGCCGAACTCGCGGCCCGCAATCTCTTCTGGTGCCCCGCCTGCCAGCCCACCGGCGCCCGCTGAACCTCCCCTTCTGATTCCGGCCCGACCCGCAACCGGGTACGGTGCCCGGAAAGGGGGACAAGTGGGACCACCCGTGCGCAGGTCCAGGCCGCACGGATAGGGTCCACGAGCAATGGCGGTACGACGAGAACGGCACGGGCGCGAACAGCGCGCGGAGGCCGACACGCTTCCGGCCCGGTTGAAGATGCGCATGCACCGGGTCCGCACCGCCGTGCGCAAATCCGGCGTCGACTACTTCCGCGGGGACGGTTCCGACTGGATCGCCCTCGTCGGCCTCCTGTTCACCGTGCCGGTCATCGCCTGCTTCACGATCCTCGACCCGGTCTGGTGCTCACCGGCCGTCCTCGTCCTGCCGATCGTCGCGGGCGGACTCCTGCTGCGCCCGGCCAGCCTGCTCGGCCTGTACGCGGCGGCGGCCGTCGCCCTCATCGTCGAGTCGGTCCAGCTGGGCCCCTACGCCGAGAACATCGCCGCGGTCACCCCCGGCACCGTGCTCACCGTCGCCGCCTGCGGCTTCTTCGGGCTGCTCATCGCCCAGTTCCGCAGCCGCGTCGGCGTGCCCTGGCGGCGCGGCGGCACCATGCTCTTCGACCTGCGCGAGCGGATCCGCACCCAGAGCCGGCTGCCCAAGCTGCCGCAGGGCTGGCACCGGGAGATGGCCCTGCGCCCGGCCGGCGGCCAGTCCTTCTCCGGCGACTTCGTCGTCGCCGCCCGCACGAACAACGGGCGCACGCTGGAGGTCGTCCTCACCGACGTCTCCGGCAAGGGCATGGACGCGGCGTCCCGGGCCCTCCTGCTCGCCGGCGCGTTCAGCGGCCTGCTCGGCTCGCTCCCGCCGCACGCGTTCCTGCCGGCGGCCAACGGGTACCTCCTGCGCCAGGACTGGGACGAGGGCTTCGCCACGTCCATCCATCTCGTCCTCGACCTCGAATCAGGCGACTACGAGCTCTACTCGGCCGGTCACCCGCCGGGCCTCCAGCTCAACGCGGGCACGGGCCGCTGGGAGGAGAAGGCCGCGGAGGGCCCGCTCCTCGGGGTCTACGACGGCGCGGAGTTCGACGCGATCAAGGGCACCCTGCGCCCCGGTGACGTGCTGATGCTCTTCACGGACGGACTCGTGGAGACCGCCGACCGGGACATCTCGGAGGGCATCGACCGCCTCACCGGCGAGGCCGACCGCTACGTCACCGGCGGCTTCCACGGCGCGGCCTGGCACCTCATCGAGGCGGTCGCCAAGGACGTCAACGACGACCGGGCGCTGCTGCTGATCTGCCGCGACAACGCTCCGCTGGGCTGACTGGTCGTCCCCGCCCCGCCCTGCCGGTCACGGCCGTCTTCGCGTCTTCCCCCGGTGGGGGCTGGTCGCGCAGTTCCCCGCGCCCCTGAAATGCAGACCCTTCGGGTCGCATTTCTCCGATGCGTGAGCGCCCCCTGAGATCGCGCACGAAGTGCGCATCTCAGGGGGCGCGGGGCTGTGTCCATCAGCGGCTCCGCCGCGGGGCGCGACCAGCCCCCACCGGGCCGCACCCGGTGACGAAGAAGCGGACCCACGGCGACTTTCGGGACCGTGAGGACATGCGCGGGGGACGGGTCCGCATAGGGTCACTCCATGCGGATGCTGACCCTGGCAGAGATCGAGGCCCTGGCCCGGCAGGCCCACGCGGCCCAGACGGACAAGGCCGGCCGCCCCTACGCGGAGCACCTCCAGGCCGTCGCCTCGGGAGTGGAGCGGCGCGGCGGCACCCCGGACCAGATCGCCGCCGCCTGGCTCCACGACGCCGTCGAGGACGACGCCCTGACCGCCGACTGGCTGGACTCCGCCCCGCTCACGGACGCCACAAAGGAAATCGTCCGCGCGCTCACCAAGCGCGCGGACGAATCTCCGCAGATCTATGCCCGTCGCATCCTCGACACCCCCGGCGCCCGCCTCGTCAAAGAGGCGGACCTGGCGCACAACGCGGACCCGGCCCGCCTCGCCGTCCTCGACGAGCCGACCCGCACCCGCCTGACCGGCAAATACGCGAGGATGCGGGCCCTGCTCGGGCTCAGCGACTGAGGATCGGCGACTGAAGCTCAGCGGCGCGAGCGCGCCAGCTCCGCCGCGTCCTTCTTGAACGCCCACTCCATCTTCGGTTCCATCGCGAACCGGAAGGCCCTCTGCACGGGCGGCGTGCACAGCAGCGTGACGACCGTGCCCGCGATGAGGGTGACGGCGACCTCCCCGAGCGGCTTGTGGATCCACCCCGCGTCGAACCAGCCCCAGAACCGGGAGCCCTTCGCCAGGAAGCCGTGCAGCAGGTAGCCGTACAGCGTGCCCGCGCCCAGCACGGTGAACCACATCTTCCGCCCCGGCACCCAGGCGAAGAAGCACGCGGTCAGCACCATCGAGCAGCCGAACAGGGCGAGCGTCATCACGACACCGGCCCACCACGGCGCCCCCAGCTCCTGCGCGCTGTCGCGGTGGTAGAACCAGGCGGACGTCATGCGCGGCCCGGCCCAGTACGCGAGCACGATCGCGGCCAGGAAGACCGGCACCGCGATGATCCGCACCTCGCGCCGCCGCACCAGCTGGAAGTGCTCCGGCTTGAGGAACAGGCCGAGCACGAAGAACGGCAGGAACTGCAGCACGCGCTGGAGGTCCAGGTCGTCGCCGATGTCGGGGGAGATCGACGCGAGCACGGCGACGCCGAGGGCGACCGGGATCGGCCAGCGGATGACCTTCCAGAGCGGCGTCGTGAGCCGCCACACGAACAGCGCGACCAGGAACCAGGTCAGGTACCAGGGGTCGAGCAGGCTGAACGGCTGCGACGGGTCGTCGTCCGCGTACCGCTTGAAGAAGGTGTAGGCGATCTCGAAGATCACGTACGGCACGGCGACGCCGGTGATCAGTCGCCGCAGCCGGTCCGGCCGCATGTCGAAACTGCGCGAGAAGTAGCCGGACACGATGATGAAAGCCGGCATGTGGAACGTGTAGACGACCATGTAGAGCGCCTCGGCGGCGCGGCTGCCGTCCGTCAGGGGCTCCCAGGAGTGCCCCATGGCGACGAAGACGATCGCCAGGTACTTCGCGTTGTCGAAGAACGCGTCCCGCTGTTTGGGGGCGGGGGCCGCCGGGGAGGCGGCCGCGGGGCGCGGATCGTGCGGGGCTCGGGGGGAGGGCGTCGCGTCCACGGTCGGTGCGGCCGGAGGCAGCGGCTGACTGCGGTGCGACCCGTGCGCAGTGCGGAACATCTGAGGCACCCTAGTGGCGCCTGTGCGATTTCGTAAAACTCCCGACGTCATTCCCGCTTTTCTCTCGGGCGCGCTCGGCATTTACGCGAGCCGGGATGGGTGTGTGGGCCACGGATCCGTCATGGACTTATTGCCGACCTGTCCGGTATCCCGCTTTTCATCCCACTTAAACGGTGCATAACATCTGTTTCCGGCCCGGCAGGTTGTCGCATTCATCACAATCATCCCCGCATGGTGATCGCATGGATAACGGGCGGTGATCGCGCGATGCGATGCGTCGTCGAATTCTGAGGATTCTCTTTAATTTCTCCTCGGCCGCGCCCCGTGTGTGGGTGTGATCACGTCGAGGGGAAAGTGCGGAAATGGCGCAGGGGACCTGGGTGGACCTGCGGCGAGCGTGCGAGGGGCATGTGTGCGCCGCATGTGCCCCATGGAAACGATCAAGCCGATTTCGCCGGCACCCCCACCCCCGCCCCCGGCGTGCTGACCACCCCGCCCACGTGCGCTGCTCGTGCGCCCCGGGGGTGTCCGGGCCCCGCGCCCTCGCGCGCGCGTGGCCGACGATGCGTCACCGGCCGCATACGGAGGCCGTGTTGGTGGCACGATGGTTCTGGCGGGGGGTGTGGGGCTGTACCCCCCGGGCCGGGAGAGCGGACCGACCTAGGGTGTGATCAGTGTGGCCATTTCGCTGTCAGTGGTGCTGTTGTTGGCGATCGTCCTCGTCGTGCTGATGCGAGGTGGTTCGATCAAGGCGGGGCCCGCCGTGGTGGCGGTCCTCTTCGGCTTCTTCCTGGCCTCGACCGGAATGGCGCCCGCGATCAACAACTTCCTCAACTCCGTCGCGTCGAGCATCGCCGCGATCAAATTCTGAGCGGCCGGACGCCGGGAGCGAAAAAGCCCCCGGCCCGGTCCACCTGGGGTGGATCCGGGCCGGAGGCCTTGGAAGAGAGCGGGCGACGGGAATCGAACCCGCGTAGCTAGTTTGGAAGACTAGGGCTCTACCATTGAGCTACGCCCGCATGCGGGACACCAGATCTCGGTGACCGCGGTACGCAGGCATCGTAGCGGGTCCCCGGGCCGGACCGCACACCCGTTGTCCGACCCGCGCCGGTCGTCCCGTCCGCACCCCGTGTCCCGACCCCGCGTCCCACCCCCGCAAAGGGGGGAGTAGCACTGCCTGCGGGCATGTACCCTACGTGTCGCACCGACGGGGTGTGGCGCAGCTTGGTAGCGCGTCCGCTTTGGGAGCGGAAGGCCGTGGGTTCAAATCCCGCCACCCCGACCAGCGTTCCGGACGGCCGCCCACCGGCGGCCCCGACGCTCGTCGTCTGCTCCGCGGGGCTCCTGAAGATCGCGTTGTGGGTCGGCTCCTGCTTGCCGTTACTATGCAAGCTGCGTGCCCGTGTGTCTCTCAGACCGTGTCTCTCAAGACCGGGCAGGAACCCAGAAGTCAGCCCCCAAGGAGACCGAACCGTGAAGAGCGCCGTGGAGACCCTGAACCCGACCCGGGTTCGGCTCAGCATCGAGGTGCCCTTCGAGGAGCTCAAGGACAGCCTCGACGCGGCGTACAAGAAGATCAACCAGCAGGTCACGGTGAAGGGCTTCCGCAAGGGCAAGATCCCTGCCCGCGTCATCGACCAGCGCTTCGGCCGCGGTGCGGTCCTGGAGGAGGCGGTCAACGACGCGCTTCCGAAGTTCTACACCGAAGCGGTCAACGAGGCGGAGCTCAACGTCCTGGGCCAGCCCGAGGTCGACATCACGGAGCTGAAGGACGGCGAGACGCTGAACTTCACCGCCGAGGTCGACATCCGCCCGACGATCGAGATCCCGGACTACTCCGGCATCGAGGTCGAGGTCGACGCGGTCGAGGTCACCGACGAGGACGTGGACAAGTCGGTCGAGCAGCTCCGTGAGCGCTTCGCCTCCACCTCCCCGGTCGAGCGTGCCGCCGAGGACGGCGACGTCGTGACGATCGACCTCGAGGCCAAGGTCGAGGGCGAGGTCCTCGAGGACGGAGTCGCCTCCGGCGTCTCCTACACCATCGGCTCGGGCGAGCTGCTCGACGGCATCGACGACGCCGTGAAGGGCCTGGAGGCCGGTGGCGAGGCCACCTTCACCTCCGAGCTCAAGGGCGGCTCCGCCGAGGGCAAGGAGGCCGAGGTCACCGTCAAGGTCACCCAGGTCGCCGCCCGTGAGCTGCCGGGCCTGGACGACGACTTCGCCCAGCTCGCCTCCGAGTTCGACACCCTCGACGAGCTGAAGGCCGACAGCCGCAAGCGCCTCGAGAACATGAAGCAGTACGACCAGGCCACCCAGGCCCAGGAGCGTGTCCTCGAGAAGCTGCTCGAGCTGGTCGAGGTCCCGGTCCCCGAGAAGCTGCTCGAGGACGAGGTCCAGACCCGCAAGCACAACCTCGAGCACCACCAGCTCGGCCAGATGGGTCTCGACATCGAGAAGTACCTCGAGATCCAGGGCAAGACGGTCGAGGAGTTCGACGCCGAGACGCGCGAGCAGGCCGTCAAGGGCATCAAGACGCAGTTCGTCCTCGACGAGCTCGTCAACAAGGAGAAGCTGAACGTCAACCAGGAGGAGCTCACCGAGCACCTCATGCGTCGCGCCGCTTCCTCCGGCATGTCCCCCGACCAGTTCGCCCAGGCCGTCGTCGAGGGCGGCCAGGTCCCGATGCTGGTCGGCGAGGTCGCCCGCGGCAAGGCCCTCGCGGTCGTCGTCGAGGCTGCCACGGTCAAGGACACCAACGGTGAGGTCGTCGACCTCGAGGACGACGAGGACGAGATCGCCGAGACCGTCGTCGCCGACGCCGAGTCCACGGAGCCCTCGGAGGAGCAGGCCCAGGCCTGACCCCCGTAGCACCACCCCAGCAGGCCCCCGGGACCCCGTCCCGGGGGCCTGCTGCGCCCCACCCCTGGGGGCGGCCGGCAGCCCTCTGGGGGCGCACGAAGTGTGCCCTTCAGGGGCGCGGGGCTGTATCCGATCAGCGACTCCGTCGCGGGGCGCGACAACCAACCCCTGGGGGCGCACGAAGTGTGCCCTCCAGGGGCGCGGGGAACTGCGCGACCAGCCCCGTACAAGCCGCACCCGCCGCGAGACCGTCGATGGCAGACGCGACCGCGCCCCGGCGAGGGCTGATCGCACCCCCGGCCGAGCCATGACCCCGCACCGAGCGGAGCGCATGCGCTCACAGCGAACAGTTCCATTCCCGGGATTCTCCGGAGGGGCCCGCGCGTTAGGGTCCATGAATACGAGGGCAGGGGAGTCCCCGAGCGAGGGCCCCGGCCTCAGTTAGAGACGCGAGACGGCGCGCTAGCCGTCAGAGACGAGCAGGTGGATACGTGACGATTCAGATGCCTTCCGCCGCCGGCGAGCCGTCCATCGGTGGTGGCCTCGGCGACCATGTCTACAACCGGCTGCTCGGCGAGCGAATCGTCTTCCTCGGCCAGCAGGTCGACGACGACATCGCCAACAAGATCACCGCGCAGATGCTTCTCCTGGCAGCGGACCCGGAGAAGGACATCTACCTCTACATCAACAGCCCCGGCGGCTCGGTGACGGCCGGCATGGCGATCTACGACACCATGCAGTACATCCCGAACGACGTGGTCACGATCGGTATGGGCATGGCGGCCTCCATGGGCCAGTTCCTGCTCACCGGCGGCACGGCGGGCAAGCGCTTCGCGCTGCCGAACACCGACATCCTGATGCACCAGGGCTCCGCCGGCATCGGCGGCACGGCCTCCGACGTCAAGATCCAGGCCGAGTACCTGCTGCGGACGAAGCAGCGTATGGCGAGGATCACGGCCCAGCACTCCGGCCAGACCGTCGAGACGATCATCCGTGACGGTGACCGCGACCGCTGGTACACCGCCGAGGAGGCCAAGGCCTACGGCCTCATCGACGAGATCATCACTGCCGCTACGGGTGTTCCGGGCGGCGGCGGCACGGGCGCCTGATCCCCGCGATCAGCACCGGCCGACCCAGCCCACTGCTTCCTTCACCAGGACGGAACACCGCCATCATGAACAACATCCCCGGCAGCGGCCTCTACACGGGCCCGCAGGTCGACAACCGCTACGTGATCCCGCGCTTCGTCGAGCGCACCTCGCAGGGCGTGCGCGAGTACGACCCGTACGCGAAGCTCTTCGAGGAGCGCGTGATCTTCCTCGGTGTGCAGATCGACGACGCGTCGGCCAACGACGTCATGGCGCAGCTGCTGTGCCTGGAGTCGATGGATCCGGACCGCGACATCTCCATCTACATCAACAGCCCCGGTGGCTCGTTCACGGCCCTCACGGCCATCTACGACACGATGCAGTTCGTGAAGCCGGACATCCAGACGGTCTGCATGGGCCAGGCGTCCTCCGCGGCCGCCGTGCTCCTCGCCGCCGGCACCCCGGGCAAGCGCATGGCCCTGCCGAACGCGCGCGTGCTGATCCACCAGCCCTCCGGCGGCACCGGCCGTGAGCAGCTCTCCGACCTGGAGATCGCGGCCAACGAGATCCTCCGCATGCGGACGCAGCTGGAGGAGATGCTGGCCAAGCACTCGACGACGCCGATCGAGAAGATCCGCGACGACATCGAGCGCGACAAGATCCTCACGGCCGAGGACGCGCTCGCGTACGGCCTGATCGACCAGATCATCTCCACCCGCAAGATGAACAACGAAGCGATCGCGTAACAGCACGCTGTATCGTCTGCCGTTCCCCGGCACGGTTCACGTCGAAGTGAACCGTGCCAAGGGGGGCCCGAACGGGGGGCCCGGCAAGGTACCGTCGGATACAGGCACCAGGAGCCGCTTGTGCGAGCGTCTCCCAGGCGAAGGGGAAGCACCTCGTGGCACGCATCGGTGACGGCGGCGATCTGCTCAAGTGCTCGTTCTGCGGAAAGAGCCAGAAGCAGGTCAAGAAGCTCATCGCAGGCCCCGGTGTGTACATCTGCGACGAGTGCATCGACCTCTGCAACGAGATCATCGAGGAAGAGCTCGCGGAGACGAGCGAGGTCCGCTGGGAGGAACTTCCCAAGCCTCGCGAGATCTACGAGTTCCTCGAGAGCTACGTCGTGGGCCAGGAGGCCGCCAAGAAGGCGCTCTCCGTGGCCGTGTACAACCACTACAAGCGCGTCCAGGCCGGCGAGAACGGCGGAGCGCAGGGCCGTGACGACGCGATCGAACTCGCGAAGTCCAACATCCTGCTCCTCGGCCCCACAGGCTCGGGCAAGACACTTCTCGCCCAGACCCTGGCGCGCATGCTGAACGTCCCGTTCGCGATCGCCGACGCCACCGCCCTCACGGAGGCGGGCTACGTCGGCGAGGACGTCGAGAACATTCTGCTGAAGCTGATCCAGGCCGCGGACTACGACGTCAAGAAGGCCGAGACGGGGATCATCTACATCGACGAGATCGACAAGGTCGCCCGTAAGAGCGAGAACCCGTCGATCACGCGCGACGTCAGCGGCGAGGGCGTGCAGCAGGCCCTCCTGAAGATCCTCGAGGGCACGACGGCGTCCGTCCCCCCGCAGGGCGGCCGCAAGCACCCGCACCAGGAGTTCATCCAGATCGACACGACGAACGTCCTGTTCATCGTGGGCGGCGCGTTCGCCGGTCTGGAGAAGATCATCGAGTCGCGGGCCGGCGCCAAGGGCATCGGCTTCGGCGCGACGATCCACTCCAAGCGCGAGCTGGAGGAGAAGGACCAGTTCCAGGAGGTCATGCCGGAGGACCTGGTGAAGTTCGGGATGATCCCCGAGTTCATCGGCCGTCTCCCGGTCATCACCTCGGTCCACAACCTCGACCGCGAGGCCCTGCTCCAGATCCTCGTGGAGCCGCGGAACGCGCTGGTGAAGCAGTACCAGCGCCTCTTCGAACTCGACGGCGTGGAGCTGGACTTCGAGCGCGAGGCCCTCGAGGCCATCGCCGACCAGGCCATCCTCCGCCGCACCGGCGCCCGCGGCCTGCGCGCCATCATGGAGGAGGTCCTCCAGTCGGTGATGTACGAGGTCCCGTCCCGCAAGGACGTCGCCCGAGTCGTCATCACAGCGGAAGCGGTCCACTCGAACGTGAACCCGACCCTGATCCCGCGCGACGCCCGCGGCACGGGCAGCGGCGAGCAGAAGTCGGCGTAGCCGCACCGCGGTTGACGTGAGCTGACATGAGAGGGGCCCCGGTCGGATGTCCGACCGGGGCCCCTCTCGTCACGTTTCCGCGGGTGCGCGTCAGGCCTTGACGCGGACCTCGGTGCGGAGCTTGGCCGCGATGTCGGAGGCGGCCTTCAGGTCGGGGGACTTGCCCGCGAGCATGTCGGCGACCTCGATCGGGACGACCATCGCGACGGTGCTGTGGTCACCCCAGATGCAGACCGGCATGTTGAACGCCTTCGGGCCCTTGGTGGCCGTGGAGGGGTTCTTGCTCTCGATCTTCACTTCCTGGCACTTCAGCACGAAGTCGTCGGTGCTGAAGTCGGTGGGGTCGCCGATGAGCGTGCCCTTGGTGTTGCCGCTCTCGTCCTTGGCGGCGTTGTCCGCGGCCTTGGCGAACATGCCGTCGACGAGCTTCGACGGGTCGTCGATCTCGCCGTAGGCACCCTGGAACTGCAGGGCCTTGCCGCCCATCGGGTTGGACGTGTCCTTGACCTCGTAGGAGGCGTTGACGGGCGTGCCGTTCTTCAGGCCGTCCTTCTCGGCGTCCTTCATGTCCTGGTCGTCGAAGCCGCCGCTCGACGACTCGCTCGCGTTCTTCTTGTACTCGCCGAGCACCGTGGCCGGCGTCGTCAGCTTGTGGGCGCCGTCGTCCGCGACCGAGGCGCCGCCTCCGCCACCGAAGACGAAGTACGCGCCGACGCCGAGCGCGGCCACGACCGCGACGGCGCCGATGATCAGGCCGGTCTTCTTGCCGCCGCCGCCACCGGCCGGCGGGGCCGGCGGGTACTGGCCGCCGTACGGGGCCTGCGGCTGCTGGCCGTAGGGGCCGGGCTGCTGCGGCTGGCTGTAGCCGCCCTGCTGCGGCGGGACACCCTGGGGAGCCTGCTGGGGGTAGCCGTAGCCGGGCTGCGGCGCCTGGGGCTGCTGGCCGTACGGTCCCGGCTGCTGCGGCTGCTGGCCGTAGGGCCCGGGCTGCTGGGGCTGCTGGCCTCCGTACGGGCCCGGCTGGTTGTAGCTCATTACTGGGGTTCCCTCCCGCTGTTTATGTGCTCCCGACATCCTGACGTACGCGCGTGCGGATCGGTCCCCCGGATTCGGTTTCAGTACGGGACTGTGACCCCTCTAAACTGACCCCGTGACCGAGAACACTCAGCAGCAGACAGCGCCCACCTCCGAACTGCCGACCCAGTACGCGCCGGCCGAGGTAGAGGGGCCGCTGTACGAGCGCTGGGTAGAGCGTGGGTACTTCGAGGCGGACGCGAAGAGCGAGAAGCCGGCGTACACCATCGTCATCCCGCCGCCGAACGTCACGGGCTCGCTCCACCTGGGCCACGCCTTCGAGCACACGCTGATCGACGCCCTCACCCGCCGCAAGCGCATGCAGGGCTTCGAGACGCTGTGGCAGCCGGGCATGGACCACGCGGGTATCGCCACGCAGAACGTCGTGGAGCGCGAGCTCGCCAAGGAGGGCAAGTCCCGCCACGACCTGGGCCGCGCGGCGTTCGTGGAGCGCGTCTGGGAGTGGAAGGCCGAGTCCGGCGGGCAGATCGCCGGCCAGATGCGCCGCCTCGGCGAGGGCCTGGCGTGGAGCCGGGACCGCTTCACCATGGACGAGGGTCTGTCCCGCGCCGTCCAGACCGTCTTCAAGAAGATGTTCGACGACGGCCTGATCTACCGCGCCGAGCGCATCATCAACTGGTGCCCGCGCTGTCTGACGGCCATCTCCGACATCGAGGTCGACTACCAGGACGACGACGGCGAGCTCGTCTCCATGAAGTACGGCGAGGGTGACGAGACCATCGTCGTCGCCACGACCCGCGCGGAGACGATGCTCGGCGACACCGCCGTCGCCGTCCACCCCGACGACGAGCGCTACGCCCACCTCATCGGCAAGCAGATCAAGCTGCCGCTGACCGACCGGTCCATCCCGGTCGTCGCCGACACGCACGTCGACCCGGAGTTCGGCACCGGCGCCGTCAAGGTGACCCCGGCGCACGACCCGAACGACTTCGCGATCGGCCAGCGTCACGACCTCGAGGCCATCGAGGTCCTCGACGAGCGCGGCGTGATCACCGCCCACGGCCCCTTCCAGGGCCTGGACCGGTTCGAGGCCCGCTCCGCGATCGTCGCCGCCCTGCGCGCCGACGGCCGGATCGTCGCCGAGAAGCGTCCGTACGTCCACTCCGTCGGCCACTGCTCGCGCTGCAAGACGACGCTGGAGCCGCGTCTGTCCCTGCAGTGGTGGGTCAAGGTCGAGACGCTCGCCAAGGCCGCGGGCGACGCGGTCCGCGACGGGCGGGTCGACATCCACCCGGCCGACATGTCGCAGCGCTACTTCGACTGGGTCGACAACCTGAACGACTGGTGCATCTCGCGCCAGCTGTGGTGGGGCCACCGCATCCCCGTCTGGCACGGTCCCGACGGCGAGCTGGTCTGCGTCGGCCCCGACGAGGAGCCGCCCACGGGCGAGGGCTGGAAGCAGGACACCGACGTCCTCGACACGTGGTTCTCCTCCGGCCTGTGGCCGTTCTCCACGCTGGGCTGGCCCGAGCAGACCCCGGACCTGGAGAAGTTCTATCCGAACTCGGTCCTGGTCACGGGCTACGACCTGATGTTCTTCTGGGTCGCCCGCATGATGATGTTCGGTCTCTACGCGATGGACGGCCAGCCGCCGTTCCGCACGATCGCGTTCCACGGCATGGTCCGTGACGAGAACGGCAAGAAGATGTCGAAGTCGTTCGGCAACGTCGTGAACCCGCTGGACTGGATGGACAAGTACGGCTCCGACGCCCTGCGCTTCACCCTGGCCAGGGGCGCCAACCCGGGCATCGACGTCCCGATCGGCGAGGACTGGGTCCAGGCCTCCCGCAACTTCGCCAACAAGATCTGGAACGCGACCCGCTTCGCGCTGATGAACGGCGCGACGGTCGAGGGCCCGCTGCCCGAGCCCGAGCAGATGTCGGCGACCGACCGCTGGATCCTGTCGCGGCTCAACAAGACGGTGGCCGAGGTCGACGGCCTCTACGACGACTACCAGTTCGCCAAGCTCAGCGACGCGCTCTACCACTACGCGTGGGACGAGGTCTTCGACTGGTACGTCGAGCTGTCGAAGACGACGTTCATGGCGGGCGGCGAGCAGGCCAAGGTGTCCGGCCGGGTCCTCGGTGAGGTCCTCGACGTGACGCTGCGTCTGCTGCACCCGATCGTCCCGTTCGTCACGGAGACGCTGTGGACGACGCTGACGGGCGGCGAGACGGTCGTCCTCGCCGAGTGGCCGAAGGACTCCGGTTTCCGTGACGAGGCCGCGGAGAAGGAGATCGAGACGATCCAGCAGGTCGTCCTCGAGGTCCGCCGCTTCAAGGCCGAGCAGGGCCTCAAGGCGGGCCAGAAGGTCCCGGCCCGCCTCGCCCTCGAAGGCAGCCCGCTCGCCGCGCACGAGGCCGCCATCCGCCAGCTGCTGAAGCTGCAGCCGGAGGGTGACGCGTTCGCCGCCAGCGCCACGCTGCCGGTGGCCGGGGTCGAGGTTGCCCTCGACCTGTCGGGCGCGATCGACGTGGCCGCCGAGCGCAAGCGCCTGGCCAAGGACCTCGCCGCCGCGGAGAAGGACAAGGCCGCGGCCGAGGGCAAGCTGGGCAACGAGGCCTTCCTCGCCAAGGCCCCGGACAACGTCGTGGACAAGATCAAGGGCCGCCTGGCCAAGGCGGACGAGGACATCGCCCGCATCCAGTCCCAGCTGGACCGCCTCCCGCAGGCGTGACCTGATCTCCGTACGCCGATCCCCGTACGACACCTGAAGGCCCCCGGAACCCATCGGTTCCGGGGGCCTTCTCCGTGGGGCGGGCGGGGCTCAGCGCGGTCCGGGGCCCTTGTCCTTGCCGCGCACCACCGGGACGAGGCTGCGCACGGCCAGGCCGGCGGCGATCAGGGTGAGGCAGCCGACGATCAGGGCGAGGATCGCGAGCGGGGACGAGCCGGTGGCGGCGAGGGTGCCGGTGCCGCCACCGCCGAGTATCGCGGCGTCCGTGGGCTTTCCGTACATGAGTGAACTCCTGTCAGTGGGTCGGGTGTTGACGGTTCTACGGGTTCAGGTGGTGACCCAGCGGGCCTCGCGGCGCAGGACCAGGTCGAGCAGGGAGCGCAGGAACACGGCCTGGCGGAACGCGTCGTAGGCCAGCTCCGGGATCAGGGGCGCGGCGAGCAGGGAGGCCCGCCAGCCGAGGCGGCGGACGGTCAGGGTGCGTTCGACGACGAAGAGCAGCGTGATCGCCGTCCAGAACACGGAGAAGCCCTGCCAGCCGATGAGGGTGAGGCTGAGCACGGCGAAGGTGGCGAAGAGGCCGAGGGCGAGGGCACCGACACCGAGCAGCAGCTGCTGGCGGAAGTAGGGGGCGGTGACCGGGGTCCAGCCGTAGTCGCGCAGGTTCTCCAGGGCGCCGCGCTGCCAGCGCAGCCGCTGGTGCCACAGCTTGCCGAGCGAGGGCATGACCTCGGTGACCAGCCAGCAGCCGTCGGGGGAGACGGTGCGGTGGCCGAGCGTCTTGACGGCCTTGGTGATCTCGTCGTCCTCGGTGAGCGAGGCCAGCGAGTAGTAGCCGTCGCCGCCGCCCACGGTGCCGGCGAGCCGGGCCGCGCGGACCTCGCGCAGCACGGACGCGCGGAACAGGGTGCCGGTACCGGTGAGCACGACAGCCTCGTTCTTCTTGCGGCGGATCTCGCCGGCGTAGCGCTGGTACTCCATGCGCTGGAGCAGGCCGAGCAGGCCGCCGCCGGGCTCCCCGTAGAAGATGCCGCCGACGGCGCCGACCTCCGGGTCGGCCATCGCGTCGACGGCGCAGGCGACGAAGTCGGGGTTGAGGACGGTGTCGGCGTCCTGCACGAGGACGTACGCGTCGTCGTCGAGCTCGTCGAGCAGCGGGCCGAGCGCCTGGTTGAGCGCGCCGGCCTTCTTGTCGCGATTGTCGGTGGGTACGAAGACCTCGGCCCCGCAGTGCGCGGCGATCCGGGCCGTTTCGTCCGTGCAGTTGTCGGCGACGACCACGATGCGGTCGGGGCGCGAGGTCTGCCGGTACAGGCCGGCCAGGGTGGCGACGATCCGGTCCTGTTCGTCGTGTGCGGGGATGAGGGCTACGAGGGGCATGGGAGACGACTGTGGGGCGGTGCGGTGGCCGTAGCGGTGTGCTCAGGTCGCGCGCGGGTCGCAGAGCGCGTCGCGGGACAGGACGAGGCTTTGGGCCCGGGCCCTACGACCGCGCCGGCCGGGGCGGCACGTACCGGTAGCCGACCCCGCGGACCGTCTCCACGGGAGCGTCCCGACCGGTGGCCCGCGCGATGCTGCGGCGCAGGCGCAGCACCGCGTGCTTGACCTTCGTGGAGTCGCCGTCGGGCCGGGACCGCCAGGCGCGGGCGAGGAGCTGCTCGGGGGTGAGCACCTGCCCGGCGTTGAAGGCGAGCGCGAACAGGAGGTCGAACTCGAGGGCGGTGAGCGGGACGAAGGTGCCGGCGAGGGAGGCCTCGCGGGTCAGCAGGTCGAGCCGCAGGACGCCGTCGTCGAGGAGTTGGCCCGCCGGGTCGGCGGGCATCGCGCGCCGCAGCCGGGCCAGGATCAGGGCCTTGGCGAAGGGGAGCGGCACGTCGAGCCAGAGCAGGTCGTCGGCGCCGGCCTCCAGGGCGCGCAGCGCGGTCCGCTCGCGGTAGGTGCGGTCGAGCGCCATGACGCACAGGTCCTCGGTCATCTCGCGGACCCGCTGCAGCACGTCCCACGGCCCCGGGTTCCGCAGCCGCAGGCTGAGCAGCAGCAGGTCGGGCCGGTACCGGTACAGGTCGCGCAGCGCGTCCTGCCCCGTGTGCACCATGCGGTACGTGAAGCGCGGGTCCCGCAGGGTCGTCAGGACGTGCGGCGGGGCGTCGGCCGGGGTCGCGACGAGGAGGAGCGGCAGGGCGCGGCCGGTCGACGTCATCCGGTGCGCAGTCCGAGGCGGACGAGTTCGGCTTCGGCGAGGGCGTCCAGGGTGGCCGGGTCGCCCTCGCGCCAGCCCTCGGCGAGGCTGCCGGGGGTGGAGTCGGGCAGGGCGCCCGCGGTGCGGCCCACGTCGTCGAGGGGGCGCAGGAGGGTGCGCAGGGCGAGGAGTTCGCGGCCGTCCTCGGTGGCGGCGAGGTCGCGGGCGGCGGCGGCCTGCCGTACCCAGCGCAGCCGCCGGGGCAGCCACAGCGCGAGCAGCAGCGCCACGGGCACCACGAACAGGGCGACCGCGGCGAGCAGCGCGAGTGCCTGGGCCGGCGCCGGGCCGGCGGGCGAGGCGTCGGCGAGCCGGTCGCCGGCCAGCGCGACGTCGTGCAGGGTGCCGTTCACGCGCGGGCCGAGCAGCGGCAGCCGGGCGTTCGCGTGCGGGGCGGGGCGATCCGGCTGGGAGATCAGCCGGTGCGCGGCGACGGCGGCCGAGGCCCAGCCGCCGGACCACAGCAGCACCGCGCCGTCACCGAGGATCTGCCGTGTGCGACGGCCGGGTTGATGTGCGTACCACATGGTCAGATTGGACCCCCGGGCTCCGGGAGGGGAGGCGAACCGCGCCGAGCGGGCGGGGCGGTTTACGGCGGATGGACGCGTGCCGCGGGGACAGGGGGCGGCGGTGTCGGCGGGGCTCCGTAGACTGGCGGATGTGAGTGACCTCCCCCCGCACGACAGCAGCGACGACCACGAGACCGACGGTGTGCCCGGCGTCCCCGACGCCTTCGACGACATCGTCGGCGAAGAGACGACCCGTGACCCGGACCTCGCGGTGATCGAGGCGGGCAGCCGCACCCTGCGCACACAGGGCGGCCCCCCGCAGGGCGACGGCATTCCGGCCCGCCCCGAGGACCCCGAGGTGGAGAAGGCGCTGCGCGCGGTCGAGGCCGACCTGGCCACGCGCTGGGGCGAGACGAAGCTGGAGCCCTCCGTCAGCCGTATCGCCGCGCTGATGGACGTGCTGGGCGAGCCGCAGCGCGCGTACCCCTCGATCCACATCACGGGGACGAACGGGAAGACGTCGACGGCCCGCATGATCGAGGCCCTGCTCGGCGCCTTCGAGCTGCGCACCGGGCGGTACACCTCGCCGCACGTGCAGTCCGTCACCGAGCGCATCAGCCTGGACGGCGCCCCGATCAGCCACGAGCGCTTCATCGAGACGTTCGAGGACATCAAGCCGTACGTCGAGCTGGTCGACGCCCAGCAGGAGTACCGGCTGTCGTTCTTCGAGGTGCTGACCGGCATGGCCTACGCGGCCTTCGCCGACGCGCCCGTGGACGTCGCGGTCGTCGAGGTCGGCATGGGCGGCAGCTGGGACGCGACGAACGTGATCGACGGCTCGGTCGCCGTGATCACGCCGATCGACCTGGACCACACCGACCGGCTCGGCTCCACGCCCGGCGAGATCGCGGGTGAGAAGTCCGGGATCATCAAGCAGGGCGCCACGGTGATCATGGCGCAGCAGCCGGTGGACGCCGCGCAGGTCATCCTCAAGAAGGCCGTCGAGACGGACGCGACCGTGGCCCGCGAGGGTCTGGAGTTCGGTGTCGTCGCGCGGCAGGTCGCGGTCGGCGGCCAGCTCGTGACGCTGCGCGGGCTCGGCGGCGAGTACGAGGAGGTCTTCCTCCCGCTGCACGGCGCCCACCAGGCGCACAACGCGGCGGTGGCGCTCGCCGCGGTCGAGGCGTTCTTCGGCGTCGGCTCGCAGCACACGCGCCCGCTCGACATCGACACGATCCGCACCGCGTTCGCCTCGGTGAGCTCGCCGGGCCGCCTGGAGGTGGTGCGCCGCTCGCCGACCGTGGTCCTGGACGCCGCGCACAACCCGGCGGGGGCGCGGGTCACCGCCGAGGCGATCGGCGAGGTCTTCGACTTCAGCCGGCTGATCGGTGTCGTCGGCGCGAGCGGCGACAAGAACGTACGAGGGCTGCTCGAGGCCTTCGAGCCGATCTTCGCGGAGATCGTCGTCACGCAGAACTCGAGCCACCGCGCGATGGACGCCGACGAGCTGGCCGCGGTGGCCGTCGAGGTGTTCGGGGACGACCGGGTGGTCGTCGAACCGCGGCTCGACGACGCGCTGGAGGCCGCGATCACGCTCGCCGAGGAGGAGGGCGAGTTCGCGGGCGGGGGCGTGCTCGTCACCGGGTCCGTGATCACGGTCGGCGAGGCCAGGCTGTTGCTGGGGAAGGGCTGATCCGCTGTGCGTACGTTGTGTTCCTCGACCCTGATCGGTGAGTTCTTCATCATCGGGTTCGCCGGGCTCGTGGCCATGAAGGACCCGGATCTGTCGTCCGGGCTCGTGTGGACGGTGTGCGGGGTCGCGATGCTGCTCAGCGTGCTGCTGTGCGGGATGGTGACGCGGCCCGGGGGTGTCCAGCTGGGCTGGGCGCTGCAGATCCTGCTGGTGCTGAGCGGGTTCTTCGTGCCGCTCATGTTCTTCCTGGGGCTGTGCTTCGCGGGGCTGTGGTGGGCCTCGGTCCACTTCGGGCGCCGGATCGACGAGGCGAAGCTCCGCTGGGCCGCGGGTCAGTAGTCGTCCGGCGCCTGTTCGTCGGGCCTCGTCTGCCGGGCGAGGTCTCGTCGCCGGGTAACACGTCCGTCGTGGCCGGTCGCGCAGTTCCCCGCGCCCCTGAAATGCAGACCCTTCGGGTCGCATTTCCCCGATGAGGCGCAGCCTCATCAGGGGCGCGGGGAACTGCGCGAGAAGCCCCACCGGGCCGCACCCGGCGACGAACCGGTGAACCCGCGGCGAGGGGCCGGGCCCGGGGCGCCCCATGGCCCCCGTAAACTCAGCCGCACCGCACCACAAGGCCGTACAAGGAGTCCAGCCGAATGACCCAGCGCACGCTCGTCCTGCTCAAGCCCGACGCGGTCCGCCGTGGCCTGATCGGGGAGATCATCGGCCGCATCGAGCGCAAGGCCGGGTGGACGATCAGCGCCCTGGAGCTGCGCTCCCTGAGCCAGGAGACGCTGGAGCAGCACTACGGCGAGCACCAGGGCAAGCCGTTCTACGAGCCGCTGGTCGCGTTCATGTCCTCCGGCCCCGTCGTCGCGCTGGTCGTCGAGGGCGAGCGGGTCATCGAGGGCGTGCGCCAGCTGGCCGGCCCGACGGACCCGATCGCGGCCGCCCCGGGTTCGATCCGCGGCGACTTCGGCGTCATCGTCCGGGAGAACCTGATCCACGCCTCGGACTCCGAGGAGTCCGCCGAGCGCGAGCTGAAGATCTTCTTCCCGGGTCTCGTCTGACCCGTCCGATCCATGAGCGGCCCGAGAAATCAGGCCGCTCTTTGGCATATGCGCCCCGATCGGGGGAACGCGACCCCCCGTCGGCACGTCCCCAATAGCGGGGCGGGGATTCATCTGCTGACAATGGCGAAGACCCTCGCGCCGCGCGTGTGCAGGCGAGACTACGATGGAGCCTTCACGCGCGCACCGCGTCCAACCTCGCCTACCTGACAAGCAATCAAACGCTCCACTTGGGAAGGCCAGACGAATCCTGATGGGGAACTCAATGTCGTTCATCGGCCGTGACATGGCTGTCGACCTCGGGACCGCCAACACGCTGGTGTACGTCAGGGGCCGCGGGATCGTACTCAACGAGCCGTCCGTGGTCGCGATCAACACCAACACCGGTGGCATCCTCGCGGTCGGCGCCGAGGCCAAGAAGATGATCGGTCGCACGCCGGGCAACATCGTCGCCGTGCGTCCGCTCAAGGACGGTGTGATCGCCGACTTCGAGATCACCGAGCGCATGCTCCGCTACTTCATCCTGAAGATCCACAAGCGGCGCTACCTCGCCCGGCCTCGCGTCGTGGTCTGCGTACCCTCCGGCATCACCGGCGTCGAGCGCCGCGCGGTCATCGAGGCCTCCTCGCAGGCCGGCGCGCGCCAGGTGCACATCATCGAGGAGCCCATGGCCGCGGCCATCGGCTCCGGCCTCCCGGTCCACGAGGCCACGGGCAACATGGTGGTGGACATCGGCGGCGGCACCACGGAGGTCGCGGTCATCTCGCTCGGCGGAATCGTCACAGCACAGTCGATCCGGGTCGCCGGCGACGAGCTGGACAACGCGATCATCCAGCACATCAAGAAGGAGTACTCGCTCCTTCTCGGTGAGCGGACCGCCGAGCAGATCAAGATCACGATCGGTTCCGCGTACGACCTGGACTCCGACGAGCACACCGAGATCCGCGGCCGCGACCTCGTGTCCGGCCTGCCCAAGACCGTCGTCATCTCGGCCGCCGAGGTGCGCAAGGCGATCGAGGAGCCGGTCAACGCGATCGTCGACGCGGTGAAGACCACCCTCGACAAGTGCCCGCCCGAGCTCTCGGGCGACGTGATGGACCGGGGCATCGTCCTCACCGGCGGCGGCGCCCTGCTGCGCGGCCTCGACGAGCGGCTGCGCCGCGAGACCGGCATGCCGATCCACATCGCCGAGGACCCGCTGGACTCGGTGGCCCTCGGTTCCGGAAAGTGCGTGGAGGAGTTCGAGGCGCTTCAGCAGGTGCTGGACGCCCAGCCGCGCCGTTGAGTACAGCGCGCACACCTTAAAGGGTGGGTCCGCCGCACGAGTGCCTGCCACTTCGTGCGGCGGATCGCTGATATATAGGCAAGACATCGCGAATCAATAAAAATCCGCCCGACATCCCAGACACATCAGATATCCCAGACATACTGAGTGACCCGTTTTCTGATTTCTGATTGAGGAAGGCACGGCCGCCGCACGTGAGGGACACACGAGAGAGCCGGCTGCTCCTGGTGCTGCTGATCGCCATCGCGTTCGCTTTGATCACGGTGGACATCCGGGGTGGGGAGGACTCGCCGGCCCAGGGTGCCCGCCAGGCCGCCGCGAAGGTCTTCGGCCCGGTGGAGAACGGCGTCTCCGGAGCGGTCGATCCGATCGGCAACGCCATAAGCGCGGTACGCGACTCCGGAGCCCGGCACGACCGGATCAGCCGGCTCGAGCGGGAGAACGCGGCGCTGAAGGCGAAGCTCGGCAGCGACGACCGCAACCGCAGCAAGATCCACCAGCTCGACAGCATGCTGAAGACCGCCGGAGCCGGCCAGTACGGCATCAAGGGGGCGCAGGTCATCGCCATAGGGTCCGCACAGGGCTTCTCCTGGACCGTGACCATCGACGCGGGTGCCAGTGACGGCATCGAGCGCGACATGACGGTCCTCAACGGCGACGGGCTCGTCGGCCGCGTCACCACCGTCGGCCCGAACACCGCGACGGTCCTGCTCGCCAACGACCCCGACTTCACCGTCGGCACCCGCATGGAGAAGACCGACGAGCTCGGCTTCGCGTCCGGCCAGGGCGACCGCCCGCTGCGCGTCCAGCTGCTCAACGGCAAGGCCAAGGTCAAGAAGGGCGACCGCCTCGTCACCTTCGGCTCGCAGGCCGACAAGCCCTTCGTACCCGGCGTCCCGGTCGGCCGGGTCGTCCGCGTGGATCCGTCCGGCGGCGACCTGACCCGTACCGTCTACGTCCAGCCGTACGTCGGCTTCACCAAGCTCGACATCGTCGGCATCGTCGTCCAGGCCCCGCGCTCCGACCCGCGCGACCAGGTCCTGCCCGCCAAGCCGAAGCCCGCGCCGACCGTCACGGTCACCGCGACCCCGTCGGCGCCCGCGAACGGCGAGAACCCGGCCCAGAACGACCCGGCCCAGAACGACCCGGCGGGGAACAACCAGGCGGGGAACAACGAAGCCGGCGGCGACCCGGCCCGGAACAACCCGGCAGACAACAACGCGGCCGGCGACAACGCGGCCGCCGACACCGACCAGTAGCAGGGGGACCCGAGAAAGATGCGCGTCAACCGGATCCTCCTGTCCTCCGTACTCGTCGTCGTCGCCCTGGTCGTCCAGGTCTGCATCCTGTCCCGGCTCCAACTGCCCGGCGCCGTCCCCGACCTGCTGCTCCTGACCGTCCTCGGGCTCGCGCTCGTCTACGGACACGTCGGCGGCGCCCTCGTCGGCTTCGGCGCCGGACTCCTCGCCGACATCGCCCCGCCCGCCGACCACGCGGCCGGCCGCTACGCCCTCGTCCTGTGCGTCATCGGCTACCTCGCCGGCCTCGCCAAGCCCGACAACGGACGGCTGCGGACCGCCTCGGGCCCCATGCTCGTCGTGGTCGCCGCCGCCGTCGGCACCACCCTCCTGTACGCGGGCGTCGGCGCCCTCGTCGGAGACACCGCGGCCCGCCACGTCGGCCTCGGCAGCCTGCTGTTCACGGCGGCGCTCTACGACCTGCTGCTCGCCCCGTTCGTCGTGCCCGGCGTCATGGCCCTCGCCAGACGCGCCGAGAACGATCCGCTGGCCGACAGCGCGGGCGGCGGCTCCAAGGCCACCGACGTCTCCGCCGGCTGGCTCTCCTCCGGCACCGGGCTGCGCATCGGCAGCCAGCGCGGGGGACTGCGGATGAAGGCCGTGAAGGCGCGCTCGGCGCGCGCGGGACGCATCAAGGGGGTCAAGCGCCTGTGACCAACATTCCCGAGACCGGACGGACGCCCCGCGTCCAGATCCGCCTCATCGTGCTGCAGATCCTCGTCCTCTCGCTCCTGCTCACCCTCGGCGGCCGCCTCTGGTACCTCCAGGTGCGCAACGGGGACGAGTACGCCAAGGAAGCCTCCGGCAACCACGTCCAGCAGGTCGTCACCCCCGCCGTGCGCGGCTCGATCCTCGACGCCCGTGGCATCCCCCTCGCCGACAACGAGACCCGCCTCGTGGTCTCCGCCTCCCGCACCGACCTGATGAAGATGGAGGACGACGGCAAGGGCGTCCTCACCAAGCTCGCCGACGTCCTCGGGATGAAGCCCAAGGAGGTCATGGAGAAGGTCCGGCTGTGCGACGCCAAGACGCCGCAGCCCTGCTGGAACGGCTCGCCGTACCAGCCCATCCCCATCACCGACGAGGCCACCCCCAAGCAGGCCCTCCAGATCCGCGAGCGCGGCGAGGACTTCCCCGGCATCACCGCCGAGCCCACCGCCGTACGCCGCTACGCGGGCCCCGGCGGCTCCAACACCGCACAGGTCCTCGGCTACCTCTCCCCGGTCACCGACGCCGAGATCGAGCAGGCCAAGGACACCGAGTCCCCGTACCTGCGCTCCGACCAGGTCGGCCGCTCCGGCCTGGAGCGCACGTACGACAAGGAACTGCGCGGCAAGGCCGGCGTCACCCGCTACGAGGTCGACAACCTCGGCCGGGTCATCGGCCGCGCCAAGAGCGACGACGCCCAGCCCGGCGGCAATGTCGTCACCTCCATCGACGCCCGCGTCCAGTCCGTCGCCGAGTACGAGCTCAACGAGGCGATGAAGGCCGCCCGCCACGAGTTCGACAAGAACACCGGCGAGAACTACAAGGCCGACTCCGGCGCCGTCGTCGTCATGGAGGCCAAGACCGGCCGCGTCGTCGCCATGGCCTCCAACCCGTCCTACGACCCGAACGCCTGGGTCGGCGGAATCAGCGGCAAGGACTACGCCCAGCTCACCGGCAAGAAGTCCAACTACCCGCTGCTCAACCGCGCCACCCAGGGCCAGGCCGCCCCCGGCTCCATCTTCAAGGTCGTCTCCACGACCGCGGCGGTCAACGCGGGCTACCCGTTCAACGGCCGCTACCCCTGCACCAGCTCGTACTCGATCGGCAGCCAGGTCTTCAAGAACTTCGAGTCGGAGAACTTCGGCCCGATCAACCTCGGCCGCGCCCTCGAGGTCTCCTGCGACACCGTCTTCTACGGGCTCGCCCACAACGAGTGGAAGAAGGACGGCGGCACCAAGCCGAAGAAGAACGCCAACGACTGGTTCTTCAAGACCGCCAAGCAGTTCGGCCTCAGCAAGAAGACCGGCATCGACCTGCCCAGCGAGGTCAGCGGCCGCATCCCGGACCGCAAGTGGAAGCAGGACTTCTGGAAGGCCAACAAGGACGCCTGGTGCAAGGCCGCCAAGAAGGGCGGCGACTACATCCAGCGGCTCTCCTACGAGAACTGTCTGGAGGGCAACCAGATGCGCGCCGGTGACGAGGTCAACTACTCCATCGGCCAGGGCGACACCCTCGTCACCCCCATCCAGATGGCGTCCATCTACGCGGCGATCTCCAACGGCGGCACCCTGCACCGGCCCGAGGTCGGCAAGGCCGTCATCAGCGCCGACGGCAAGCAGACCACCGAGCTGCAGCCGAAGGTCAACGGCAAGCTGCCGATGACCAGGAAGACCCGCGACGAGATAGACGAAGCACTGGCGGGAGTGGCGACCCGCGGTACGGCGGCCTGGCGCTTCGGCGGCTGGCCCCAGGACAAGATCCCGATGCACGCCAAGACGGGTACGGCCGAGGTCTACGGCAAGCAGACCACCTCGTGGTTCGCGACGTACACCAAGGACTACTCGATCGTCATGACGATCTCCCAGGGTGGTACGGGTTCCGGCGCGTCCGGCCCCGCCGTCCGCAAGATCTACGACGCCATCTACGGCCTCGACGAGAACGGCAAGCAGAACAAGAAGAAGGCCCTGCTGCCCTCGCCGCAGACCTCCCTGCCGAAGATCGGGTCCGACGGCTCGATCGACGCGCCGAAGATCGAACCGTACGCGCCGCAGAAGGAGGAGCCGCCCGCCGAACAGGAACTCGCCGCCGGGCCCCCCTCCTCCACGTACGGCAGGAGGGACTGACCACCCATGGCCAACGGCTTCTCCGTCTCCGGGTACGGGCCCCAGCGCTCCACCATGTCGCGGCTCATGGCCCGCGACTCGCTGGCCCGCCGGCTCGACTGGCCGATACTGCTCTCGGCGATCACGCTGTCGATGATCGGCGCCGCGCTCGTCTTCTCGGCGACCCGCAACCGCACCGAGCTCAACCAGGGCGACCCGTACTACTTCCTCTTCCGGCACCTGCTCAACACCGGCATCGGGTTCGCGCTGATGATCGGCACGATCTGGCTCGGCCACCGCACCCTGCGCACCGCCGTCCCGATCCTCTACGGCATCTCCGTCTTCCTGGTGCTGCTCGTCCTCACCCCGCTCGGCGCGACGGTGAACGGCGCGCACGCCTGGATCATCATCGGCGGCGGCTTCTCGCTGCAGCCCTCCGAGTTCGTGAAGATCACGATCATCCTCGGGATGGCGATGCTGCTCGCGGCGCGCGTCGACGCCGGTGACCGGGAGCACCCCGACCACCGGACCGTCGTGCAGGCCCTCGGGCTCGCCGCCGTCCCGATGATGATCGTCATGCTGATGCCGGACCTCGGGTCCGTCATGGTCATGGTGATGATCGTGCTCGGCGTGCTGCTCTCCTCCGGGGCGTCCAACCGCTGGGTGCTCGGGCTGATCGGCGTCGGTGCGGCCGGGGCCGTCGCCATCTGGAAGCTCGGGGTCCTCGACGACTACCAGATCGCCCGGTTCGCGGCGTTCGCCAATCCGGCGCTCGACCCGGCCGGCGTCGGCTACAACACGAACCAGGCGCGGATCGCGATCGGCTCCGGCGGGCTGACCGGGTCCGGGCTCTTCCACGGCTCGCAGACCACCGGGCAGTTCGTGCCCGAGCAGCAGACGGACTTCGTGTTCACCGTCGCCGGTGAGGAGCTCGGGTTCCTCGGGGCGGGCGCGATCGTGCTGCTCCTCGGTGTCCTGCTGTGGCGGGCCTGTCGCATCGCCCGCGAGACGACCGAGCTGTACGGCACGATCGTCGCCGCCGGCATCATCGCCTGGTTCGCCTTCCAGGCCTTCGAGAACATCGGTATGACGCTCGGCATCATGCCGGTGGCGGGCCTCCCGCTCCCGTTCGTCTCCTACGGAGGCTCGTCGATGTTCGCGGTCTGGGTGGCGGTGGGCCTGCTCCAGTCGATTCGGGTCCAGCGCCCCATGTCGGCGTAGCCCTCCGGGGGTTCGGCCGCTCTGGGGTGCCCGGGGCGTTCTGGGTCGCCGTAGGGGCCGGGGCATCGTCGCCGGGTGCCGCGCCGTCGTGGTTGCTCGCGCAGTTCCCCGCGCCCCTGAAGGCACACTTCGTGCGCCCCAGGGGCATGCCGGTCGCGCCCCGCGCCCCTGACCGCGTCTCTCGCCTCCGGCTCGGCTACAGCGCCGCCGGCTGCCGCGCCGTCGTGGTTGCTCGCGCAGTTCCCCGCGCCCCTGGAAGGCACACTCCGTGCGCCCCAGGGGCCTGCCGCTCGCGCCCCGCGACGGAGTCGCTGATCGGGTACAGCCTCGCGCCGCTGAAGGCACACTTCGTGCGGCCCAGGGGCTTGCTGGTCGCGCCCCGCGACGGAGGCGCTGATCGGGTGTGGCGCCGCGCCCCCCGGCGTGGCCTTTCCGGGGGGAGTCGGGGCGACTAAGTTCGGGTTATGGCGGAGACGAAGCGTGAGGTCGAGCTGAAGTACGACGCCCCGGGTGAGTCCTTCCGGCTGCCTGATCTGCGCAAGGTGGCGGGAGTGGAGGGTGTTGCGGAAAAGGGCGTCGTGGAGCTTGACGCCGTGTACTACGACACCGCCGACCAGCGCCTCGCCGCCGACCACATCACGCTGCGCCGCCGCACCGGAGGCAAGGACGCGGGCTGGCATCTCAAACTGCCCGTGTCCCTGAGCGAGGGCATCCGCGACGAGGTGCGGGCCCCGCTGACCGACGGCCCCGTACCCCGCCCCCTCGCCGGCCTCGTCCGCTCCCGCGTCCGCGACGACGCCCTCGTCCCCGTGATCAGGCTCCGTTCGACTCGTGAGGTGACTGAGCTGGCCGGCGCGGACGGCGCCCCGCTCGCCGAGGTCAGCGTCGACGCCGTCCGCGCCGAGCGGCCCGGCGGCGAACACCCCGTCACCTGGACCGAGATCGAGGTCGAGCTGGCGGAGGACGGCGACCCGGAGCTGCTCGCCAAGGTCGGCAAGCGGCTGCGCAAGGCAGGGCTGCACCGCTCCGCCGCCCCCTCCAAACTGGCCCGCGCCCTCACCGAGACCGGCGCGGCACGCGAACCGGCCCCGGAGCCGAAGGCCCCGGGCAAGAAGGCCGGCGCCCACGTACTGGCCCGCGTCCGCGCCCAGCGCGACGCCCTCGTCGACCTCGACCCGGCCGTCCGCCGCGACCTGCCCGACTCCGTGCACCAGATGCGGGTCGCCACCCGACGGCTGCGCAGCGCCTTCAGGACGTACCGGAAGGTCCTCGACCCGGACGTCACCGGGCCGCTCGGCGAGGAGCTGAAGTGGCTCGCCGCCGAGCTCGGCATCGACCGGGACCGCGAGGTGCTGACCGAACGGATCACCGGCCGCATCGACGCCCTGCCCCGCCCCCTGCTGCTCGGCCCGGTCCGCGGCCGGCTCCGCACCTGGGCCACGGCCCGCCGCCACGGCTCGCGCCGGCACACCGTCGCCGTACTCGACAGCAAGCGGTACCTCGCTCTTCTCGACGGGCTCGACGCCCTGCTCGCCGATCCGCCGCTGCGCGCGAAGCAGGCAGCCCGCCCCGCCGCCGAGCTGCTCGCCGATGCCGCGCTGCGCGACCACGCCAGACTCGCGTCCCGCGTCGAACACGCCCTCGCCCTCGACCCCGGCCCCGAGCGCGACCTCGCGATGCACGAGGCCCGCAAGGCCGCCAAGCGCGCCCGGTACGCGGGGGAGACGGCCGTGCCCGCGCTCGGCAAGGAGGCCAGGCGCTTCGCCCGCCGGATGAAGGACGTCCAGACGCTGCTCGGCGACCACCAGGACAGCGTCGTCGCCCGCGAGGCCCTGCGCGACCTCGCCGCGCAGGCGCACGCGGCGGGCGAGAGCGCGTTCACCTGGGGCCTGCTGTACGGGCAGGAGCAGGCGTCGGCGGCACGGCGGGAGGCCGAGCTGCCGGGGGTGTGGCGCAGGGCGGCGGAGGTCCGGCTTTCGGCGGGTTAGGCTTGAGGGTCTCCCTTGTCAGCTCACGAAGGTCCACGGTTATGCCTGCCGAAGCCGCCGCCGCGGCGCCCCAAGCCGTCGAGTCTGTGTTCCCGCAGCTCGAGGCGCTGCTCCCGCATGTGCAGAAGCCGATCCAGTACGTCGGCGGAGAGCTCAACTCCACGGTCAAGCCGTGGGAGTCCTCCGACGTCCGCTGGGCGCTGATGTACCCCGACGCCTACGAGGTCGGTCTGCCCAACCAGGGCGTCATGATCCTCTACGAGGTGCTGAACGAGCGCGAGGGCGTCCTCGCCGAGCGCACGTACAGCGTGTGGCCGGACCTCGAGGCCCTGATGCGCGAGCACGGCGTGCCGCAGTTCACAGTCGACTCGCACCGCCCGGTGAAGGCCTTCGACGTCTTCGGCCTCAGCTTCTCCACCGAGCTGGGCTACACGAACATGCTGACGGCCCTGGACCTCGCGGGCATCCCGCTGCGGTCCGCGGACCGTACGCTCGAGGACCCGATCGTCCTCGCGGGCGGCCACGCGGCGTTCAACCCGGAGCCGATCGCGGACTTCATCGACGCCGCGATCATCGGCGACGGCGAGCAGGCCGTGCTCGACATGACGGAGATCATCCGCGCGTGGAAGGCCGAGGGCCGGCCCGGCGGCCGCGAGGAGGTCCTCTTCCGCCTCGCGAAGACGGGGAACGTGTACATCCCCGCGTTCTACGACGTCGAGTACCTGCCCGACGGCCGCATCGGCCGCGTCGTGCCGAACAAGTCGGGCGTCCCGTGGCGCGTGTCCAAGCACACGGTCATGGACCTCGACGAGTGGCCGTACCCGAAGCAGCCCCTCGTGCCGCTCGCCGAGACGGTGCACGAGCGGATGTCCGTCGAGATCTTCCGCGGCTGCACCCGCGGCTGCCGTTTCTGCCAGGCCGGCATGATCACGCGCCCCGTGCGGGAGCGAAGCATCACCGGCATCGGCGACATGGTCGAGAAGGGTCTCAAGGCGACCGGCTTCGAAGAGGTCGGCCTGCTGTCGCTGTCCTCCGCGGACCACACCGAGATCGGCGAGATCGCCAAGGGCCTCGCCGACCGGTACGAGGAAGACAAGATCGGCCTGTCGCTCCCGTCGACCCGCGTCGACGCGTTCAACGTCGACCTGGCCAACGAGCTGACCCGCAACGGCCGCCGCTCGGGCCTCACCTTCGCCCCCGAGGGCGGCAGTGAGCGCATGCGCAAGGTCATCAACAAGATGGTCAGCGAAGAGGACCTCATCCGTACGGTCTCGACCGCGTACGGCAACGGCTGGCGGCAGGTGAAGCTGTACTTCATGTGCGGCCTGCCGACCGAGACGGACGAGGACGTCCTGCAGATCGCCGACATGGCGATGAACGTGATCCAGAAGGGCCGCGAGGTCTCCGGGTCCAACGACATCCGCTGCACCGTCTCCATCGGCGGCTTCGTGCCCAAGCCGCACACCCCGTTCCAGTGGGCCCCGCAGCTCTCCGCCGCGGAGACCGACGCCCGCCTGGAGAAGCTCCGCGACAAGATCCGCGGCGACAAGAAGTACGGCCGCTCCATCGGCTTCCGCTACCACGACGGCAAGCCCGGCATCGTCGAGGGCCTGCTCTCCCGCGGCGACCGCCGCATCGGCGACGTCATCCGCGCCGTCTACGAGGACGGCGGCCGCTTCGACGGCTGGCGCGAGCACTTCTCGTACGACCGCTGGATGCAGAGCGCCGACAAGGAGCTCGCCAAGTACGGCATCGACGTCGACTGGTACACGACGCGCGAGCGCACGTACGAGGAGGTCCTGCCCTGGGACCACCTGGACTCCGGTCTCGACAAGGACTGGCTCTGGGAGGACTGGCAGGACTCGCTCGACGAGACCGAGGTCGAGGACTGCCGCTGGACCCCGTGCTTCGACTGCGGCGTCTGCCCGGCGATGGACACGAACATCCAGATCGGCCCGACCGGCAAGAAGCTGCTCCCGCTCACCGTCGTGAAGTAGATGAAGTAGATGAAGTAGATGAGGTAGGCGAAGTCGCCGCGCCCACCCGCGTGTTGGAGCCCCCTTCCGGTCCGGAAGGGGGCTCCCGCATATCCCGGGGTCGCATGCCGGGCGGGCCGGCCGCCGGATAAATTGGTGGGATGAGTCGTCGCTCCGCCGGATTCGTCAACACCTGGGCCGAAGTGCAGCGCCAGCGCCAGCGGCAGTACGAGGCCGAGCAGCGCCGGCTCCGGGAACAGGACCGGCAGGCGCGCGCCCATCAGCGGCACGCCGCCCAGGAGTACAAGCAGTACCGCCAGGCGGAGGCCGCGCGGCGCACGGCAGAGCTCGACGCCCACGTGGCCGCCCTCCAGGGACTGCTCGCCGACGGCTGCGGCGCCCCCGCCTTCTCGGCGTCCGCCCTGCTGCGCTCCGCGGAGATCACGCCCTTCGACCCCGGCCCGCTCGCCCACCCCGTACCGCTGCCCGCCCCGCACCAGTTCCAGCCGCAGGGCGGCTGGACCGCGGCCCGGCGGGCACAGGCGCAGGCCGAGGCCCAGGCCCGCTACGAGCACGCCTGGCACGCGGCGCAGGCCGCCGAGGCCCAGCGGCAGCAGCGACTGGCCGCCGCCCAGCAGGAGCACACGCGCGCGGCCGAGGCCCACCTGACGGAGGTGCGCCGGCACAACGCGGCGATCACCGAGGCCGTCGAAGGCGTCCGGCAGGGCGACCCCGAGTCCGTCGTCGAGTACTTCTCCGCCGCCCTCTACGCGTCGACTGCCTGGCCCGAGGGATTCCCCCGCCAGATCACGGCCGCCTACGACGCCGCGGCACGGCAGCTGGTGCTCGACTGGGAGCTGCCCGGGTACGAGGTCGTGCCCGAGGCCAAGGCGGTGCGCTACGTGCCGGCCCAGGACCAGGACAAGGAGACCGCCCGCCCCGTCACCCAGCGGCGCGCCCTGTACCGGGAGGTCCTGGCGCAGAGCGTGCTGCTCGTCCTGCGTCAGCTCTACGCGGCGGACGAGTACGGGGTCCTCGACTCGGTCGCGCTCAACGGCTTCGTGGACGCGCCGGACCCCGCGACCGGCCGCCACGGACAGATCTTCCTGGCCACCGTCATGGCCCGGCGGGAGGACTTCGCCGAGCTGCGCCTCGCGCGGGTCGACCCCGTCAGCTGCCTGACGGACGCGCTGCGCGGGCAGCTCACGGCCCGGCCCGACCAGCTCACCCCGATACGTCCGGCGCGCCGGCCCCACGACGTCGGGAACCAGGTGGTCACGCACGGCGGCGCCGGCGAGGAGCCGGACCTGTACGCCATGGACCCGATCGCCTTCGAGGACCTCGTCGCCGAGCTGTTCCGCGCCATGGGCATGCAGGCGGTGACCACACAGCGCTCGAACGACGGCGGCGTCGACGTCGACGCCCTGGACCCGGCCCCGATCCGCGGCGGCACGATCGTCGTCCAGGTCAAGCGCTACCGCAACACCGTGCCGCCCACCGCGGTCCGCGACCTGTACGGCACCGTCCAGGACGCCGGCGCCAACAAGGGCGTCCTGGTGACCACTTCGGGCTTCGGCCCCGGCTCGCACACCTTCGTGCGCGGCAAGCCGCTGGAGCTGATCTCCGGCCCCGAGCTCGTCGACCTGCTGCACCGGCACGGGCTGCGCGGCCGCCTCGGCGACGCCGCCGGCCGGACGGCTCCGCCCGCGCCCGCGCCCCCGTCCCCGCCCGCCGACACCGGGGACCACAACGTGCTGGGCATGACCTGGTCCGGCACGGTCGCCCTGGACGTCTGCGCCCTGGTCTGCCGGGGCGACCGCGTCCTGAGCGAGGACCACTTCGTCTTCTTCAACAACGCCCGCACGCCCGACGGTTCGGTCCGCGCCCTGCCGCCCACCGGCCCGGACCGCGCCGCCCTGCGGGTCGCCTTCGACGCGCTCCCGGCCGAGGCCGACCGGCTGGTGCTCGTGGCGGCCGTCGACCCGGAGACCGACCCCGACGCCGACCTCGCCGGATTCACCGACGCCCGCATCCGCCTCCTCGACCCGTCCCGCACCGAACTGGGCACCCTCGAGGTCTCCGACGGCCGCGCGGGCGAGACGGCCCTGGTCCTCGGCTCCTTCCGGCGCCGCCCCACGGGCGACTGGGACTTCGTGCTCGGCGGCAAGGGCTACCCCGGCGGCCTGGAACAGCTCGTCCAGGACTACGGCATCGAGGTGGAGTGACGCCCGAGCCCGTACGGAACGAGAAGGGGCGCCCGGCGCACAGGCACCGGGCGCCCCTTCTTCCGTACCGCCTACGTGTCTTCCGTACCGACTACTTACCGCCTACTTGCTGACGGCGAAGCGCATCAGGGCGTGCTCGTCACCCTGCTTGATCTTGCCGGTCGTGTTGATGACCTCGAGCTTCCAGTTGGCGCCGACGCGGATCGCCTTGGCCACCGCGCAGCCGTTGTCGGACGTCAGCAGGCTCGGCCAGATGTCGGCGACCTGCTGGGTGCTGCCGCCCGTCGCGTCGTACACCTTGAAGCTGATGTTGCGCGCCTTGTTGAAGGCGCTGCCCTTCTTGTAGGCCGCCGCCACGAACACGATCGACGTGATCTGCTGCGGGACCCGAGAGAACTCGACGGTGACCGTCTCGTCGTCGCCCTCGCCCCGGCCCGTCTGGTTGTCGCCGCTGTGCACCAGCGAGCCGTTGCCCATCGGGTCGAGCGAGTCGAGGCCCGCGAGGCGCACCGGGTCGTTGCCCGACATCGCTATGGCGATGAGGTCCAGGTCCGTGCCCTGCTTGCGGCGCAGGGCGCCGAGGACCCCGCCGCTGCTCCCCGAAGTGGGGTCCCAGGACACCCCGATGGACAGGTGGGTCACACCGTCCAGGTCCGCCGGGCCGTCTTCCTTCGTGAGCGTGATCATGCGGGTTCCCCTCCGACTGTCTGGATCTCTACTGCGCAAAGTGTGCCTATACGAGACGGTTCCCGTCCACGCGCCCCGAGCCGACACGCTCGATCCGGTGGACCTTTCGTGCATCCGTTCCGTGTGTGACGGCGTCTCAACAGGCATGGATCGCATGGACATGGAGAAGCGGCGCGGCGAGCCCGAGGGCTGCCTCGTCGCCGCGATCCGGCTGCCCGTGCGCATCGTGGCGCTCGTCGTCGTGGTGCCGGTGCGGCTGGTCTGGGACGCGCTCGTGGTGAGTGGCCGGTTCCTGTACGAGAAGGCGCTCGTGCCGCTGGGGCGGGGCCTCGGCCTGCTGCTCCGGGCCGTCTTCGTGTGGCCGCTCGTGATGCTGGGCCGCGCCCTCGCCTGGCTGTGCCGGGTGCTGATCGCGATCCCGGCGCAGTGGCTGTACGCCCATGTCCTGACCCCGCTCGGCCACGGCCTGACCTGGCTGTGCCGGACGCTGATCGCGGCGCCCGCGATGTGGCTGTACTCACAGGTGCTGGTGCCGCTGGGGCGCGCGGTGCTGACGGGGCTGCGATGGCTGGGGCTCGCGCTGTTCGTGTGGCCCTGGGTGGCCCTGTGGCGGTACGTGCTCGCACCCCTCGGACACGCCCTCGCTTGGCTGGGCCGCATGCTGATCGTGATCCCGCTGACCTGGCTGTGGCAGTACGTCCTCGCCCCGGTCGGACGGGCGCTCGCCTGGGCCGCGGCCGGACTCGGGCGCGGCCTCGCCACCCTGCTGCGCTGGGTGTTCGTGGTGCCGCTCGTCGCCCTGTGGCGGTACGTCCTCGCCCCCGTCGGCCGCGCCCTGCTGATCGTCGGCCGGGAGATCGCCGACGCCCTCGCCATCGCCTGGCGGATCGCCGGCCGCGTCTCGCGCGCCGTCGGCCGGTTCCTGGGCCGCCTGCTGCGCCGGACCTTCGTCGAGCCCGTCCGCTGGACGTACCGCA
Source organism: Streptomyces sp. NPDC050145 (assembly GCF_044460245.1). Classification (NCBI taxonomy): domain Bacteria; kingdom Bacillati; phylum Actinomycetota; class Actinomycetes; order Kitasatosporales; family Streptomycetaceae; genus Streptomyces; species Streptomyces sp. NPDC050145. Next base: position 405,210 of record NZ_JBITJS010000005.1, on the reverse strand, counting down.
CCGTGCTCACCCCGCTCGGACACGCCGTGCGGGATCACGTGTGGCGGCCGGTCGCACGGATCGGCCGCGAGGTGCGGGCCAGTGTCCGGCAGGCCCGGGCCGAGGTGCGGCGCGCGCTGTTCGGCGCGCCGAAGCGTCCCGAGCACGCCGCGGAACCCCTGGTCGGGGACCGGCGGGAACCTCACAGCGCGCAGGCACGTACTCTTGGTAGTAGTACGACCCCTCTCACGAAGACCGATATTCACTAAGGACAGGGACACTGGGCAAGCGACAGCCCGTAGGCCCGCCGCCCGCACCCGCGGTGCAGCGCATCCGACTGCGCTACACCAAGCGCGGCCGCCTCCGGTTCACCAGCCACCGTGACTTCCAGCGCGCCTTCGAGCGTGCGCTGCGCCGTGCCGAGGTGCCCATGGCGTACTCGGCGGGGTTCACGCCGCACCCCAAGGTGTCGTACGCCAATGCCGCACCCACCGGCACGGGCAGTGAGGCCGAGTACCTGGAGATCGCGCTCACCGCGCAGCGCGACCCCGAGAAGCTTCGCGAGCTGCTCGACGAGTCGATGCCCGTGGGCCTCGACATCATCGACGCCGTCGAGGCCCGCACCTCCGGCCTCGCCGACCGGCTCACCGCCTCCGTGTGGGAGCTGCGGCTCGACGGAGTGAGCGTCGAGGAGGCCGCGCGGGCCGCCGAGGCGTTCCGCGCCGCCGAGACCGTCGAGGTCCAGCGGCGTACGAAGAGCGGCATCCGGACGTTCGACTCCCGGTCCGCCGTCGTGAGCCTGGACGCCGTCGCCGCATCCGATGATCCGGTTGATAGGCCCACCGACAAGGCCTGTGCGATACTGCGCCTGGTTGTTCGGCACGTGACGCCTGCCGTTCGACCCGACGACGTCCTGTCCGGTCTCCGCGCCGTGGCCGACCTGGCGCCGCCGGTCCCCGCAGCGGTGACCAGGCTGGCGCAGGGGCCTTTCGATGCAGAGACCGGCACGGTGACCGACCCGCTCGCGCCCGACCGCGAGGCAGACCAGGCCGCCCCACACACAGGGGCCGCAGGTTCTGCCGCCGCGACGGCGCCTGCCGTGGAAGGTTCCGCGTAAGGCGGTCGTCGTAGCGCCGCCCTCGTACTCGGGAGCCACCTGGGTCGGGCAGCGCACCCACCCAAGGACTTTCGCCAGGCCGGTACGTACATGGCGTACCGGAACCGGCGAGAACAGACAGAGAGCCCCCGTGCGGCGCCCGCGCCCCGGACCGGCGGCACCGCGATCGACACGGTCGCGTGAGCCGCGGACGTCACCGGTCATGGATCAGGCGCGGCGCCCGGGGGCCTGACGGGAGATCCACCCGCATGCCCGAGCCGACCGAACCCACCACCCCTGCCGCGGACAGCCCCAGCGACACCCTGCCCCCGCGCCGCCGGCGCCGGGCCGCGTCGCGTCCCGCCGGACCGCCGCAGGCCGCAGTCGCTGTCGAGCCCGAGCTCGACACCACCGAGGAGACCGTCGACGAGGCCGAGGAGGCCGCCGCCGAGACCCCGGTCGCCGAGACCCCCGAGCCGGCCCGCTCGCGTCGCCGCGCCACCCGCCGTGCCTCCGCGCCCGCCGGTGCGCCGGCCGCCGAGCCGGTCGCCGAAGAGGCCCCCGCGCCCGCCGCCGAGCCGGTCGCCGCCGAGCCCGTCGCCGAGGAGGCCGCCCCGCGCCGCCGCCGTCGCGCCACCCGTACGGCGTCCGCGCCCGAGGCCGTCCAGGCCGCCGAGTCGGCCGAGGCCCCCGCGCCCGCCGCCGAGCCCGCCGCCGCCGAGCCGGTCGCCGAGGAGGCCGCCCCGCGTCGTCGCCGCCGTGCGACCCGCGCCGTCGCCGCCCCGGAGGCCGCCGAGGCCGCGCAGGTCACCGAGAGCGCCCCCGCCGAGGCCGTCGCCGCGCCCGAGCCGGTCGAGACGCCCGCCGAGGAGCCCGCCGCGCCGCGTCGCCGTCGCCGCGCCACCCGCGCCGTCGCCGCCCCCGAGGCCCCCGCGCAGACCGAGGCCGCCCCGGCCGCCGAGCCTGTCGCCGCCCCGGAGCAGGCCGAGGCCGCCGAGGAGCCCGCCGCCGAGGACGCGGCCCCGCGCCGCGGCCGCCGCCGCGCCACCCGTACGGCGTCCGCCCCCGAGGCCGTCCAGGCCGCCGAGCCGGCCGAGGCCCCCGCGCCCGCCGCCGAGCCCGTCGCCGCCGAGCCCGCGGAGGAGACCGGCCCGCGCCGCGGCCGCCGCCGTGCCACCCGCAAGGCCGCCGGCGGTTTCGCCGAGCCCCGCGGCACGAAGCAGGACCGCGCCAAGGGCGACTCCGAGGGCGGCCGCCCGAAGCGTCCGTCCGTCGCCGTGTTCCAGGCGCCGGTCTTCACCGAGCCGATGTTCCAGACGCCCGAGCGCGCCGCCGCCGCGGCCGCCGCCGAGGCCGCCGAGGTGCCCGAGCCCGAGGCCCAGCCCGAGGTCGTGGCCGAGGTCGAGACCGCGCAGCCCGTCGCCGTCGAGGAGGAGCAGACGCCGCGTCGCCGCCGTCGCCGCCGCGGTGAGAGCGAGCAGCCGGCCGCCGAGCGCCGCCGGTCCGCCGTCGAGGCCGAGCCCGCCGCCGACACCGAGGCCGAGGCCGAGGTGGAGGAGCCGGAGGAGCAGGCCGACGAGCACGACGACCAGGACGAGCGGCCCACCCGCCGTCGCCGTCGCGGGGGCCGTCGCCGTCGCCGTGGCGAGTCCGCCGACTCCGACTCCGAGGCCTCCGCCGACGAGGAGGACGAGGACGAGGACGCCGAGGAGCAGGACACCGAGGACCACGAGGACGCGGCCGACGAGCAGGACGGCTCCGGCTCCAGCAGCAGCCGTCGCCGTCGTCGCCGTCGCCGTCGCGCCGGTGACGCCGCCACGGACGCCGAGGCGGGCACCGACGACCCCGAGCGCACCGTCGTCAAGGTCCGTGAGCCCCGCAAGAAGGACGACAAGCCCGTCTCCGTCGACGAGGTGCAGTCCATCAAGGGCTCCACGCGCCTGGAGGCCAAGAAGCAGCGCCGCCGCGAAGGCCGCGAGCAGGGCCGCCGCCGCGTCCCGATCATCACCGAGGCCGAGTTCCTGGCCCGCCGCGAGGCCGTCGAGCGCGTGATGGTCGTCCGCCAGAACGGCGAGCGCACCCAGATCGGCGTGCTCGAGGACGACATCCTCGTCGAGCACTACGTCAACAAGGAGCAGTCGACCTCGTACGTCGGCAACGTGTACCTGGGCAAGGTCCAGAACGTGCTGCCGTCCATGGAGGCCGCCTTCATCGACATCGGCAAGGGCCGCAACGCGGTGCTGTACGCCGGTGAGGTCAACTTCGAGGCGCTCGGCCTGGCCAACGGCCCGCGCCGCATCGAGACCGCCCTCAAGTCCGGCCAGTCCGTCCTGGTCCAGGTCACCAAGGACCCGATCGGCCACAAGGGCGCCCGCCTGACCAGCCAGGTCTCGCTGCCCGGCCGCTACCTGGTCTACGTGCCCGAGGGCTCGATGACCGGCATCAGCCGCAAGCTGCCCGACACCGAGCGCGCGCGCCTGAAGACCATCCTCAAGAAGATCGTCCCCGAGGACGCGGGCGTCATCGTGCGCACCGCCGCCGAGGGCGCGAGCGAGGACGAGCTGCGCCGCGACGTCGAGCGTCTGCAGGCCCAGTGGGAGGACATCCAGAAGAAGTCCCAGCAGATCTCGACCTCGTCGCCGAGCCTGCTGTACGGCGAGCCGGACATGACCGTCCGTGTCGTGCGCGACATCTTCAACGAGGACTTCTCCAAGGTCATCGTCAGCGGTGACGAGGCCTGGGAGACCATCCACGGCTACGTCAACCACGTGGCGCCCGACCTGTCCGACCGTCTGTCGAGGTGGACCTCCGAGGTCGACGTCTTCGCGACGTACCGGATCGACGAGCAGCTCGCCAAGGCGCTCGACCGCAAGGTGTGGCTGCCCTCCGGCGGCTCCCTGGTGATCGACAAGACCGAGGCGATGATCGTCGTCGACGTCAACACCGGTAAGTTCACCGGCCAGGGCGGCAACCTCGAAGAGACCGTGACCAGGAACAACCTGGAGGCGGCCGAGGAGATCGTGCGCCAGCTGCGGCTGCGCGACCTGGGCGGCATCGTCGTCATCGACTTCATCGACATGGTCCTGGAGTCCAACCGCGACCTCGTCCTGCGGCGTCTGCTCGAGTGCCTCGGCCGGGACCGTACGAAGCACCAGGTCGCCGAGGTCACCTCGCTCGGCCTGGTCCAGATGACCCGTAAGCGTGTCGGTCAGGGCCTCCTGGAGTCCTTCTCCGAGACCTGCGTGCACTGCAACGGCCGCGGTGTGATCGTGCACATGGAGCAGCCGACCTCCGTCGGTGGTGGCGGTGGCGGCAAGCGCAAGAAGCGCGGTCGCGGCGCGGGTGCCGGTGAGCACACGCACGAGCACGAGGCGGCGCAGACCGAGGCCGCGGAGGGCGTCGAGACGGAGGCCGAGGTCGCCGCCGAGGTCGCCGAGCCGCTGGCGCTGGCCGAGCCCGAGTTCCGGCCCGACGAGGAGCTGTACTCCAGCCCCGCCGAGGCGGAGGCCGCGGCCGGCCGTGGCCGTTCGCGCCGTCGCGCCACGCGCCGTGCGGCGGCCCCGGCCGGTGCGCCCGCCGCTCCGGCTCCGGAGCCGGTCGTCGAGCGGGCCGAGCCGGTCGCGCCCGTCGCCGAGCCCGAGCCCGTCGTCGAGCCCGAGCCGGCCGAGGCGGCGCCCGCGCCGCGTGCCCGTCGCCGGGCCGTGCGCAAGGCCAGCGCCCCCGCCGGTTCGCCGAAGGCGTCCGCCGAGGAGGCCGCCGCGGTGACCGTCACGGAGCCGGTCAAGGCCGTCAAGGAGCCGGAGCCCGTCGTGGCCGAGGAGCCCGTGGCCGCGCCGGAGCCGGCCGAGGCCGCCGCCCCGGCCCGTCCGCGCCGCCGCGCCGTCCGCAAGGCCACCGCGCCCACCGCGCCCGAGGAGACGGCCGTCACGGTCGTCCCCGTGGCCGCGGAGGAGCCGGCCGCCGCGCAGGAGGCCGAGGAGGCGCCCGCCGCCAAGAAGACGGCCCGTAAGACGGCCAAGAAGGCGACGGCGAAGAAGGCCGCGACGGCGACGAAGAAGACCGCGGCCAAGAAGACGGCCGCCAAGAAGACGACGGCGAAGAAGGCCGCCGCCACGAAGAAGACCGCGACCAAGAAGACGGCCGCGAAGAAGACGGCTGTGGCCGTCGCCGACGAGTCGTAAGGCTCGGCCCGGTTCAGGCGCCCCCGTACAGCTCGGCTGTGCGGGGGCGTTCCGGGTTTTCCCGCGCCCCGGGGGCCGGCGGGGCGCTCTTGCTGGGCCGAGTTTGACCCGGTAGTGGAGGACCCGTAATCTTGACCGTCGGCGTGTCCATCGGACGCGCTTCACTCCCGTAAACCTTTTTCCTCCGGGATCTTCGAAGATTCTTTCTTCGGAGCCGGAGAGGCCGCCTCGCGCGGCTGGACTGCGGGGGTCCCGTTCCGAGCGAAAGAGAGATCCGCGTGTACGCCATCGTGCGCAGCGGTGGTCGCCAGCACAAGGTTGCTGTCGGCGACATCGTTGAGGTTGACAAGATCCCCACCGCCAATGTTGGCGACACCGTAGAGCTCTCTACGCTGCTCGTTGTCGACGGCGACGCTGTGACGAGCGACCCCTGGGTCCTCGCCGGCATCAAGGTCCAGGCCGAGATCGTGGACCACCACAAGGGTGTCAAGATCGACATCCTGCGCTACAAGAACAAGACCGGCTACCGCCGTCGTCAGGGCCACCGCCAGCAGTACACGGCGATCAAGGTCACTGAGATCCCCGCGGCTGCGAAGTAAGGGTAGGGACTGAGACATGGCACACAAGAAGGGCGCATCGTCCACTCGGAACGGTCGCGACTCCAATGCTCAGCGGCTCGGCGTGAAGCGCTTCGGCGGTCAGGTCGTCAACGCCGGTGAGATCCTGGTCCGCCAGCGCGGCACCCACTTCCACCCGGGCAACTCCGTTGGCCGTGGCAAGGACGACACGCTGTTCGCTCTCGCCGCCGGTGCGGTGGAGTTCGGTACCCACCGCGGCCGCAAGGTCGTGAACATCGTTCCGGTCGCCTGAAACGCCTGACGGCTTTCTGATCCGGATTTCGCGAGGCGGACCTCACTTCCCTGCGGGGAAGCGGGTCCGCCTTTCGCGTGTTGAAGTAGAGACATTTCCGTTCGTAACTGGAGGCACTGAACCATGACCACCTTCGTGGACCGCGTCGAGCTGCACGTCGCCGCGGGTAGCGGAGGCCACGGCTGTGCCTCCGTACACCGGGAGAAGTTCAAGCCGCTCGGCGGCCCCGACGGCGGCAACGGCGGCCGTGGCGGCGATGTGATCCTGGTCGTCGACCAGGACGTCACGACGCTCCTCGACTACCACCACTCCCCGCACCGCAAGGCGACCAACGGCGCGCCCGGCGCGGGCGACAACCGTTCCGGCAAGGACGGCCAGGACCTGGTCCTGCCCGTGCCGGACGGCACCGTCGTCCTGGACACGCAGGGCAACGTGCTGGCGGACCTCGTCGGCCAGGGCACCACCTACGTCGCCGCCCAGGGCGGCCGCGGCGGCCTCGGCAACGCGGCGCTGTCCTCGGCCCGCCGCAAGGCCCCCGGCTTCGCCCTCCTCGGTGTCCCCGGCGACCTCCAGGACGTCGTCCTGGAGCTGAAGACCGTCGCGGACGTGGCCCTCGTCGGCTACCCGAGCGCCGGCAAGTCCTCGCTGATCTCCGTGCTCTCGGCCGCCAAGCCGAAGATCGCCGACTACCCGTTCACGACCCTGGTCCCGAACCTGGGCGTGGTCACCGCCGGCTCCACCGTCTACACGGTCGCCGACGTGCCCGGTCTGATCCCCGGCGCCAGCCAGGGCAAGGGCCTCGGCCTGGAGTTCCTGCGCCACGTCGAGCGCTGCAGTGTGCTCGTGCACGTCCTCGACACGGCGACCCTCGAGTCCGACCGTGACCCGGTCTCCGACCTGGACATCATCGAGGCGGAGCTGCGGGAGTACGGGGCGGGCCTGGAGGACCGGCCGCGCGTCGTCGTCCTCAACAAGATCGACGTGCCCGACGGCCAGGACCTCGCCGAGATGGTCCGGCCGGACCTGGAGGAGCGCGGCTACCGCGTCTTCGAGGTGTCCGCCGTCGCCCACCGGGGCCTCAAGGAGCTGTCGTTCGCGCTGGCCGAGCTGGTGGCCGCGCACCGTGCCGCGCAGCCCAAGGAGGAGTCGACCCGGGTCGTCATCCGTCCGAAGGCCGTGGACGACGCGGGCTTCACCGTGGTCCGCGAGGAGGTCGACGGCGAGCCGCTGTTCCGCGTGCGCGGCGAGAAGCCGGAGCGCTGGGTGCGCCAGACCGACTTCAACAACGACGAGGCCGTCGGCTACCTCGCCGACCGGCTCAACCGTCTCGGCGTCGAGGACTCGCTGATGAAGGCCGGCGCCCGCAACGGCGACGGCGTCGCCATCGGCCCCGAGGAGAACGCGGTCGTCTTCGACTGGGAGCCGTCCATGACGGCGGGCGCCGAGATGCTCGGCCGCCGTGGCGAGGACCACCGTCTCGAGGCCCCGCGCCCGGCCGCCCAGCGTCGCCGCGACCGGCAGGCGGAGCGGGACGAGGCGGACCAGGAGTACGAGGGCTTCAATCCCTTCTAGTCGGTCGAGCCCTTCTGGGCAGGACCGGCGGAGCGTGTGGGGGCGGGCCCGGAGGAGAGATCCTCCGGGCCCGCCCCTTTGCGCGGCTCCGAACGGCTCAAGGTGGGCTGCCGCCGGTGAAGGTGACGGTCGTTGCACATCGGCGATATGGCACAGTCGCACCATCGGTCACCTCGGAAGGGAGACGTATGAACTGGCTCGTCACGGGCGGCGCCGGATACATCGGCGCGCATGTCGTGCGCGCGCTGCGCGCCGGCGGCCAGGACGTCGTCGTCTACGACGACCTGTCGACGGGCCTGCGCGACCGCGTGCCCGGCGACGTGCCCCTGGTGGTCGGCAGCGTCCTGGACGGCCCGCTCCTCGAGCGCACGCTGCGCGAGCACGCGGCGGACGGGGTCGTGCACATCGCGGGCAAGAAGCGGGTCGCCGAGTCCGTCGAGCGGCCGCTGCACTACTACCGGGAGAACGTGACGGGGCTCCAGGTCCTGCTGGAGTCGATGGCCGCGACCGGCGTCGACCGCCTCGTCTTCTCCTCGTCGGCCGCCGTCTACGGGATGCCCGACGTCGACCTCGTCACCGAGGACACCGACTGCCGGCCGATCAGCCCGTACGGCGAGACCAAGCTCGCGGGGGAGTGGCTGATCGCGGCGGCCGCCCGCGCCCACGGACTGCGGGCCGCGTCGCTGCGCTACTTCAACGTCGCGGGCGCCGCCGCCCCGGAGCTGGCCGACACCGGCGCGTTCAACCTGATCCCGATGGTCTTCGAGAAGCTGGAGGCCGGCGCCCCGCCGCTGATCTTCGGCGACGACTACGCCACCCCCGACGGCACCTGCGTGCGCGACTACATCCACGTCGAGGACATCGCCTCCGCCCACCTCGCCGCCGCCCGCCGCCTGGCGGACGCCGCCGCGGGCACCGCGCTCACCCTGAACATCGGCCGCGGCGAGGGCGCCTCCGTGCGCGAGATGGTGGACCGCATCCTCAAGATCACCGGCCGGGAGTCGGTCGTCGCCGAGGTCACCGCGCGCCGCCCCGGCGACCCGGCCCGGGTCGTGGCCGCCGCCGACCGCATCCGCGCCGAGCTGGGCTGGAGCGCCCGGCACGGCATCGACGAGATGATCGACTCCGCCTGGCGGGGCCGGCGGCACCGGCACGCCTGACCAAGGGCGCGAAAAAGGGGCGGGCCGGCCCGAGCGTCTGCTCGGACCGGCCCGCCCCCTTCACGTTCCGCGAGGTCAGCCGGCGACCGTGTTCTCCGGCGCGTCCTCGTCGACCAGGCTCATCGGCTCGGCGGGGGAGTCGTCGCGTTGTATCGGAATCTCCGCGGCCTCCCGGGCCTCGGTCCGCACCCGGCGCTCGTCGGCGCGGCCGCACAGGGCGCGTACCGCTCCGTTGAACCGGTCGATCGACGGCGGGTCCGACGGGCCGAGCAGGTGCTCCTTCAGCTCCAGGCGGGCCTCGGTGTACACGTCCTCGGTCTCGCCGCGGACGGTCGCGAGCAGCTGGGGCACCTCGACGGCCTCCGGCGTGAGGATCGTCGCGGCGCTCACGGTCGGGAAGCCGAGCCGGAACTCGGTCTCCGACAGGCCGGAGGTGTTGGCGACGGCGTACGGCTTCTCGCTGCTCAGCCAGTCGGAGACGACCGAGGAGACATCGGAGACCAGCACGTCCGCCTGGTTGAAGCAGGTGAAGATCGCCGGGCGGGCCTCGGTGACGATCAGGTGCTCCCACTCGGGGAACGAGGCCCAGTACGCCTCCTCCCACGCGGCGGTCGCCGCGCGCACGGCGTCGCTGCGGCCCGGGTCGGGCTCGCCCTGCAGCATCATCCGCTCCATCTCGTCCGCGCTGGAGCGGAACGAGGTGGAGGTCAGCCGGTGCAGCTCGGCGGCGCGCTCGGTCAGCTCGGCGGCGGCGCGGGCGTCGGGCCGGGCCCCGGAACGGCGGGTGTTCGCCTCCAGGATCATCGCCTTGATGCGCTCGTTGGCGGCGCCCGCGGCGGGGACCTGCGAACCGGTCATCGGGTGCGGCTTGTAGATCAGCCGGACGCGGTCGTCGGCGAGCAGGTGCCGCACGATGTTCTCACCGGCCAGGACCACCGAGGTGTTGCCCGGGTTGCCGTCCCAGCCCTCCCAGGTGGGCGCGTACAGCACCGTCGTGAAGGGCTTGTCCTGCACGGCGCCCGTGCCGATCTCGATCGGCGACAGCTGCGGGCGGCCCACCTCCACGACGTCCTTGTCGTCGACGCCGACGTCGGCCAGCTGGTAGCGGTCGCGGGCCGCGGGGCCCGCCACCCACACCTCGTCGTACGCCTTCGCGTACGGGTTGCAGGAGCTCAGCTTGTCGGACTCGCCGTGGTTGATGAACGCGTGCTTGATCGTCGGGATGCGCAGCACCTGGGAGGTCTTCGCGGCGTTCGCCGGGTGCAGCATCATCTTCAGCGTCGAGTTCTCCAGGGAGAACATCGTGGCGACCTTGGGGAAGCAGATGATCGGCACGTCGGTGGCGTCGATCTTGTTCACCATGAAGCGCTCGCGCAGCACGATCAGCGGCTTGCCGTCGACGTCGGCGAGCGTGGAGAGCCACATGTTCGCCTGGTACGCGGAGGTCGTGCCGCCCGAGAAGTACATGGCGACGGTCGGTTGGTAGGCGGCCAGCCAGTCGTCCAGCCACTGGGTGACCTGCTCGTCGGAGAGCCGGCGCTTCTTCGGGAGCAGCCAGGTCGCCAGGTAGAACGTTCCGCCGAGGAACAGGGCGAGCGCGACACCGATGCCGATGCCGCCCCACAGCGCGTTCGTCGTGGCCGCCGTCGCGAGCAGCCCCGCGGTGGCGGGGATCGAGAACGTCAGCAGGCGGTGGCTGGAGCGGCGCGACAGGATCCGCGGCGGGGCCGCGGACAGGCGCAGCGCCGAGGTGTCGATGTTGCGGGTGACGATCGGCAGCTGGCGGCGCCGGCGGACCAGGACCGCGGCGGCCTGGCACGCGAAGTGCAGCACGTACACGCCGAGCAGCGAGATCAGCAGCGGGGCCTGCTCGCCGAGCGGCTCGATGCCGTCGATGCGCAGCAGGCCGACGAGGATCAGCATGTCGCGCAGCAGCTGGCGCACGGTGACGTCGAAGCGGACCTTGCCCAGGAGCGAGAGCAGACCCGGCTGCCGGTACTGCAGATACACGTCGAGGGCGAGGCCGGCCGCGCTCGTGGCCACGAACAGCGGCACGTGGGGCACGAGCGCGCTGACGAGCTGGGCCGCATAGAGCGCGAACATCGCGAACAGCGCGGAGAGCTGCAGGACGCGGCGGGGGGCAAGTCCGGCGGAGGGCACGGGCTGGGCTCCTGGCAGGAATTCGAGGGTGGGGGAGGCGTGTGGGGTGGGGATCCGGCGGGTCGGGGGGCCCGTCGGATGAACGCTGACCACAGACCGTATGACTTTCGGTGCCCCCGTAGCAATCTTCCGTGACACCAATCACCGGTAAAATGGATAAAACGTACAGAACGCAGGGGCGGGCGTTCTGATCACACAACTGTGCGACTGCTGTGCGTCACGGTGTCCGCTCTGCGAAACCGGAAAGCGTCCAGGACGCCCGGTCGCGTAGATTGCGGAGCATGTCAGGGGCAACAACAGGGGCGGCAACAAGCGTGACAACCGGGGCAACGACCGAGGCGGCGGGCACGACACGGCAAGGCGTGGCGGACGCCCGCCGGATCGTCGTCAAGGTCGGCTCCTCCTCCCTCACCACCGCCGCCGGCGGCCTCGACGCGGACCGCGTCGACGCCCTCGTCGACGTCCTCGCCCGGCACCGCTCCGGCGGTGAGAAGGAGATCGTCCTCGTCTCCTCCGGCGCCATCGCCGCCGGACTCGCCCCCCTCGGCCTCACCCGCCGCCCCAAGGACCTCGCGCGCCAGCAGGCCGCCGCCAGCGTCGGCCAGGGCCTCCTCGTCGCCCGCTACACGGCCTCGTTCGCCCGCTACGGCGTCCGCGTCGGCCAGGTCCTGCTCACCAGCGACGACATGGCCCGCCGCGCCCACCACCGCAACGCCTCGCGCACCCTCGACCAGCTCCTGGCCATGGGCGCCCTCCCGGTCGTCAACGAGAACGACACGGTCGCCACCGACGAGATCCGCTTCGGCGACAACGACCGGCTCGCCGCCCTCGTCGCCCACCTCGTCCACGCCGACCTCCTCGTCCTCCTCTCCGACGTCGACGGCCTCTACGACGGCGACCCCAGCAGGCCCGGCAGCTCCCGCATCGCCGAGGTCCGCGGCCCCGCCGACATAGCGCACGTCAAGATCGGCTCCGCCGGGAAGGCCGGCGTCGGCACCGGCGGCATGGTCACCAAGGTCGAGGCCGCCTCCATCGCCGCCGCGGCCGGCATCCCCGTCGTGCTGACCTCCGCCTCGCACGCCGCCGATGCCCTCGCCGCCCGCGACACCGGCACGTACTTCCACCGCACCGGCCGCCGCAGCGCCGACCGCCTCCTCTGGCTCCAGCACGCCTCCACCCCGCAGGGCGCCCTCACCCTCGACCCGGGCGCCGTACGGGCCGTCGTAGAGCGCCGCACCTCGCTGCTGCCCGCGGGCATCGCGGCCGTCGAGGGCGAGTTCAGCGCCGGGGACCCCGTCGAACTGCGCGACGAGAACGGCCGGGCCGTCGCCCGCGGCCTCGTCAACTTCGACGCCAAGGAGATCCCCCAGCTGATCGGCCGCTCCACCCGGGAGCTCGCCCGCGACCTCGGCCCCGCCTACGAGCGCGAGGTCGTGCACCGGGACGACCTGGTCCTGCTGCGCCCCTGAACCCTCGCAAGACCCTCACGGCGGCCCGGCCGAAGCTTCGAAACGGCCGGTCCGAACCTTCGAAACAGCCCGGCCGGGCGGCCGAAAGCCTGCCTCCCGTGGGGGACCTTCCCCAAAACCGCCCCACGAAGCTCTGTCGCCTGCTCAACTCTTTGCAGGGGTACCAACGCAGCCAGTCCGCACGACCATTGCGCAAAGGAGGCCGTCGTGAGACGAGCGCGCCCGGGGGCGACGTCCCGAGGGTCGGCGGAGCGGACGCTGACGAGCGTGGCCGCGGGGGAGACCTTCCCCACCCGGTCCCCGGCCCCGGACACTCCCCCCGACAGCGCCGGGACCACCGACGAGGGCCCCCGCCTGTGGCACGTCACCCTCAGCGTCTCGGGCGCCGAGGCCCCGATCGACGAGGTCCGCCGCGCCCTGGAGCAGCTCGCGCACGACCACCCCTTCCTGCTGACCAGCCGCTACGCCGCCGACCACGCGGAGATCCGCTACTGGGAAGAGGCCCGCGACCTGCACGACGCGGCCGCCGTCGCCCTGCGCCTGTGGGGCGAGCACCGCAGGACCTCCCGCCTGCCCCCCTGGGAGATCGTCGGCCTGGAGGTCATCGACCGCACGACCTACCACCAGCGCATCGCCGCCGGCTACGGCCCGCTCCCCGCGACCCCGGTCGGTATCCACCCCTTCTGACGGGCCCGGGCCGCAACCGTTTTCGGCCATGTCTCACCCCCCGGAACAGCGGCTGGACACACCGCCGTGCCCAGTACCCTGCGGGGTATGACGCTCAACCCGTACGACTCGATGACCCCGGTCACGCAGGCCGCCTACCGCGCCCGCGCCGCCGCCCACGACATCGCCTCCCTGCCGCGCGCGGAGAAGGACGACGCCCTCGGCGCCATCGCCGACGCCCTCGAAGTCCGTACGGCCGAGATCATCGAGGCCAACGCCAAGGACATCGCCAAGGCCCGCGAGGCCGGCACCAGCGAGTCGATCATCGACCGGCTGACCCTCACCGCCGAGCGGATCCGCGCCATCGCCTCCGACGTCCGCGACGTCATCGCCCTGCCCGACCCCGTCGGCCAGGTCGTCCGCGGCAACACCCTGCCCAACGGCATCGACCTGCGCCAGGTCCGCGTCCCCCTCGGCGTCGTCGGCATCATCTACGAGGCCCGGCCCAACGTCACCGTCGACGCCGCCGCCCTCTGCCTCAAGTCGGGCAACGCGGTACTGCTGCGCGGCAGCTCCTCCGCCTACGAGTCCAACACCGCGCTCGTCCGCGTCCTGCGCGACGCCGTCGGCGGCTCCGGACTGCCCGCCGACGCCGTCCAGCTCGTCCCCGGCGAGTCCCGCGACTCCGTCACCGAGCTCATGCGCGCCCGCGGCCTCGTCGACGTCCTCATCCCGCGCGGCGGCGCCTCGCTGATCAGGAACGTCGTCGAGAACTCCACGGTCCCCGTCATCGAGACCGGCACCGGCAACTGCCACGTCTACGTCGACGCCACCGCAGACCTCGACATGGCCGTCGACATCCTGATCAACTCCAAGGCCCAGCGCCCCTCGGTGTGCAACGCGGCCGAGACCCTCCTCGTCCACCGCGACATCGCCGACGCGTTCGTGCCGCGCGCCCTCGACGCCCTCGCCGACGCCGGCGTCACCGTCCACGCCGACCCGCGGATCCTCGGCTACGCGGACGCCTCCAAGGCCACCGTCGTCGAGGCCACCCCCGAGGACTGGGACACCGAGTACCTCTCCTACGACATCGCCGCCGCCGTCGTGGACGACCTCGACAAGGCCGTCGAGCACATCCGCCTGTGGTCCTCCGGCCACACCGAGGCCATCGTCACCACCTCGCAGCAGGCCGCCCGCCGCTTCACCCAGCTCGTCGACTCCACCACCGTCGCCGTGAACGCCTCGACGCGCTTCACCGACGGCGGCCAGTTCGGCTTCGGCGCCGAGATCGGCATCTCCACCCAGAAGCTGCACGCCCGCGGCCCCATGGGCCTGCCCGAGCTGACCAGCACCAAGTACATCGTCACCGGCGACGGCCACATCCGCTGACCTGTATGGACCCGGGGCAGGCGGCGGGGAATTCCGGTGAATTCCCTTACCGTCTGCCCAAATTGACCCTTCCGGTCTACTCTGGTCGGGTGCCGGAGGACGTGGGGGGCACGCCGTCCCCGGACGGCTGGGAGCCCGACGACGACCAGGACCGCGGGGGCTGGGACGAAGAGTTCGCCTCCGTGGTCTTCGACGAGGACTTCGTGCGAGGCGCCGAGGTCCACGAGCCCACCGCGGTCGAGCGCCTGCTCGCCGCCGCCCAGGCCCGCGCCGAGGCCCAGGAGGCCGAGGCCCGCCGCGCCCGTACCCGCCGCGCCCGCGACGACGACTTCCACGACGACGGCTACGGCTACGACGACACCGGCGAGTTCGGCCGCTTCCACGACGATGCCGACGACCTCTACGAGGAAGAGCTCGACCGGGACGGCCGCACCGGCCCCTACCCCGGCGGCATGATCCGCTGGCGCCGCCCCGTCGCCTGGGCCCTCGCCCTTCTCATGGGCATCGGTATGGTCGCCCTCGCCTTCACCGCCGTCTACCGAGGCGCCTCCGCCGGCCGCTCCGACGACCGCGTGCCGCCGCCCGCCACGACCGAGCTGGAGAAGAACCTCCCGGCCCGCCCCTCCGCCTCCGCCGCCCCCTCCCGGCCCGCCGTCTCCGCCGTCCCGCGCACCCCCTGACCCCGCCGTGACCCCGCCCTGACCAGCAGATGCGCGGCCGCGCGGAAGTGACCCGCACCAGGGCCCCGCAGCGGAGCCCCCCATGACGTTTACCGGACCGCGCCGCGACCTACCCTGAAGGTATGAGCGGGCCAGGAGACCCACCGGACGGAACGCCGGACGGCGCCCCGGGCGGTGGCGGAGCGAGCGAGGACGAATACCGATCCGTCGTGTTCGACGAATCGTTCATACGCGCTGCCCGCCTCCAGGAGTTCTCCGCCGACGAGCGCATCGACGACCACACCCCGGCCGTCCGCCGCACCCCCACCCTGCGCCGCGGCCTGACCCGCCAGGCCGTCCTCCTCGTCGTCCTCGTCCTGCTCGCCTTCGGCACCGCCATCTACATGGGCGTCCGCAGCCCCTACCGGACCGCGCCCCTCGGCGCCCGGCACGTCGACCCGCTCCGCATGACCGTCATACCCCTCGCGCCCACCGGCCCCGTCCCGGGCGCCGACGGCGCCGGCGAACTCCTCGCGCACAGCCCCGCAGCCTCGTTCGCCACCGCCGCCGACGGCATCGACGAACCCCGCGACGCCCGCGGCACCGCCCACTTCTCCGACGGCCAGGTCCGCACCGCCCTCGACCTCGCCAAGCAGTACCTCGTCGCCTCCATGCTCGACCCCGACGTCCTCACCGGGGGAGCCGTCCGGCCCGTCCGCGCCCTCGTCGACCCCCAGCAGCTGCCCCAGTTCGACCGCAGCCTCGCCCACCCCGCCGCCGACGGGCGCTACGCCGCCACCGGCTGGCTGCTGCGCTTCGACCCCGACCAGGTCCGCCTCGCCGGCCCCGGCATCCGCGTCCACGGCACCCTCGACGTCGACGAGACCGACGCCAACAGCCTCGACGTCCTCTCCGACCACACCTTCGTCTACGCCCTGCGCCCCGCCCACGGCGACGCGCACGCCGGCGTCTCCCTGTTCACCGTGCGCCGCGCCGTCCACTTCCGCTTCGACCGCGACGACCTGCGCGGCCGCACCGCCGAACTGCTCTCCTCCACCGTCCAGGCCGGACCGCTCGCCTGCGCCACGGACTCCTCCGCCCGGCTGCACCCGCTGCTCGCCGGGCAGCGCGCCGGACGCTCCGGGGAGCAGGACCGCCCGGCCGGTACCGACCCGTACGCGACGGGCGGCCCGGCCGCGCTGTGCGGGGCGCTCGCACCGGGCGCCCAGCCGTCCCTCAAGCCCTGAACCCGCCTTCCGGGCCCGCGGGCCGGCGGATCACTCGTCCTCGGCGGTGCCGTGATTCCCGCTGTTGTCCCCGCCGTTCCCGTTCCCGTTCCCGCTTCCGTTCCCCGAGCCGTTCGCGCCGAAGTTTCCGAAGCCGCGCCGCACCCGGCCGCCCAGGTCGCCCGCACCGCCCGCGAGGTCGCTGACCAGCTTCATCAGCGGGTCCTTCGAGTTCTTCACGTGATCCGTGTAGTGCGCGGCCGACTCGCGGAACGAGTCCGACACCTTCGTGTCCTTGTCCTCGTCACGGCGCGGGTAGTGCCCGTCCATCAGCCGCTGGTAGTCCCGCGTCTCGGACCACTTCTTCAGCTCGGCCGCCCGCACCGTCGTGAACGGGTGCGAGCGCGGCATCACGTTCAGGATCTTCAGGACCGAGTCGCGCAGATCGCCCCCGGCCTCGTACTCCTCGGCCTGCTTCAGGAACGCGTCCACGTTCATCTCGTGCAGGTGGTTGCCGCCCGCGATCTTCATCAGGCCGCGCATCGACGCCTGCAGGTCCTGGCCCACCAGGAGACCCGCGCGGTCCGCCGACAGCTCGGACTTGCGGAACCACTCGCGCAGCGCCGTCACGATCGCCATGATCGCGAGATTGCCCAGCGGGATCCACGCCACCCGCAGCGCCAGGCTCGTCAGGAACAGCAGGATCGTCCGGTAGACCGAGTGCCCGGACAGCGCGTGCCCGACCTCGTGGCCCACCACGGCCCGCATCTCCTCCTCGTCGAGCAGCTCGACGAGACCCGTCGTCACCACGATGATCGGCTCGTCCAGACCGATGCACATCGCGTTCGGCTGCGGGTCCTGGTTCACGTACATCGGCGGGACCTTCTCCAGGTCCAGGATGTAGCAGGCGTCCCGCAGCATCGCGTTCAGATGCGCGAACTGCTCGTCGGACACCCGCACCGAGTCCGACAGGAACAGCAGACGCAGGCTCCGCTCGGGCAGCAGCCCGCTCAGCGCCTTGAAGACCGTGTCGAAACCGCTCAGCTTGCGCAGGGCGACGAGGGCCGAGCGGTCCGCCGGGTGCTCGTACGCCCGCGAGGAGATCCCCGGGAAGCGCCGGCGCTGCCTGCTCGGAACGTTGTCGTGCTGCTCGTTCGGTACGTCGGGCATGCGTCCCCCATGTCGATGGCCGGTCGATCGTGTCGACGGCGTTTCGGTGTTCGGTTGTGCCCCCGAGGCGGAGTCCACCCTAGGCGGAGATACCGTGGCGGGGCAGCACTCAGAAGGAGCGAACCGTCATGGATCATGCCGAACACCTCATCGCCGTCGCCGCGGCCCAGCAGGGCGCGGGCAATCTGTTGCGCATCGTGATCGTGGTGTCCGTCCTCGGTGCGGTGTTTCTCGCCTGGTTCCTGCTGCGCGGCTACAAGCGAGACGAATGACACCACCGGGATGGTTCCGGACACGTACGGCTTCCTGCCGCGCCCGTACGGCAGAGTCGGCGTGAGCCCCGCGGAGGGGCCCGCTTACGATGGGTCAGAAATCTTTATCCCGATCCCACACCGGATAGGTCCTGCTGAAGATGAGCCTCCACGCCACCGCTGCCCAGCTGGCCACTCTCGCCGCCGAGGGCGGCGAGCACGGCGGCAACCACGAGAGCATCAGCCCCCTGATGACGGGCGGCGCCGCCTTCGTCATCCTCGTTCTGCTGCTGTGGATCACCACCCGCTTCAACCGCGACCGCTGAGCCCGGGCGAGGTCACGGGAACCGGGCCAGTAGGCTCTGCTCGCATGGGAGCGCAGGACATGCCTACCGGCCCGGTCAACAACCCGGCCGGCGGCCCGGATCGCGAGTGGGACTCGCCCGCCAAGCGGCGCCTCGGCGTCATGGGCGGAACGTTCGACCCGATCCACCACGGACACCTGGTGGCGGCCAGTGAGGTCGCCGCACAGTTCCACCTCGACGAGGTGGTCTTCGTGCCGACCGGACAGCCGTGGCAGAAGAGCGACAAGCAGGTGTCGCCGGCCGAGGACCGCTATCTGATGACGGTCATCGCGACCGCCGAGAACCCCCAGTTCTCGGTGAGCCGCATCGACATCGACCGCGGCGGGGCCACCTACACCACGGACACCCTGCGGGACCTGCGCGCGCTCAACCCGGACACGGACCTCTTCTTCATCACGGGCGCCGACGCCCTCAGCCAGATCCTGACCTGGCGGTACACCGAAGAGCTCTTCTCCCTGGCACACTTCATCGGCGTCACCCGGCCCGGCCACACGCTCGCCAACCCCGGACTCCCCGAGGACGGCGTCTCGTTCGTCGAGGTGCCCGCGCTCGCGATCTCGTCCACAGACTGCCGTGACAGAGTCGCCAAGGGCGACCCGATCTGGTACATGGTGCCGGACGGTGTGGTGCGCTACATCGACAAGCGCCAGCTGTACCGCGGCGCCTGAACCCTGCACCGCCGAGAGGGGCATCGGTGAACGACCGATACGACGGTTACGACCAGCAGAATTACGAGCTGGTCGGCTACGACGAGTTCGGCCGGCCTGTCTACCGGCCGGCTCAGCAAGCGCCGTCGTACGAGCAGAACGCAGGGTACGGGTACGGCTACGACCCGTACGCGGCCGACGGTCAGGGCCACCAGCAGCAGCCCGTGCAGCAGCAGCCCGTACAGCCGATGCCGCAGCAGCAGCCGCCCGCGGCCCCGCCCCAGTACGACCCGTACGCCGGCCACCCGCAGGGCGGCGGCTACGACCCGTACGGCGCCGGGCCCGGCACCGCCGAGCAGCCCCGCGTCGCCCCGCGGCCCGCGCACACCGAGCAGGCCACCGCCTACATCCCGCAGCAGGCGCCCGCGCCCGCCGGGCCGGAGCGCCGCGACGACCGCGACCAGGGCGCCGAGCAGTTCGACTTCATCGAGGAGCCGGACGAGAACTCCGAAGACGTCATCGACTGGCTCAAGTTCACGGAGTCGCGCAGCGAGCGCCGCGAAGAGGCCAAACGGCGCGGCCGCAACCGGATCGTCGCCCTCGTCGTCGTCCTCGCCCTGTGCCTCATCGGCGGCGTCGGCTACCTCGGCTACCAGGGCAAGCTGCCGTTCCTCGGCGGCGAAGACGCCAAGAAGGACGGCCCGGCCGCCGCCGGAGCGCAGAACCGCGACGTCGTCGTCGTCCACCTGCACAACACCAAGGGCGGCGGCACCTCCACCGCCCTCCTGGTCAACAACACCACCACCGGCCAGGCCACCACCGTCCTGCTGCCCAACGCGCTCGCCCTCAGCGGCGAGGACGGCAGCGCCACCACGCTCGCCAAGTCCGTCGACGAGGACGGCTCCGCCGGCACCGGCGACTCCATCGACACCCTCCTCGGCACCGACATCGAGGGCACCTGGCGCCTCGACACCCCCTACCTCAACAACCTCGTCGAACTCGTCGGCAACATCGAGGTCACGACGAACACCGACGTGCCCGACCCCGCCAAGAAGGGCACCTTCCTCGTCCACAAGGGCGAGGACCAGACCCTCGCGGGCCCGGCGGCCGTCGCCTACGCCACCTACCGCGCCAAGGGCGAGGCCCAGACCGCGCAGCTCCTGCGGTTCGGCCAGGTCATGCAGGGCGTCCTGCGCAAGCTGTCCTCCGACCCGCAGGCCGCGACGACGACCGTGCAGACCCTCGCGCAGATCCTCGACCCCTCGCTCACCGAGAAGGACCTCGGCGCCTTCCTCGCCAAGCTCGCCGACCACGCCAAGGAGGGCGACTACAAGACCGCGCTCCTTCCTGTCGGACCGGACGGCACCCTCTCCGAGGCCGCCGCGAACTCCGTCGTCGAGGACGTGCTCGGCGGCACCGTGAAGGCCCCGGCCGAGGGCGACGCCCTGCGCGTCGGCGTCAAGAACGCCACCGGCGACAAGGCCCGCTCCGAGAAGGCCCGCATCACCCTGGTGAACGGCGGCTACACCTTCGTCGAGGCCGGCACCGGCACCACGGCCGTCACCTCCCAGGTCACCTACGCCGACGCCGCCCGCAAGGACGACGCGGTCGAGGTCGCCAAGACCCTCGGCCTGCCCGCCGGAGCGGTCCGCAAGGGCAAGGCGGCGGCCAACGCGGACGTGACCGTCGTCATCGGCCAGGACTACACAGGCGGCAGCTGAGCCCCTGCCGGCGCCCCGCTCCAGGGGCGCCGGTAATGCAGTGAGGCGTGTCGGCGGTCCGTGAGACCCTTGGAGTACCCGCCCGTGCGGGCCCGCACGGGCCACGCCGGAGGTCCTGACCGCCGACCGAAAGCCTTGTAGTGACCGCCACCGACCGTTCCATCGAGCTCATCACCGTCGCCTCCCAGGCGGCCGCCGACAAGCTCGCGCACGACATCATCGCCTACGACGTCAGCGACGTCCTGTCCATCACGGACGCCTTCCTGCTGGCCTCGGCGCCCAACGACCGCCAGGTCAAGTCGATCGTCGACGAGATCGAGGAGCGGCTCAGCAAGGAGCTCGGCGCCAAGCCCGTGCGCCGCGAGGGCGACCGCGACGCCCGCTGGATCCTCCTCGACTACGTCGACATCGTCGTGCACGTCCAGCACAGCGAGGAGCGCGTCTTCTACGCCCTCGAGCGCCTGTGGAAGGACTGCCCCGAGCTCGACCTGCCCGAGGACGCCAAGGCCACCCGCGGCAAGGCCGCCGAGCACGCCGAGCAGACCGCCGCCGCCGACGCGGGGGAGCTGCTTTGACCCGCTCCTCCAAAGGGCGGCGGGTCATCCTCTGGCGGCACGGCCAGACGTCCTGGAACCTGGAGCGTCGCTTCCAGGGCTCCACGGACATCGAGCTGACCGAGGCCGGCCTCGGCCAGGCCCGGCGCGCCGCCCGGCTGCTCGCCTCCATGAAGCCGGACGCGATCGTCGCGTCCGACCTCAAGCGGGCCGCGGCCACCGCCGCCGAGCTCGCCACCCTCACCGGCCTCGACGTCACGCACGACGAAGGCCTGCGCGAGACGTACGCCGGTGAGTGGCAGGGCCTCACCCACGAGGAGATCATCGCGCGCTACGGCGAGCAGTACGCGGCGTGGAAGCGCGGCGAGCCCGTGCGGCGCGGCGGCGGCGAGCTGGAGACCGAGGTCGCCGACCGGGCCGCCCCCGTCGTGCTGAGCCACGCCGACAAGCTGCCCGAGGAGGGGCTGCTGGTCGTCGTCAGTCACGGTGGCACCATCCGCACCACCATCGGCCGTCTCCTCGGCCTGGAGCCCCACCACTGGGAGAGCCTCGGCGGCCTGTCGAACTGCTGCTGGTCGGCCCTCGGTGAGGGCGCCCGCGGCTGGCGGCTGCTGGAGCACAACGCGGGCACGCTGCCCGAGCCGGTCCTCGGAGACGACGACTGAGCCGGCCCGCGCACGGCGGTGAGGCCGGTCCCCGCGGGCCACGGGGACCGGATTTCACTTTCTGGCTGGTGGCAGGCTAAAGTTCTTCTTGTTCGGCCCGCCGGGGAGAAACCCGGAGGGAAGAACAGAAGCAAGGGGCTATAGCTCAGTTGGTAGAGCGCCTGCATGGCATGCAGGAGGTCAGGAGTTCAATTCTCCTTAGCTCCACAGCAGATCCCGCCCGATCGATTCGATCGGGCGGGATCTTTTTCATGTCCAGGTGCCTTCAGAGCTTCCTTCCGGGGTTCCTTCCCGGGGCGTGCGGATCCGCGCGAGGCCCCGCCGCGACTCCTCGTCCGCCGGCGCGTAGACGACGATCCGGCACTCCGGCATCCCGTCGACCGACAGGGACGTCGTCGTCATCCGCAGCTCCCCCGGAACCGCCCGGTGGCGGAACGTCTTCACGCGCGACCCCGGCGGCGCCACGTCCCCGCTCTCCCACATCCGCGCGAACTCCGCACTCCGCTCCGCCAGCTCCCGCACGAACTCCTCCCACGCGGGCTCGCCCACGTGCCGCCCGTACGCCGAGCGCAACGTCGCCACCATCACCGGCAGCTCCACCTCACGGAACACCAGCGGACAGGTCAGCTCCGGCGCCACGAACAGCGTCCACAGCGCGTTCGTCCGAGGGCCCATCGTGGCCGGCGACACGATGAACACGTCCCGGTAGGCGGCATTGGTCGCCAGCAGGTCGAAGCGCGCGTTGTAGACCACCGCCGGGAGCCCGTCCATCGCGTCGAGCACCGCCTGCAGCTCCGGCCCCACCGTCACCGGCGCCGCCTCCCGCACCGGCTCGTACGGCACCTCCGCCAGGTGGTACAGATGCTCCCGCTCCGGCAGGTCCAGCCGCAGCGTGCGCGCCACCGCGTCCAGGACCTGCGCCGACGCGTTGATCGGACGGCCCTGCTCCAGCCACGTGTACCAGGTGACCCCCACCCCGGACAGCTGCGCGACCTCCTCCCGGCGCAGCCCCGGCGTGCGCCGCCGCGGGCCTCCCGGCATCCCCACGTCCTGCGGGCTCACCCGCGCCCTGCGCCCCCGTAAGAACGCCGCCAGCTCCGGCCTGCGGCGATCCCCCGGCCGCGGGTGCGCGCCGCCGTGCCGCGATCCGTGCTGCCCAGTGGTCATCGTCGTCACATCCCCCATCGTGTGCGCCCGCGCCCGGCCCCGGAAGGCGCCTGCCGGGTGGTGCCGATACCAGCATCAGCGGGCTCTCGGTACCCGTGCCGTACCCGCGTCAGTGTTGCCGTCATGACGACAACCGTCCCGGAAAGTCCTCAGCCCCCGAAGCCCGCCCCGTCGCCAACTCCCGGATCCAGTAAAGCCCCTGGCACTGACAACGGGCCGGACACCCGCACCTCCGCCGGGCGCGGCCGGCTCCTCGCGGTGGTGCTCGCCGCCCAGTTCATGGCCGTGCTCGACGTGTTCATCGTGAACGTCGCCGCACCCACCGTCCGCACCGAACTGCACGCCTCCGGCGCCGCGTTGCAGCTCGTCGTCGCCGGATACACCATCACCTACGCCGTCCTGCTGATCACCGGCGCCCGGCTCGGCGACCGCCACGGGCACCGCCGGGTCATCCTCACCGGCCTCGCCGCCTTCACCGCCGCCTCGCTGGCCTGCGGCCTCGCGCAGAGCAGCGGCCAACTCATCGCGTTCCGCATGGCGCAGGGCGCCGGGGCGGCCCTGATGATCCCGCAGGTCCTCAGCCTCGTGCAGCGCCACTTCGACGGCGAGGCCCGCACCCGCGCCCTCGGCGCGTACGCCGCCGTCCTCGCCGTCGGCGCCGCCGCCGGGCAGGTCCTCGGCGGCCTCCTCGTCAGCGCCGACCTGTTCGGCACCGGCTGGCGCGCCGTCTTCCTCGTCAACGTGCCCGTCGGCGTGGCCCTCCTCGCCCTCGGCGGGCCCGCGCTGCCCCGCGACCCGGCCCGCGCAGGACGGCCCGCCCGCTCCCTCGACCTGCCCGGACTTGTCCTACTCGGCGGCGCCGTCAGCCTGCTCACCGTGCCGCTCGTCCTCGGCCAGGAACAGGACTGGCCGCTGTGGGCCTGGCTCTGCATGGCCGCGTCCGTCGTCGTGTTCGCCCTCCTGTGCGTCCACGAGTCCGCCCTCGCCCGGCGCGGCGGCGACCCGATCGTCGCCCCGCGCGTGCTGCGCCTGCCCGGCATCGGCACGGCCGTCCTGCGGATCCTGACCGTGATGGCCGTCAACGCCGGCTACCTGTTCGTCCTCACGCTGCACGTGCAGAGCGGGCTCGGCTACAGCGCCCTGCGCGCCGGACTGACCTTCGCCACCACCGCCGTGTCCTTCGGCGCCGTCGGTCTCACCTGGCGCCGCTGGCCCGCCCGGCTGCAACCCGCCCTGATCCCCGCCGGGTTCGCGCTCACCGCCGCCGGGACGCTCGGCACCGGCCTCGCCCTGCGCGACGGCACGGACGGCGGAATCGGCCTGTACGCCGCCTTCGTGACCACCGGCGCCGGACTCGCCCTCGGCTTCGGCCCCACCCTCACCCGCGCCCTCGCCGGAGTGCGCCCGCAGGACGCCGCGGACGCCAGCGGACTGCTCACCACCGTGACCCAGCTCGGCCAACTCGTCGGCGTGGCCGCCTTCGGCACGCTTTTCCTCGGCCGCGTCGAGTCGACAGGGGTGCCCGGTCCGTACAGTTCGGCGGACGCCCTTCTGACGTGCGCCTACGCACTGGCCGCGGCGGCCGCGCTCGGCGCCGTGTCCGGACTGGTACGCCTGCGTCGCTGACCGGGGAGCCCGGGCCGTGGCAGAATCGGACGGCCGGAAGGGGGCTGCGTCCGATCGACGATTACGGCCTGGACGGGAGGGAGTGCGCGATGCCCTTGAGCATCTACGAGGAGGCCGACCGCTTCCTCGCTGTGACCGTGCCGCCCACCGCGTCCGCCGCCCGCGCGCACGCCCCGCTTCCCCTCGACTGTCCGTCCTGCGGCTCCTCCCACGTCGCCCAGATGCTGGGCGACAACGGCGGGATCTCGTACGTGTGCACGGCCTGCGGCCACAGCTGGAGCTGAGCGGAACGACATGGGGTCACACAGGAGGAAGTGCGACTGGTGCGGCAGCGGCACGCCCATCGTGCGCGACATGGAGCCGGTGAACGCCGAGTACCAGTACTGGTGCGAGGAGTGCGCGCGGGCGCTGATCATAAAAGGCGACCCGATCGAGACGTATCGGGAACTGGAGGGAGAGCCGATCTACGGCCGCCTCCTGGACGAGCACTGCACCCTGAAGCGCTTCTACTCCTTCGCCAGAGCCTGAGCCTCCGGGGGTGCGGGGCCCCCGGAAACCGATTTGGTGAATCACGGGGGTGACCGTGTAATGTTGGCGTCGCCGCCGGGGAAACCGACAGGAACACCAGGTGGAACACCGCAAGGGGCTATAGCTCAGTTGGTAGAGCGCCTGCATGGCATGCAGGAGGTCAGGAGTTCAATTCTCCTTAGCTCCACAAGAGTTGGAAGCAGTAGAAGAAGCGGGCCGTCCGATCGGACGGCCCGCTTCTTTGTGTGCCGGACCTATGGTCAGGCCCTAGCGGCGTGCGCGGCTGCGGCCCGGTGGCAGGGCGGGCGGGAGCAGCGGCCGGGGCGGTAGCGCCGCCGGGTCCTCCTCCAGGCGCAGTGCCAGCGCGGGGCAGCGGCGGACGGCCCGTGCCGCGTCCGCCTCCGCGGAGCGCGGCACCGCCGCCTCCGCGACCGTCGGGAAGCCGTCCGGGCCGAGCCGCAGCAGCTCCGGCACGATGTCCGCACACAGGCCGTGGCCCCGGCACAGCGTCCAGTCCACCGCGAGGCGCTTCCCGGACGGCGAGGAGCCCGCGGGCGCCTGCCCGTGCAGCGGCAGCACCCCGAGCACCGGACGGCCGCAGCCGGCGCCCAGCACATGCGCGGCCAGATCGTCCGTGAACGCCGCGATCGTCGACTCGATGAACGCCGCCGAACCGTCCGGGTGCTTGCACGCCCCGCGCCGCTTCACCGCGCGCGTGATCTCGCGCAGGGCCTCCAGCGCCGTCGGCCCGCCCCCGTTCAGGACGTCCTCCAGGCCGCGCGCCGCCGCGGGCAGCCCGAGGTAGCAGGGCCCGCACTGGCCGGCGCTCTCCGCCGCCAGCCACTGCGCGACCTTCAGCGACTCGCCGAGCGGGCAGGTGTCCGGGCCGATCGGCAGGATCGCGCCCGCCCCCAGCGCGCCGCCGCACGCCTCCAGGGAGGCGCGGGACACGATCGCGTCCTGCGCGCCGACGCCGTCCAGCCACTTGCCGTGATAGCCGCCCGTGAGCACGCCCTGGGGGAGCGGGGGAGCGCCGGCGAGCTGGAGCACGTACCGCAGCGGGACGCCGGAGGGCACCTCCAGGACCATCGGGCGGGCCACCGCGCCGGACAGCGTCAGGAGGACCGTCCCCGGCTCGTCGTGCAGGCCGGTGCGGCCGTAGCGCTCCGCCCCGATCCGGGCGGCCACCGCGAGCTGGGCGAACGTCTCCGCGTTCGACAGCAGGGTCGGGGCGCCGCCCACCCCGGAGTCGGAGGCGCGGACCTTGCGGCCCGGGGGCAGCGGCGGGCCGCCGTCCGCCGAGCGGATCAGCGCCGAGGACTCCCCGGTCACCATCCGCACCGGATTGCGCTGCACACGCGCGCGTAGCGGCACGTTCCGCCGGTTCGACAGGCCGCGCTCGGCCAGCGCCGTGCGCATCGACGCCTCCGTCGAGTCCCGGGTGACGCCGACGACGAGGGTGCGTGCGCCGATCGCCTCGGCGGCCAGCAGGGCGCCGTCGAGGATCAGGTGCGGGGCGCGGTTGAGCAGCACGGTGTCCTTGCGGCAGGCCGGCTCGTCCTCGCTGCCGTTGACCACGACCACGGGCCGCACCCCGCGCCGGATCGCCGACTCGGCGACCGCGCGCAGCTTCTTGGCGAAGGGGAAACCGGCGCCGCCCCGCCCGCGCAGCGACACCGCCTGCGCCAGACGCGCCAGGCGCTCCCCGGGCATGGGCTCCAGGGGGCCGTGCACCTTCAGATGCATGTCGAGGTCGAGCCGCTCCACGAGGTCGAACCCGGAGGTGAGCTGCGGCAGGCCGACGACGCGGACCTCGGGGACGTCGGGCAGTGCCGTGTTCACCGCGTGCCTCCGTAGGGCTGGTCTTCTTCATAGGGCCAGGTCGGGGGTGCGGGCGTGGCCCAGGGCTCGCCCGCGGCGGGCGCCTGGAAGGGGGCGCCGTAGGAACCCGTCTCTTCATGGGGCGCGTGGTCGTATCCGTACGTCGCCGGGGGCGGGGCCTGCGCGGGTGGCGGGGGTGACGGGGCGGGCCAGCGCGGGCCGGGCGGTGGCCCGGCGTGCGGGGGCTCCTCGTACGGCTGGGGCGGCGCAGCGGACACGGCCCGGTAGGCGGCCGAGAAGCCGATGCCGGAGGGCGCCTGTGTCCGCGCGGGCCGGGGTGCCGTGCTCGCGGCGGCTTCGGGGCGTACGTAGGGCTCCGTGGTGGGGCGCGCGGGCGGCTGCGCGGTCTCGGGCGCCGGGCCGGGGGCGAGCAGGGCCAGGATCCGCGCCGCCACCGCGCGCTTCACCGGCGGCGGGGCCGCGCGCAGTGCCACCGCTGCGGCGACGGCCACCAGGCACAGGACGTACAGGACCACCACGTACGTCTTGGGCGGGCGGCCCGCGTACAGGCCGTGGATCAGGGCCAGGCACCAGGCGGGGTAGGCGAGCATGTGGGTCGCGCGCCAGCGGGCCGCGAGGCGGGCCGGGGAGGCCATGGAGCTGCGCAGGGCGCCCGTGACGCCGGTCGTCACCATGAGGAGCCCGGCGAGGACGCCCAGGCCGATCAGGCCGCTGCTGCCGGAGAATCCCGTCCCGAAGGGGATCAGGGCACCGGCCGGCGTCACGTGCGCGAGGGCGAGCTTCACGCTGACGTGGAGCAGCAGGAACCCCAGCGAGGCGACCGCCGTGGCGCGGTGGACGCCCTGGGAGAGCAACCGCTGCCGTGAGGTCAGGAACAGCCGGTCGGAGGCGACGAGGCCCCACGCGACGGACGCCGTGAGCGACACCAGGGAGAGCACGCCGGTCGTGAAGTCGAGGGCCGCCCGGAAGGCGTCGTCACCCGCCATCACGACCACGGGTATGAGCAGTAAGGCGGCCGCGCTCAGCACCCCCGTCCGTATACGGCGGCCACGGGCGGAGGACGGCGAACTCCACAAGGAGTGCGGGGAATGCACGGCGCGGGAGGCGCGAGGGTTCAGAGAGTTCATGGGGGCGACTCCGAAACGTTCGGCACGGTGGACCCACGCCCGCACTCTAGGTCGACACATACCGGCCAGTACGAGGTTTGAGTTATCTCGTCGTTATCTCGCCGTGTCCGGAGGGAGGCACGCCTTTGTGTTGCCCCGATAGAGGTCGGTACGCGGAGTAACCCCTCGCCCGTGGAAGTCCGTCGCGGCCCGCGCGGAGCCTGCGGTACCCTGACGCCATGCGTGCCGTACGCCTTCTGCTTAGCGAGCCGCGCTGATCAGTCCCGACCCGCCCCCGGGCGTGAGGTCGGAATCGGCGCGGCGTCCCCTCCTGTGCGAGGGGCTTTTTCATTTCCTGGGCAAGGGCCGACTGGCAGAGACGATCGATGGAGCTTTGAGGATCATGAGCGAGACGAATACCGCCGCCCCGTCCGAGGCGGCGGTCGCGCCGCACCGCTACACGGCGGCCATGGCCGCCGACATCGAGGCACGCTGGCAGGACTTCTGGGACGCCGACGGCACGTACGAGGCGCCCAACCCGAGCGGCGACCTGGCCGGTGACCCGGCGATCGCGTCCCGCCCGAAGAAGTTCGTCATGGACATGTTCCCGTACCCGTCGGGTGCGGGCCTGCACGTCGGCCACCCGCTGGGCTACATCGCCACGGACGTCTTCGCCCGCTTCCAGCGCATGAACGGCCACAACGTCCTGCACACCCTGGGCTTCGACGCGTTCGGCCTGCCCGCCGAGCAGTACGCCGTGCAGACGGGCACGCACCCGCGCACGTCGACCGAGGCCAACATGGAGAACATGAAGGCGCAGCTGCGCCGCCTGGGCCTGGGCCACGACAAGCGCCGGTCGTTCGCCACGATCGACCCGGAGTACTACAAGTGGACGCAGTGGATCTTCCTGCAGATCTTCAACTCCTGGTACGACGACGACCTGAAGAAGGCCCGTCCCATCGCGGAGCTGGTCCAGCAGTTCGAGACCGGTGAGCGCGCCGTCCCCGGCGGCCGCACCTGGAGCGAGCTGAACGAGACCGAGCGCGCCGACATCCTGGGCGAGTACCGCCTGGCCTACGCCTCCGACGCGCCCGTCAACTGGGCGCCCGGCCTGGGCACCGTCCTGGCCAACGAGGAGGTCACCGCCGACGGCCGCTCCGAGCGCGGCAACTTCCCCGTCTTCAAGGCGAAGCTGCGCCAGTGGAACATGCGCATCACCGCCTACGCGGACCGCCTGATCGACGACCTGGACGGCCTGGACTGGCCCGAGGCCATCAAGCTGCAGCAGCGCAA
Organism: Streptomyces sp. NPDC050145; assembly: GCF_044460245.1. Classification (NCBI taxonomy): domain Bacteria; kingdom Bacillati; phylum Actinomycetota; class Actinomycetes; order Kitasatosporales; family Streptomycetaceae; genus Streptomyces; species Streptomyces sp. NPDC050145. The sequence continues at coordinate 375,848 of NZ_JBITJS010000005.1, read as the reverse complement.
CTGGATCGGCCGCTCCGAAGGCGCCCGCATCGACTTCGGCTTCGACGCCTCCGACGAGGTCATCACCGTCTTCTCGACCCGCCAGGACACCCTGTTCGGCGCCACCTACATGGTGCTGGCGCCCGAGCACGACCTGGTCGACACCATCGTCCCGGCCGCCTGGCCCGAGGGCACCCACGACGTGTGGACCGGCGGCCACGCCACCCCCGCCGACGCCGTCGCCGCCTACCGCAAGCAGGCCGCCTCGAAGTCCGACGTCGAGCGCCAGGCCGAGGCCAAGGACAAGACCGGCGTCTTCACCGGCGCGTACGCCACCAACCCGGTCAGCGGCGAGCAGGTCCCCGTCTTCATCGCCGACTACGTCCTGATGGGCTACGGCACCGGCGCGATCATGGCCGTCCCCGCGCACGACGCCCGCGACTTCGCCTTCGCGCGCGCCTTCGAGCTGCCCATGCGCTGCGTGGTCGAGCCCTCCGACGACCGCGGCACCGACCCGTCCACGTGGGACGACGCCTTCGTCGCCCACGAGGCGAAGCTGGTCAACTCCGCGAGCGACGAGGTCACCCTGGACGGCCTGGGCGTCGCCGACGCCAAGGCCCGCATGACCGAATGGCTGGAGCGCAAGGGCATCGGCCACGGCACCGTCAACTTCCGGCTGCGCGACTGGCTGTTCAGCCGCCAGCGCTACTGGGGCGAGCCCTTCCCGATCGTCTACGACGAGGACGGCATCGCCCACTCGCTGCCCGAGTCGATGCTGCCCCTGGAGCTGCCGGAGGTCGACGACTACACCCCGCGCACCTTCGACCCGGACGACGCCGACACCGAGCCCGAGACGCCCCTGTCGCGCAACCAGGACTGGGTCGACGTCACGCTGGACCTGGGCGACGGCCGCGGCCCGCGCAAGTACCGCCGCGAGACCAACACGATGCCCAACTGGGCCGGCTCCTGCTGGTACGAGCTGCGCTACCTGGACCCGCACAACAGCGACAAGCTGGTCGACCCCGCCATCGAGCAGTACTGGATGGGCCCCCGCGAGGGTCAGCCCACCGGCGGCGTCGACCTGTACGTCGGCGGCGCCGAGCACGCCGTGCTGCACCTGCTGTACGCCCGCTTCTGGTCCAAGGTCCTGTTCGACCTGGGCCACATCTCCTCGGCCGAGCCGTTCCACAAGCTGTTCAACCAGGGCATGATCCAGGCCTACGTCTACCGGGACGCGCGCGGCATCGCCGTACCGGCCGCCGAGGTCGAGGAGCGGGACGGCGCCTACTACTACGAGGGCGAGAAGGTCTCCCGCCTGCTGGGCAAGATGGGCAAGTCCCTGAAGAACGCCGTCACGCCCGACGAGATCTGCTCCGAGTACGGCGCCGACACCCTGCGCCTGTACGAGATGGCGATGGGCCCCCTGGACGTCTCCCGCCCGTGGGACACCCGCGCGGTCGTCGGCCAGTTCCGCCTGCTGCAGCGCCTGTGGCGCAACATCGTCGACGAGACGACCGGCGGGATCACCGTCGCCGACGTCCCCGAGGACGCCATCGACGCCGACACGCTGCGCGCCCTGCACAAGGCGATCGACGGAGTCCGCGGCGACCTGGAGGGCATGCGCTTCAACACCGCCATCGCCAAGGTCACCGAGCTGAACAACCACCTGACCAAGGCCTACGCGGGCGGCGGCCTGCCGCGCGCCGTCGCCGAGCGCCTGGTGCTGCTGGTCGCGCCGCTGGCCCCGCACGTCGCCGAGGAGCTGTGGCGCAAGCTGGGCCACACCGACTCCGTCGTCCACCAGGACTTCCCCGTCGCCGACCCGCGGTACGTCGTCGACGAGACGGTCACCTGCGTCGTGCAGATCAAGGGCAAGGTCAAGGCCCGCCTGGAGGTCTCCCCGAGCATCTCCGACGAGGACCTGGAGCGCACCGCGCTGGCCGACGAGAAGGTCGTCGCGGCCCTGGACGGCGCCGGTATCCGCAAGGTCATCGTCCGCGCGCCGAAGCTGGTGAACATCGTGCCTGCGTAAGGCACTCGGGGATATTCCCTACGGGCAGGTTGGGGGTCGTTCAGGAACCCTCGGCCTGCCCGCTCCGTTTACGGTGGAGACAGCGTGCGCCGGCCGTCGGCGGCAGAACCGAAGAGGTGGGTGGGAGGAGCGTCATGGAAGCCGTGATCCTGATCGTGGTGCTGATGTTCGTGGCGTTCCTCGCCCTCGGCGCCTACGCGACCGTCAAGGCCGTCGGCGCCGCCAAGCGCGGTGTCGACCGCAAGGTCGAGCAGGCACGCCGCGCTGTCGAGGACACCACCCTGCGCGCCCGCAGCTTCGCCCAGCCGGGCGCCGCCAGCGAGCTCGCCCAGCTGCGACTCCGGCTGCGCGGCTCCATGCGCGCCACCCAGGACGCGCTGCACGCCGGCGTCGGTGACGACCCCACCCTTCAGGAGTCCCTCGGCCTCTTCGACCGGCTCAGCGCCCACGGCCGCGAGCTGGACGCCGACCTCAAGCGCCTGGAGAGCGAACCGGACAAGGCGCACCTCGCCCGTCTGCTCCCCGACCTGAGAGCACGCACCGAGCAGATCACCGCGTCCGCCGACGCGCTGCGGCACGCCGCCCGCGACCGCGCCAGCCACTTCGCGAGCGACGACCTGGACGACCTCAGCCGACAGATCGACGTGGAGGCCGGAGCCCTGCGGCACTGGACGACGACCACGGACACCCCGCAGACCGGCTCGACTCCCCGGACCGGTCCGAGTCCGCACTCCGGTCCGACTCCGCAGACCGGTCCCACCCCGCGCACCACCCCCGCCGCGGAGGCCGCCCCGCAGCCCGGACCGGAGCGCGCCCGCCCGCAGATCACCCCGTCCGGCCCGCGCCCCGCCTACCCGTGGCAGAAGAAGCCCCGCCCCGAGAGCACCACCTGATCACCGGCCCCCGCACGGGGGCCGGGCTGCCGCGCACGATCCCCGGCGGGTAATCTCCGGAGCATGTCCCGCCATGTCGCGATCGTCACCGATTCCACGGCCTACCTGCCGCACCTGACGATGGAGCGCCACGACATCACGGCGGTGCCGCTGACCGTGGTCCTGGGCGACCGAGCACTCGAAGAGGGCACCGAGATCTCCGCCCGCTCGCTCGCCGAAGCGCTCCAGAAGCGTCGTCCGGTGACGACGTCGAGACCCAGCCCGGAGCTGTTCGCCGAGACCTACCGCAAGGTCGCCGAGTCCGGCGCCACCGGCATCGTCTCGCTCCACCTCTCCTCCGAGTTCTCCGGGACCTACGACGCCGCCGTGCTCGCCGCCCGCGAGGCACCCGTGCCGGTCCGGGTCGTCGACACCGGCATGGTCGCCATGGCCCTCGGCTTCTGCGCCCTCAGCGCCGCCGAGACCGCCGACGCCGGCGGCAGCATCGACGAGGCCGTCCTCGCCGCGGAGAAGCGGGCCGCAGGCACCTCCGCCTACTTCTACGTCGACACCCTCGACTACCTGCGCCGGGGCGGCCGGATCGGCGCCGCCCAGGCCCTCTTCGGCTCCGCCCTCGCGGTCAAGCCGCTGCTCCAGCTCGACGGCGGCCGCATCGAACTCCTCGAGAAGGTCCGCACCGCGTCCAAGGCCATCGCCCGGCTGCAGGAGATCGTCGCCGAGCGCGCCGGCAGCGGGCAGGTCGACATCGCCGTCCACCATCTCGCCGCGCCCGAGCGGGCCGAGGCGCTCGCCGCGTGGCTGCGGGAGCGGGTGCCGGGGCTCGCCGAGCTGCATGTCAGCGAGGTCGGGGCGGTCATCGGGGCGCACACGGGGCCGGGGCTGCTCGGGGCGGTTGTGTCGCCGCGGGCTTGAGGCCGGGCGGGGTTGCGCGGGGCTGTGCTTGGGGCTGTGGTTGGGGCGGTGGGTGTGGCTGGGGCTCGTGTGGGTGACGGAGTTATCCACAATCGCCGTGTCGTCCCCGGGAATTGAGCAAGATCCACTGCGCGGGACGCTCGTGCCTACCGTCTCGTGGCATGGCACTTCGATCACTGACCAGGACAGCCCGTACGACCACGGGACCCGGGCGCGCTCCCGGTTCCGACAGCCGCGCACGACACCGTGACGGGGCGCGGCGCCGACGCGCCCGGCACCGCCGGGTCGCGGCCGAGCGGACCCGCGCCCACGCGTTGTTCGCGCCGCACGCCGCACCGACTGAGAAGCCGGTGCCGGTGCCGGTGCCTGTGCCGTTACCTGCGCCTGCGCCTTTGCCCGCACCTGTGTCGGCGAGGCCTTCGCCCGACGAGCCCGAACCCGCGCCCGCTCCGGATCCGCCGCCCGAGCCCGAGCCCCAGCCCCAGCCGCAGCCGCAGCCGCAGCCGCAGCTCGCCGCCGGGCCGTGGCGGGCCCGGGCCGCCCTCGCCGTGCGGGACCGGCTGCCGCTGTGGATGCAGACGCGCTGCGGGATCGAGCGGCGCGGAGCGGTCGCCCTCGTCGTGCTGATCGCCGTCGTGGCCCTGTTCGCCGTACAGCACTTCTGGACCGGCCGCACCCAGCCGGTGCGGCCCCCGCAGGCGGTGCGCGCGGCCGAGCCGGACGCCGGATTCGCGGGGGACGACTTCAAGGAGGGCGACTTCACGGGGGACGGCAAGGAGGCGCCCGGCGCTCCGGCCTCACCCGCCCCGACGGCCGCGGGAGGCGCCGGGCTGGTCGTCGACGTCAGCGGAAAGGTGCGCCGCCCCGGGCTCCGCCGCCTGCCCGCCGGGTCCCGGGTCGCGGACGCGCTGCGGGCCGCCGGAGGGGTGCGCCCCGGCACGGACACGGCGGGGCTCAACCAGGCGCGGCTGCTGATCGACGGGGAGCAGGTCCTCGTCGGAGCACCGACGACCGGTGCCCCTGCGGGGTCCCCGAGCACCGCCGCGGGAGGTCCGCCGGGTCCGCCCGCAGCCCCTATCGGGCTCAACACGGCCACCGCCGACCAGCTCGAAACGCTGCCGGGTGTCGGCCCCGCGCTGGCCCAGCACATCGTCGACTACCGCACGGAGCACGGCGGTTTCCGCTCCGTGGACGAACTCCGCGAGGTGAACGGCATCGGGGACCGCCGCTTCGAGGACCTGCAGAACCTCGTGCGGCCATGACGACCAGGAGGGAGCAGGAGGAGGAGCAGGAGCAGGACCGGGGGGACGCCCCGAGGGAGGCGCGGCACACCGATCTGCGGCTGGTGCCGCCCGCGCTCGCGACCTGGGCGACCGCGGCGGTGACCCTCACGACGCCGGCCCTGGCCACGGCGCTCACCGCGGGCGCCTGCGTGATCGTCGGGGCGGTCCTCCTGATCGTGGCACGGACCGGCCCCACCCGTACCGGGAGCGGCACCGGCACCAACACCGCCATCGGGCAGTCGGCACCGGCCCGTTGGCGGAGCCCGTCCGCCGCCGCGCTGCTGCTGTGCGTCGCCGCGGCGGCGACCTCGGCCGGCCTACACGGCGCCGAGCCGCGCAGAGGTCCCGTACCGGACCTCGCCGAGCGGCACGCCGCCGTACGGGCCGAGATCGAGCTCACCGGCGACGCGCGGCTCACCCGGCCCCGGGTCAGCGGCGACCGCACGACACGGTCCGCCGTGCTGGTGGAGGCCGACGTGGTGGGGGTGACCACGGCGGACGGCGCTCGGACACGGGGCCGCACCCCGGTCCTGGTCATCGCCGACGGCTCGGCGACCGCCCGCGGCCGCTGGCTGTCGCTCCTGCCCACCACCCGGCTCCGCGTCGAAGGCGGACTCGCGCCACCGATCGTCGACGGCGACCGGATCGCGGCCGTGCTGCGGATCGGGAAGGACGATCCGCCGCAGACCGTCGGCGCGCCGAGCCGGACGCAGCGCCTGGCCGGGGCCCTGCGTGCGGGGCTGCGCGAGGCGACGGACGGGCTGCCGCAGGACGCGCGGGCGCTGCTGCCGGGACTCGTCGTCGGCGACACGGCGCGGGTCGGCCCGGAGCTCCACGCGGCGTTCCAGGAAACCGACATGCTGCACCTCATGGCCGTCAGCGGAGCCAACTTCACCATCCTGCTGGCCTTGCTGATCGGCCCGCCCGGCACCGCGCAGCGCGCCGAACGGCGGGGCCTCGCACCCCGGATCGGGCTGCCGCTGCGCGGTACGGCGGCGCTCGGCGGGGCGCTCACCCTGGGCTTCGTCGTGGTGTGCCGGCCCGAGCCGAGCGTGCTGCGGGCCGCGTCCTGCGGACTGATCGCCCTGCTCGCCATCGCCACCGGGCGCCGCAGATCCCTGATCCCGGCGCTGGCCACGGCCGTGCTGCTGCTGGTCCTCTACGACCCGTGGCTGGCCCGGAGTTACGGATTCCTGCTCTCGGTCCTCGCGACCGGTGCCCTCCTGACCGTGGCCCCGCGCTGGAGCGCGGCCCTCACCGCGCGCGGGGTGCCGGCACGGATCGCGGAGGCGCTCGGGGCGGCCGCGGCGGCACAGGCCGTGTGCGCGCCCGTGGTGGCGGTGCTCGCCGCGCGGGTGAGCCTGGTGGCGGTGCCGTGCAATCTCCTCGCGGAGTTCGCCGTCGCACCCGCGACCGTGCTCGGGTTCGCGGCGCTGGCGACGGCGCCGTGGGCGATGCCCGCCGCGAAGTTCCTGGCCTGGTGCGCGGGATGGCCCGCGGGCTGGATCGCGGACATCGCGCGGACCGGCGCCGCGCTGCCGGGCAGCGGCATCGACTGGCCGGACGGCTGGCGCGGCGGCGCCCTGCTCGCACTCGCCACGGCGGTACTGATCGCGCTGGGCCGAAGAGCGGTCAGGTCGCCCTGGGCGCTGGGGGGTTGCGCGGTGCTGCTGGTGCTGTTCGTCGTCCAGCCGCCGCCGGTGACCCGGGTGGTCACGGGCTGGCCCCCGCCGGACTGGCGGCTGGTCATGTGCGACGTGGGGCAGGGCGACGCCCTGGTGCTCGCGGCCGGGCCGGGCACCGGGGTGGTGATCGACGCGGGCCCCGATCCGTTGCTCGTCGACCGGTGCCTGCGATCGCTCGGCATCACCCGGATTCCGCTCGTGCTGCTCACCCACTTCCACGCCGATCATGTGGCAGGTCTGGCCGGGGTGTTGCGCGGGCGGGCGGTGGGGGCGATCGAGACGACGGGGTTCGGGGAGCCGGCGGACCAGGCGGCGCTCGTGCGGCGGGTCGCGGCGCGGCACGGGGTGCCGTTGGGCCGGGCGGCGGCGGGGGAGCGGCGGCGCGCGGGTCCGCTCGACTGGCGGGTGCTGTGGCCGCCGGGCGGCACGGCGGCGCGGCCGGCCCCGAGGCCGGAGGGGCCGAACGACGCGAGCGTGACGCTGCTCGTGCGGACGGCTGGGCTGCGGCTGTTGCTGCTCGGCGATCTCGAACCGGCGGCGCAGCGGGCGCTGTTGCGGGCGACCGGCGGGGCCGGGCTGTCCCGGGTGGACGTGCTGAAGGTCGCGCATCACGGCTCGGCGTACCAGGACCCGGGGCTGTTGCGGACGGTGGCGCCCCGGCTCGCGCTGATCTCCGTAGGGGCGGACAACACGTACGGGCACCCGGCGCCGCGCACGCTGGCGGCGCTGCGCGGACAGGGGGCGGCGGTCCTCCGGACGGACCGGGACGGGGCGATCGCGGTCGTCGGAGGGGGTGGGGGTGAGGGCGGGGCACGAGTGAGGCTCGGGGTGGCTCGCCGCTGAGCGCTGAGCGCTGATTGCAGATTGGTGATGGCCGGCGGTCCCGGGCTCGGCTCTGGCTCGGGCTCCGGGGGGCTCATCGCTGGTCAGGTCGAGGCTGAGGCTTCGGGGTGTCCCGGGCCCTGCGGATCTCGCGCCGGGCGCGGAGGCCGATGTATCCCCAGGCCGGGAGCGACACGAGGAGGCTCATCAGCCGATCCCTGGCGGTCGCCGAACCCGGCACGGCCCCGAGAGCCATCGCCCCGTAGAACCCCACCCACACGATCGCGAAGCCGAGCAGCCGTCGCCCCATGCCTCTACCGCCCCCTGTCGATGCCTGCGCTCGGTTGTACCGCAACGTGGCGCGTATCGAACCCCGAACGGGCGACGGGAGGAGGTCCGGGGCAGGGGGTCGGGGTGGAGGTGTTGCCATCCGCGGTCGGTTCGGGCCCCACCGTGAGGGGGGTCGGGCGTGAGGGGCGGGAAGTTTCGCGGAATGTGCACAAGAGGTTGCTACCGGTGAGTAAAAAAGCCACTGAGCTGGCGAAACGCTAACCGGAGTAGGTAATTCGGGCTCCAGGGCGCCTTCTCTGCGATTCCCGCGTTGTGGGCTCGTGTTGCCTCGAAAGCCGCAACGATGGTCGAATACGTCTTCGTTCATCTAGCAACTACTGTTGTCAAGACGCACTGGGGTAGGTAGTTCATGTTCGGCCGCTGGCTGGGAAACCGTACGAACCGGGTACAACGGGCCAATCCCCTGGCGGAGATGGCGGTGCCACCCAGCGCGGGGATGCTGAGCTGCCGGGTCCTCGATCCCGTCAACGAGCCGATACGCACCGCCGAACTCGTCGTCAACGACGCCATGGGGCGCCAGGTGGTCACGGGAGGGACGGACCCGTTCGGTTCGTTCATGGCCACGGTGCCCGCCGGTGACTACCGGCTCGCGGTGACCGCCGACGGCTACACGCCCTTCCACGGCAACGCCAGCGTCGGCGAGAGCGGGCACGCGTCCGTCGGTGACGTCATGCTCCAGGTCGCCCAGCCGCCGCAGCTGCCCGACGCGGGCGACTGGGAGATCGAGCCGATGCACTCCTCGATCGCGTTCACGGCCCGGCACATCGGACTCGCCCGGATCCACGGCCGGTTCAACACCTTCGCCGGCGCGCTGCGCGTCGCCGAGCGCGTCGAGCAGTCCGCGATGCACGTCGTCATCGACGCCTCGTCCATCGACACGAACGTGCAGATGCGCGACGACCACCTCAGGTCCGCCGACTTCCTGGACGTCGAGCGGTTCCCGACGCTGGAGTTCTACAGCGAGAAGTTCACGCACAAGGGCGGCAGCCGCTGGGCGATCACCGGCGCGCTCTCGCTGCACGGCGTGACCCGCACGGTCACGCTCGACGCCGAGTACCTGGGCCTGGGCAACGGTATGGAGGGCGAGACCCGCGCGGCCTGCCGCGCCACCGCCGAACTGCACCGCGACGACTTCACCATCAGCTGGCAGACCATGCTCGCGCGCGGCATCGCCGCTGTCGGGACCAGTGTGAAGATCGAGCTGGACATCCAGGTCGTGCCCAAGAGCTGATCCGGGCCGCCCGGTGCGGGCCGCGTCGCGCGCGTGTCCGAAGATGGTGCCGTGAGCGATGTGAGACACGTACTGGTGCTGCCGGACCGCGACGCCGCGGAGGAGGCCGCCGAGGCGCTCGGGGAGCGCTTCGGCCTCACCGAGGAGCCCCAGCTCGTACGGGACGCGTTGGCCGGGGAGGACGACGCGGAGGACGCGCAGTGGCTCCTGGTCGTCGAGGACCCGGACGAGGTTCTGGACCCGGCGGCGCTGGACGCGTTCGCCGGGGAGTGGGACGGCTGGCGCGAAGAGCCGTAGGCCGCCCCGCGGGAGTCGGCCGCGGCCGGGCCGGGCTGTCAGTGCCCCGTGGGATGCTTGACCGCGATGGCCAGGAAGACTGCAAACGACGATCCGCTCGCTCCGCTCACCGTCGCGGTGGGCCAGGAGGACCTGCTGCTCGACCGCGCGGTGCAGCAGGTGGTCGCCGCCGCGCGCGCGGCCGACGCCGACACCGACGTGCGCGACCTCACCCCCGACCAGCTGCAGCCCGGCACGCTGGCCGAGCTGACGAGCCCGTCGCTGTTCGCCGAGCGCAAGGTCGTCGTCGTACGCAATGCGCAGGACCTGTCGGCGGACACGGTCAAGGACGTGAAGGCGTACATCGGCGCGCCCGCCGAGGAGATCACGCTCGTTCTGCTGCACGCCGGCGGGGCCAAGGGCAAGGGGCTGCTCGACGCGGCGCGCAAGGCGGGGGCCCGGGAGGTCGCCTGCCCCAAGATGACGAAGCCGGCGGACCGGCTGGCGTTCGTGCGCGGGGAGTTCCGGGCGCTCGGGCGGTCCGCGACGCCGGAGGCGTGCCAGGCGCTCGTCGACTCGATCGGGAGCGATCTGCGGGAGCTGGCCTCTGCCGTCGCGCAGTTGGGGGCCGATGTCGAGGGGACCATCGACGAGGCCGTCGTCGGGCGGTACTACACGGGGCGGGCCGAGGCGTCGAGCTTCACCGTCGCGGACCGGGCCGTCGAGGGGCGGGCCGCGGAGGCGCTCGAAGCGTTGCGGTGGTCGCTCGCGACCGGGGTGGCGCCGGTGATGATCACCAGTGCGCTGGCTCAGGGGGTGCGGGCGATCGGGAAGCTGTCGTCCGCGCGGGGTGGGCGGCCTGCGGATCTGGCGCGGGAGCTGGGGATGCCGCCGTGGAAGATCGATCGGGTGCGGCAGCAGATGCGGGGGTGGACTCCGGACGGGGTCGCCGTGGCGTTGCGGGCCGTTGCCGAGGCTGATGCCGGGGTCAAGGGGGGCGGGGACGATCCCGGGTATGCCCTGGAGAAGGCCGTTGTGGCTGTCGCGCGGGCTGCGCGGGCCCGGGGGTAGGCCCCCGTTTTTCGACTTTGACGGCCGGTTCGTGGTGGCTGGGGTCTGGGGAGGTCGCCCCCGCCGCCCCTTCCCGTCCCGTCCCTGGGGGCTGCGCCCCCAGACCCCCCCCTGTCGGCCTTCGGCCTCGTCCTCAAACGCCGGACGGGCTTGAAGAGACAAACCCGCGCCCGGGCTCCATGGGAGAAATGCCGAGTGCCCCCGTTCCTGTCGGAGGCGGGGGCACTCGGGGAAAGCTTTGAAGATTGAGCCCACACCCGCGTGGCGAACGCAGGCCGCGTGCGGGCTCGGGGGCCGGTCGGGGGCGGATGAGAGAGGGCCCGCCCGATTCCTTCCGGCGTCAGATCAGTCGAAAGGTTCAGCCCTTGAGGGACGCGACCTTGGAAGCGATCGCCGACTTCTTGTTGGCGGCCTGGTTCTTGTGGATGACGCCCTTCGAGACGGCCTTGTCGAGCTTGCGCGAAGCCTCGCGCGCGGCGACGGTGGCCTTCTCGACGTCACCCGCGGCAGCAGCCTCACGGGCCTTGCGGATCGCGGTCTTCAGGGAGGACTTGACGGCCTTGTTGCGCAGCCGAGCCTTCTCGTTGGTCTTGATCCGCTTGATCTGGGACTTGATGTTCGCCACGAAATGAGCCTTTGCAGGTTCAGGCACGGGGCCGGTGAAGGTCCCGTACCGGTGATTGTCACTGAGTCTGTGCCTCGCGCTGAGAGGGCATGAGACACAGCTGCCCACGGTACCAGTCGCCCTCCGAGCGGCCCAAACCGGGCGCAGTCCCGCCGCCGTGGGACCATGGAAGCTACGTGACGATCCCAACCGAGGCCGACCTGAGGACAAGGCGCCTCAAGAGACAGGACCCTGCGTGCCCGCGACCCCTAACAATGTGCCCGAGCCGAGCCGTACCGACCCGGCTCTGATCCGCAATTTCTGCATCATCGCGCACATCGACCACGGCAAGTCCACGCTCGCCGACCGGATGCTCCAGCTGACCGGAGTGGTCGAGCAGCGGCAGATGCGTGCTCAGTATCTCGACCGGATGGACATCGAGCGCGAGCGCGGCATCACGATCAAGTCCCAGGCGGTGCGTTTGCCGTGGGCTCCCACCCACGACAAGAGCAACACGCACATCCTCAACATGATCGACACCCCGGGCCACGTGGACTTCACGTACGAGGTCTCGCGCTCGCTCGCCGCGTGCGAGGGGACGGTCCTGCTGGTCGACGCCGCTCAGGGCATCGAGGCGCAGACCCTCGCCAACCTGTACCTGGCGATGGAGAACGACCTCAAGATCATCCCGGTGCTGAACAAGATCGACCTGCCGGCCGCGCAGCCCGAGAAGTTCTCCGAGGAGCTCGCCAACCTCATCGGTTGCGACCCCGAGGAGGTGCTCAAGGTCTCCGCGAAGACCGGCATGGGCGTCGAGGCGCTGCTCGACCGTGTCGTGGAGCAGATCCCGGCCCCGGTCGGCGTCAAGGACGCCCCCGCCCGCGCGATGATCTTCGACTCGGTCTACGACTCGTACCGCGGTGTCGTCACGTACGTCCGTGTCGTCGACGGTCAGCTCAACAAGCGTGAGCGGATCCGGATGATGTCGACCGGCGCGACGCACGAGCTCCTCGAGATCGGGACGAACTCGCCCGAGATGCTCTCGGCCGACGGCCTCGGTGTCGGCGAGGTGGGCTACCTCATCACCGGTGTGAAGGACGTCCGCCAGTCCAAGGTCGGTGACACGATCACCTCCCTGCACAACGGCGCGACCGTGGCGCTCGGCGGCTACAAGGACCCGAAGCCGATGGTCTTCTCGGGTCTCTATCCGCTGGACGGCTCGGAGTACCCGGACCTGCGCGAGGCCCTCGACAAGCTGCAGCTCAACGACGCCGCGCTCGTCTACGAGCCGGAGACCTCGGCCGCCCTCGGCTTCGGCTTCCGCGTCGGCTTCCTCGGCCTGCTCCACCTCGACGTGATCCGTGAGCGCCTGGAGCGCGAGTTCGGCCTCGACCTCATCGCCACCGCGCCCAACGTGGTCTACCGCGTGGTCATGGAGGACGGCAGCGAGCACACGGTCACCAACCCGAGCGAGTTCCCCGAAGGCAAGATCGACAAGGTCTTCGAGCCGGTCGTGCGCGCCACGATCCTCGCCCCCAGCGAGTTCATCGGCTCGATCATGGAGCTGTGCCAGACCCGTCGCGGCACGCTGCTCGGCATGGACTACCTCTCCGAGGACCGCGTCGAGATCCGCTACACGCTGCCGCTCGCGGAGATCGTCTTCGACTTCTTCGACCAGCTGAAGTCCAAGACGCGCGGCTACGCGTCCCTGGACTACGAGCCCACCGGCGAGCAGGACTCCAGCCTGGTCAAGGTCGACATCCTGCTGCACGGCGACAAGGTCGACGCCTTCTCCGCCGTCACGCACAAGGACGCGGCCTACGCGTACGGCGTGCGGCTCGTGGCCAAGCTGCGCGAGCTCATCCCGCGCCAGGCCTTCGAGGTGCCCATCCAGGCCGCCATCGGCTCCCGGGTCATCGCCCGCGAGACGATCCGCGCCATCCGCAAGGACGTCCTCGCCAAGTGCTACGGCGGTGACATCTCCCGTAAGCGGAAGCTGCTGGAGAAGCAGAAGGAAGGCAAGAAGCGGATGAAGATGGTCGGCTCCGTGGAGGTCCCGCAGGAGGCCTTCATCGCGGTGCTGTCCAGCGACGAGAGCGGCGGCAAGGCCAAGAAGTAGGCCCCGGCCGAGCGGGTTGTGGCGGGGGGGGGGGGGGGGGGGGGGGGGGGCGGGCCCCCCCCCGGGGGGGGGGGGGGGGGGGGGGCGCGCCGGGCCGCCCGGGGGGGGGCCCGGGGGGGGGGGGGCGGGCC
>NZ_JBITJS010000005.1:0-362449 GCF_044460245.1 Streptomyces sp. NPDC050145 | reverse complement strand
CCGCCCCGGCGGGGGGGGCCCCGCCCCCCCCGCCCCCCCCGCCGGGGGGGGGGGGGGGGGGGGGGGGGGGGGGGGGCCCCCCCCCCCCCCCCCCCGCTTTTGCGTGGGCGCATCGGGAAGCGCCTGTGAAAGCCGTGTGCGATCCGGGACGGACGGGGCGCCGACCGGGCGTAACCCACGGAAGTTCAAGGCCGGAGCCTCTTACGCGCCGGGCGAGTGCGCCTTACCCTGATCACTGCTCGATGGTTACTCACCAGTTAAACAAGCCGCGCTGTCGCGGGCCCCGGAGGACGTCGTGAGCGACACACAGACCCTGATCGAGAACCGGCCGCCGTCCGTCGCGGCCCTCTTCCTGGAGCGCGTGGACGCGACGCCCGATGCCGAGGCCTACCGCTATCCGGTGCCATCGGCGTCCGGCGAGGGCCCCGACGAATGGAAGTCGCTCAGCTGGGGCCAGGCCGCGCAGCGCGTCTACGCCGTCGCGGCGGGACTCGTCGAGCTCGGCGTGCAGCCCGAGCAGCGCGTCGCCCTCGCCTCCTCGACCCGCGTCGAGTGGATCCTCGCGGACCTCGGCATCATGTGCGCGGGCGCGGCCACCACGACCGTGTACCCGCAGACCAACGCGGAGGAGTCGGCGTTCATCCTGTCCGACTCCGAGTCGAAGGTGCTCGTCGCCGAGGACGCGGCGCAGCTCGCGAAGGCCCGTGAGCGGCGCGCCGAGCTGCCCGAGCTCTCCCACGTCGTGGTGATCGACGCGACCGGCGTGGAGCCGGACGCCGCCGACCCCGACGGCTGGCTGCTCACCCTCGACGAGCTGGAGGCGCGCGGCGCCGCCTACCTCGAGAAGAACCCCGAGGTCGTCAAGGAGCGCGTCGGCGCGATCGACAAGGACCAGCTCGCCACCCTCATCTACACCTCCGGCACCACCGGCCGCCCCAAGGGCGTGCGTCTGCCGCACGACAACTGGTCGTACATGGCGAAGGCGATCGCCGCGACCGGCCTGGTCACCAAGGACGACGTGCAGTACCTGTGGCTGCCGCTCGCGCACGTCTTCGGCAAGGTGCTGACCAGCGGCCAGATCGAGGTCGGGCACGTCACCGCCGTCGACGGCCGCGTCGACAAGATCATCGAGAACCTGCCGGTCGTCCAGCCGACCTACATGGCCGCCGTGCCGCGCATCTTCGAGAAGGTCTACAACGGCGTCGCGGCCAAGGCCCGGGCCGGCGGCAACGCCAAGTTCAAGATCTTCCAGTGGGCGGCGGGTGTCGCCCGCGAGTACGCGAAGGTCACCCAGGACAACTTCCGGCGCACCGGCGTCGCCTCCGCCCCGTTCGGCCTCGCCTCCAAGCACAAGGTCGCCGACGCGCTCGTCTACAGCAAGCTGCGCGAGGCCTTCGGTGGCCGGCTGCGCGCCTGCATCTCCGGCTCGGCCGCGCTCGCGCCCGAGATCGGCTACTTCTTCGCGGGCGCCGGCGTGCACATCCTGGAGGGCTACGGCCTCACCGAGTCCTCCGCCGCGTCCTTCGTGAACCCGGGCGAGGCCTACCGCACCGGCACGGTCGGCAAGCCGCTGCCCGGCACCGAGGTGCGCATTGCCGACGACGGCGAGATCCTGCTGCGCGGCCCCGGCATCATGGAGGGCTACCACGGGCTGCCCGACAAGACGGCCGAGGTCCTGGAGTCCGACGGCTGGTTCCACACCGGCGACATCGGCGAGCTGTCCGTAGACGGCTACCTGAAGATCACCGACCGCAAGAAGGACCTCATCAAGACGTCCGGCGGCAAGTACATCGCGCCCGCCGAGGTCGAGGGCCAGTTCAAGGCCGTGTGCCCGTACGTGTCCAACATCCTGGTGCACGGCGCCGACCGGAACTTCTGCACCGCCCTCATCGCGCTCGACGAACCGTCGATCCTGGACTGGGCGAAGGAGAACGGCCTGGGCGGCAAGTCCTACGCGGAGGTCGTCGCCGCGCCCGCGACCGTCCAGCTCGTCGAGGGCTACGTGAAGGAGCTCAACGAGGGCCTGCAGCGCTGGCAGACCATCAAGAAGTTCAAGCTGCTGCCGCGCGACCTGGACATCGAGCACGGCGAGCTGACCCCGAGCCTCAAGCTCAAGCGGCCGGTCGTCGAGCGGCAGTACAAGGAGCTGCTGGACGAGATGTACGCGGGTTCCCGGGAGGGCTGAGCCCGCTCGCCGCACGCTGCGGGAGGGCCGGACCCCGGCCCTCCCGGCACCATGTGCGCATACCACTCTTCTCACCCGTCGCGGACCGGTTCGGTGACTCGCCGCTTATGGACGGGCCCGGTCTGTCACTCTGTTCCTGTTGCCTGAGGCGTGCGTCCACGCCCGAACAGCTCAGGAGCCGAACAGTGGGGTCCATTCCACTTCAGCGGGAGACTCAGCGCGAGCCCCAGCGGGAGACCCAGCGGGAGACCACCTTCTGCACCGGGGACACGCCCGGCCGCCCCGACGAGGTCCGTACCTCGCTGCCGGGGAACCCGCTGGCGCCCGCGGCCGCCCGCCGCTTCGTCCGGGCCGCGTTCGCCGACTGGACCGCCGTGCCCCGGCCCGCCGCCCCCGTCGGCGACCGGCTCGCCGACGACGCGGTCGTCGTCGTCAGCGAACTCGTCACCAACGCGGTCGTGCACGCCGGCACCGGCGTCGACGTCGTGTGCCGCCGGGAAGGCCCGACCGCCGACGGCCCCGCGGGCCTCGTCGTCGAGGTCACCGACCACCACCCCACCCGCGCCGTCCGCACCGACCGCGTCTGCCGCACCCCCGAGACCCCCGAGTACGGGCGCGGCCTCCACCTCGTCGCGTCCCTCGCCGACGCCTGGGGCATCACCTACCGGCCCGGCACCAAGACCGTCTGGGCGCGCCTGCCCGCCGACGGCACCGACACCGGCCAGGAGGGCACCGACGGGCAGCCCGCCGCCCGCACCGACCGGCGCGGCCTGCGCTCCGCCGAACCGCTCCCGCAGCAGCCCGTGCGCGCCCCGCAGGACGAGGACTGGATCAACCGCGGCGCGCTCGCCTTCCTCGCCGAGGCCTCCGACCTGCTCGCCGGCCAGCTCGACGAGGACATGGTCGCCGCGATCGTCGGCCAGCTCCTCGTCCCCCGCCTCGCCGACTGGTGCGCCGTCTGGTTCTACGACGAGGAAGGGCGCGGGCTGCCCGGCGACACGCTCACCGCCGACGTCGCCGCACGCTCCACCGACCCGCACCCCGCCCCGCGCCTCGCCCGCGTCTGGCACACCCACGAGAGCCGCATCGAGGACCTCACCCGGATCCTCGCCAAGGAACCGCCCCGGCTGCCCGACGCCGCCCGCTCCGCCGCCGTACCCGTGCCCTGGCCGGGCCCGGCCGGCGGCAGCGGCTCCGCGCTCGCCTACCGGCTCAGCGCCGGCGGCCGCACCCTCGGCATCCTCCTCATCGGCCGCTCCGGCCTCGAGCACTTCCCCGACGAGGTCACCGGACTCGTCGAGGACTTCAGCCGCCGCGTCGCCCTCGCCGTCAGCGCCGCCCGCCGCTACACCCGCCAGGCCACCATCAGCCGCATCCTCCAGCGGGGCCTGCTGCCCAGCGTCGTCGCCGACATCCCGGGCATGGAGCACGCCATCGTCTACGAGCCGAAGGAGGCGGGCGGCCCCGGCGGCGACTTCTACGACGTGTTCCCCGCCGGAGACGGCCGCTGGTGCTTCGCCGTCGGCGACGTCCAGGGCAAGGGCCCCGAGGCCGCCGTCGTCATCGGCCTCGCCCGCCCCTGGCTGCGCCTCCTCGCCCGCGAGGGCTACCCCGTCGCCAAGGTCCTCGACCGGCTCAACCGGCTGCTCCTCGACGACGCCACCGAGGCCTCCGACGCCGCCGCCCGCGCCCTCGCCGCCGCCGGCGGCCAGGGCGTCCCGCCCGAGGGTTCCACCTCCCGTTTCCTCTCCCTCCTCTACGGAGAGCTCACCCCGTCCGCCGACGGCGGCGCCGTCCACTGCACCCTGGCCAGCGCCGGACACCCGCTGCCCCTGCTCATGCGGCCCGGCGGCGAGGTCCTGACCGTCGCCACCCCCCAGGTGCTCCTCGGGGTCGTCGACGACCCCGACTACACGAGCGACGCCTTCGAGATGACCTCCGGCGACACCCTGCTGTGCGTCACCGACGGCGTCACCGAGCGCCGCAACGGCCCCCGCCAGTTCGACGACGGCGAAGGCCTCGCCCACGCCCTCACCGGCTGCGCGGGCCTCACCGCCCCCCTCCTCGCCGACCGCATCCGCCGCCTCGTCCACGCCTTCGCGGACAGCCCTCCGGACGACGACCTGGCCCTGCTGGTGCTGCAGGCGCAGTGAGCGCGGCGGGGAACGGGCGCGGAGGCTGGACAATGGGGGCATGCCTTCCGCACTTCCCGATGGTGAGCCCGTGCCCGACGACGGGTCGCTGCCCGCCTCCGCCCTGGTCGATGCCGCCGCGCGGCCGCTCGGGTTCTACCTGCACGTCCCGTACTGCGCCACGCGCTGCGGCTACTGCGACTTCAACACGTACACGGCGACCGAGCTGCGCGGCAGCGGCGGGGTCCTCGCCTCCCGGGACAACTACGCGGACACCCTGATCGACGAGGTGCGGCTCGCCCGGAAGGTGCTCGGGGACGACCCGCGGCCCGTGCGCACCGTGTTCGTCGGCGGCGGTACGCCGACGCTGCTCGCGGCCGGGGATCTCGTACGGATGCTGGGGGCCGTGCGGGACGAGTTCGGGCTCGCGGACGACGCCGAGGTGACCACCGAGGCGAACCCGGAGTCCGTCGACGCCGCGTATCTCGCCGAGCTGCGGGACGGGGGGTTCAACCGGATCTCGTTCGGCATGCAGAGCGCCAAGCAGCACGTCCTCAAGATCCTCGACCGTACGCACACGCCCGGGCGGCCCGAGGCGTGCGTCGCCGAGGCGCGGGCGGCCGGGTTCGACCACGTCAACCTGGACCTGATCTACGGCACCCCCGGCGAGAGCGACGACGACTGGCGGGCCTCGCTGGACGCCGCGATCGGGGCCGGGCCCGACCACGTCTCCGCCTACGCGCTGATCGTCGAGGAGGGCACGCAGCTCGCACGGCGCATCCGGCGCGGCGAGGTGCCCATGACCGACGACGACGTGCACGCGGACCGGTACCTGATCGCCGAGGAGAAGCTGTCGCAGGCCGGGTTCGACTGGTACGAGGTGTCGAACTGGGCCACCTCCGACGCCGGGCGGTGCCTGCACAACGAGCTGTACTGGCGCGGGGCCGACTGGTGGGGCGCCGGACCCGGAGCGCACTCGCACGTCGGGGGCGTGCGGTGGTGGAACGTGAAGCACCCCGGGGCGTACGCGGCGGCCCTGGCCGGTGGGAAGTCGCCGGGGGCCGGGCGTGAGGTCCTGGCCGACGAGGACCGCCGGGTCGAGCGGATCCTGCTGGAGCTGCGCTTGAAGGACGGCTGCCCGCTCGATCTGCTGAAGCCCGCCGGGGCGGAGGCGGCCCGCCGCTTCCTGGCGGACGGCCTCCTCGACCCCGACTCCTTCGACGCCGGGCGGGCCGTCCTCACCCTGCGGGGCCGCCTCCTGGCCGACGCGGTGGTCCGCGACCTGGTCGACTGAGTCGGCGTCCTTTGCCCAGCCGCTCATGCCGTCCGGACCGCCGGCCCGGCGCGGGCCTGCACCGATGCGCGGCTCCGCTGCGCGGACGCGGGGCTGTACCCGTTTCAGCGACTCCGTCGCGCCGCCGCCGTGGGGGCTGAGGATCGTCGCCGGGTGCCGCCCGGTGGGGCTTCTCGCCCAGTTCCCCGCGCCCCTGAAGACACGCTCCGCGTGTCCCAGGGGCCCAAGGCTGGGGCGACGCGACCTGGTACGTACCCGGGGCCGGGGTGCTGGCCTGGGAATGGGTCGACCGGTGGCGACCGAGGTGTTGCCTGAGGCCGGGTGCCGGGCCGACGCGCCCCCGGAGGGGGCGGGTGGGTGGGAGAAGGGCTGAGGCAAAGGCGGGATGGGCCTGCCAGGGCCCGGCGAGGGAAGTGTGGCGGGGGTCCTGGGTCAGGGGGCCGTGACGAAGTCGATGAGTTCTTCTACTCGGCCCAGGAGGGCCGGCTCCAGGTCCTTGTAGGTGTGGACGCGGGACAGGATGTGCTGCCAGGCCTCGCCCGTGTGGGCGACCTTCCAGCCCAGGGCGCGGCAGACGCCCGTCTTCCAGTCCTGGCCGCGCGGCACCCGGGGCCAGGCCTCGATGCCGACCGAGGACGGCTTCACGGCTTCCCAGATGTCGATGTAGGGGTGGCCGACGATCAGGGCGTGCTCCGTGGTCACGGACTGAGCGATGCGCCACTCCTTCGTACCGGGGAGGAGGTGGTCGACCAGGACGCCGAGCCGCGCGTCGGGCCCCGGCTCGAACTCCGCCACGATCGCCGGGAGGTCGTCGACGCCCTCCAGGAACTCCACCGCGACCCCCTCGACGCGCAGGTCGTCACCCCAGACCCGCTCGATGAGCTCCGCGTCGTGCTTGCCCTCCACGTAGATGCGCCCCGCGCGGGCGACGCGCGCACGGGCCCCGGGCACCGCGACGGAGCCGGAGGCGGTCCGCGTGGGCCGCACCGGCCCGCCCGCGCTCGGCCGGACCAGCGTCACGACCTTGCCCTCCAAGAGGAAACCGCGCGGCTCCATCGGGAACACCCGGTGCTTGCCGAAGCGGTCCTCCAGCGTCACCGTCGGCCCCTGCGCGGTCTTCTCGACCCGGACCACGGCCCCGCAGAAACCGGTCGTGACCTCCTCGACGACGAGATCGGGCTCGGCCGGAACCTCGGGGGCCGGCGTGTTCCGCTTCCACGGAGGAGTCAGGTCGGGGCTGTACTGGCGCATTCGGCCGACGATAGGAGAAACCGGCAGGCCAGGACTACGACACGCCGAAACGCGCGGCCAGCGCCGCCCGCTGCGCCCGGACAAACTCGGCATTCACCGCGGAACCGTGCCCGGGCATGTACACCGCGTCCTCCCCGCCCAGGTCGAGCAGCCGGTCCAGCGCCGCCGGCCAGTGCCGGGGCGCCGCGTCCGGCCCGGCCTGCGGCTCACCCGACTCCTCCACGAGATCCCCGCAGAAGACGATCTCGCGGGCGCCCGGCACGAGCACCGCCAGGTCGTGGCCGCTGTGCGCGGGCCCCACGTTCGCGAGCAGCACCTGCAGCCCGCCGCCCAGATCGAGCGTCCACTCGCCGCACACCCGGTGATGCGGGCTGACCAGCACATCGACCGCCTCGGCCGCCTCGTGGGGGCCGAGCCCGTTCCGTACGGCATCCGTGCACAGTTCCTCACGCGCGCGTGCCTGGGCGAAGAGCGTGTCGACGCCCACCGCCCCGTACACCTCGACGCCCGCGAACGCCGCCGTGCCGAAGACGTGGTCGAAATGGGGGTGGGTCAGCGCGATGTGCGTCACGCCCGCGTGCGGGCCGAGCAGCCGGCGTACGTCCGTGCGCAGCCGGGCCCCCTCGCGGAGTGAGGATCCCGTGTCGATCAGCAGGGCCGCGCCGTCCCCGGCGACGAGACCTGCCGTGCAGTCCCAGCCCGGCAGCCGGACCCGGCCCACGCGCGGGGCCAGTTCCTCCCAACCCGTCCCCACCCAGTCGATACGTTCCATGTACTCGACGCTAGCGCTCTTGCTAGGGGCGTACCCACCGGCCGTACACTGACCCGGGGACGACTGGCACTCGCCCACAGCGAGTGCCAACAGCGTCCGAGAGACAGATCGAGAGACCGAGATCGAGCGGGGAGTCGCTGGAGGTGTGCGCCGATGCTCAGTGAACGCAGGCTCGAGGTGCTGCGCGCCATCGTCCAGGACTACGTCGGCACCGAGGAGCCGGTCGGCTCCAAGGCGCTGACCGAGCGCCACCGGCTGGGCGTCTCCCCGGCCACGGTGCGCAACGACATGGCCGCCCTGGAGGACGAGGGATACATCGCCCAGCCGCACACCAGCGCGGGCCGTATCCCGACCGACAAGGGGTACCGCCTCTTCGTCGACAAGCTCACCAGCGTCAAGCCGATGACCCTGCCCGAGCGGCGCGCGGTCCAGAACTTCCTGGAGGGCGCCGTCGACCTCGACGACGTCGTGGGCCGTACGGTGCGGCTGCTCGCGCAGCTCACCCGGCAGGTGGCGATCGTCCAGTACCCGTCCCTGACCCGGTCCACGGTGCGCCACGTCGAGCTGCTCTCGCTGGCGCCGGCGCGGCTGATGCTCGTACTGATCACGGACACCGGCCGGGTCGAGCAGCGGATGATCGACTGCCCGGCGCCGTTCGGCGAGAGCTCGCTCGCGGATCTGCGGGCCCGGCTCAACAGCCGGGTGGCGGGACGCCGGTTCGCCGACGTGCCGCAGCTGGTGCAGGATCTGCCGGAGGCCTTCGAGGCGGAGGACCGCGGCACGGTCTCGACGGTGCTCTCCACTCTCCTGGAGACGCTCGTCGAGGAGTCCGAGGAACGGCTGATGATCGGCGGCACCGCCAATCTCACCCGCTTCGGACATGACTTTCCCCTCACCATCCGGCCCGTCCTCGAGGCACTCGAGGAGCAGGTCGTGCTCCTCAAGCTCCTTGGTGAGGTCAATGATTCGGGCATGGCCGTACGGATCGGTCATGAGAACGCACACGAGGGACTCAACTCCACGTCCGTCGTGTCGGTCGGCTACGGTTCGGGCGGCGAGGCAGTCGCCAAGCTCGGCGTCGTCGGACCGACACGCATGGATTACCCGGGAACGATGGGAGCAGTACGCGCAGTGGCACGTTACGTCGGACAGATCCTGGCGGAGTCGTAAGTGGCCACGGACTACTACGCCGTACTCGGCGTGCGCCGCGACGCTTCCCAGGACGAGATCAAGAAGGCCTTCCGGAGGCTGGCCCGCGAGCTTCACCCGGACGTGAATCCGGACCCGAAGACGCAGGAGCGCTTCAAGGAGATCAACGCCGCCTACGAGGTCCTCTCGGATCCGCAGAAGAAGCAGGTCTACGACCTGGGGGGCGACCCCCTGTCGCAGTCCGGCGGAGGCGGTGCGGGCGGATTCGGAGCCGGTGGCTTCGGCAACTTCTCGGACATCATGGACGCGTTCTTCGGTACGGCGTCGCAGCGCGGCCCGCGCTCGCGCACGCGCCGTGGCCAGGACGCCATGATCCGTCTGGAGGTCGAGCTCGACGAGGCGGCCTTCGGCACCACCAAGGACCTCCAGGTCGACACGGCCGTCGTCTGTACGACCTGCAGCGGCGAGGGCGCGGCCCCCGGTACGTCCGCGCAGACCTGTGACATGTGCCGCGGTCGCGGTGAGGTCTCGCAGGTCACGCGGTCCTTCCTGGGCCAGGTCATGACCTCGCGGCCGTGTCCGCAGTGCCAGGGCTTCGGCACCGTGGTCCCGACCCCGTGCCCCGAGTGCGCGGGCGACGGCCGCATCCGCTCCCGCCGCACGCTCACGGTGAAGATCCCGGCGGGTGTGGACAACGGCACGCGGATCCAGCTCGCGGGCGAGGGTGAGGTCGGCCCCGGCGGCGGCCCCGCCGGCGACCTGTACGTGGAGATCCACGAGCTGCCGCACCCGACCTTCCAGCGGCGCGGCGACGACCTGCACTGCACGGTCACCATCCCGATGACGGCGGCGGCCCTCGGCACGAAGGTGCCGCTGGAGACGCTCGACGGCGTGGAGGAGATCGACATCCGGCCCGGCACCCAGTCCGGTCAGTCGATCCCGCTGCACGGGCGCGGCGTCACGCACCTGCGCGGCGGCGGCCGCGGCGACCTCATCGTGCACGTCGAGGTCATCACCCCGCAGAAGCTCGACCCCGAGCAGGAGCGCCTGCTCCGCGAACTGGCGCTGCTGCGCGGCGAGGAACGCCCCACGGGCCAGTTCCAGCCGGGGCAGCAGGGGTTGTTCTCGCGACTGAAGGACGCGTTCAACGGGCGTTGATCGGACGGGTTCAACGGGCGTGTTCAACGGGCGTTGATCGGCTGAATCTGCGGCGCTGAGCTGTTACTCGTGGTTCGTTCGGAGGGGTTCGGGGAGTTCGCTTTCCGGGCCCCTTTCGTACGGGGCCGGGGCGATTCGGTGGGTCGGGGGTGACATGGCACGATGCCGGTATGTCCTCCGCACTGAACGGTCTCTTCCCCCACCCGATCGTGCAGGCCCCCATGGCGGGCGGCGCCTCCTGTCCCGAGCTCGTCGCCGCCGTGTCCGAGGCGGGCGGGCTGGGTTTCCTGGCCGCCGGGTACAAGACGGCCGACGGCATGTACCAGGAGATCAAGCAGGTGCGGGGGCTCACCGGGCACCCTTTCGGCGTCAACCTCTTCATGCCGCAGCCCGAGGTGGCCGACCCCGCCGCGGTCGATGTCTACCGGCATCAGCTCGCCGGTGAGGCCACCTGGTACCGGACCCCGCTCGGCGACCCCGACGGCGGCCGCGACGACGGCTACGACGCCAAGCTCGCCATCCTCCTCGACGACCCCGTCCCCGTCGTCTCCTTCACCTTCGGCTGCCCCACCCGCGAGGTCGTCCACGCCCTCCAGCGCGTCGGCACCCGCGCCGTCGTCACCGTCACCACGGTCGAGGAGGCGCAGGCCGCGCAGGACGCCGCCGCCGACGCCGTCTGTGTCCAGGGCGTCGAGGCCGGCGGCCACCAGGGCACCCACCGCGACAACCCCGAGACGGACGGCGCCGGGATCGGCCTGCTGACCCTGGTCACCCAGGTCCGGGAGGCCGTACGGCTGCCGATCGTCGCGACCGGCGGCATCATGCGGGGCGCGCAGATCGCCGCGGTCCTCACCGCCGGCGCCGATCTCGCGCAGCTCGGCACCGCGTTCCTGGTCGCCCCCGAATCCGGGGCGCCCACCGTGCACAAGGAAGCCATGACCGATCCGTTGTTCACCCGTACCGAACTCACCCGCGCCTTCTCGGGGCGGCCCGCGCGCGGGCTCGTCAACCGGTTCCTGCGCGAGCACGGGCCGTACGCGCCCGTCGCGTATCCGCAGGTCCACCACATGACCGCGCCGCTGCGCAAGGCGGCCGCGCGCGCCGGTGACCCGCAGGGCATGGCGCTCTGGGCCGGGCAGGGCCACCGGCTCGCCCGCACGCTGCCCGCCGGGCAGCTCGTCGAGGTGCTCGCCGCGGAACTCGACGCCGCGCGCGCCGCGTCGGGTCAGCGGGGTGCGGCATGACCGCGCCGGTGTTCGTGGTCGACGGGCCCGTGCCCGGGGACCGTACGTACGTGCTCGACGGGGCCGAGGGGCGGCACGCCGTCTCCGTGAAGCGGCTGCGGGCCGGCGAGGAGGTCGTCCTCACCGACGGGCTCGGCGCCTGGACCGAGGCCGTCGTCGTGAGCAGCGAGGGCAAGGACCGGCTCGTCGTCGAGGCCGGGCCGGTACAGGTCGAGGCCGAGGAGCGGCCCCGGATCACCGTGGTGCAGGCGCTGCCCAAGGGGGACCGGGGGGAGCTCGCCGTCGAGACCATGACCGAGACCGGGGTCGACGCGATCGTGCCCTGGGCCGCGTCGCGGTGCATCACGCAGTGGCGGGGCGAGCGCGGGGTGAAGGCGCTCGGGAAGTGGCGGGCGACCGCGCGCGAGGCCGGTAAGCAGTCGCGCCGGGTCCGTTTCCCGGAGGTGGCCGAGCTTGCCTCTACGAAGGAGGTGGCGCGGCTGCTCGCGGCGGCGGATCTGGGTGTCGTGCTGCACGAGGACCGGGACTGTGTGAGCTCGGCGCTCGCGTCCGCGGTGTTGCCGTCCGGCGGGGAGATCGTGCTGGTCGTGGGGCCCGAGGGTGGGGTTTCGCCGGAGGAGTTGAAGGTGTTCGGCGAGGCGGGTGCCGGTACGTATCGGTTGGGGCGGAGTGTGTTGCGGACCTCTACGGCTGGTACGGCGGGGGTTGCGTTGCTGTTGGGGCGGACCGGTCGCTGGGGGTGACGGGGTGTGCCGGTTCGGATGCGCGCCGTTGATGGCTCGTGATGCGTTGCCGGGTGCGGCCCGGTGGGGCTTCTCGCGCAGTTCCCCGCGCCCCTGTAGGCACACTTCGTGCGCCCCAGGGCCGCTGGTCGCGCCCCGCGACGGTGCCGCTGACGGGTACAGCCCCGCGCCCCTGAAGGCACACTTCGTGCGCCCCAGGGCCGCTGGTCAATTCCAGCGCCTCCATCACATGTTCGACGTAAAATGAGGGCATGGAACTTGCCCAGGTGCGGTTGCTGGTTTCCGATTTCGGTGCTTGTTATCGGTTCTACGCCGATGTGCTGGGGCTCAAGCCGCAGGCCGGCTCGGAGCAAGGGCCCTACGAGAAGTTCTCGCCCGCGGGCGGGGGCGCGGGGATCGCGTTGCAGGACCGGGCCATGATGGCCGAAGTCCTCGGTGAGCTGGGCGAGTCGGCGACGGGCCACCGCTCGCTCGTGGTGCTCCGCGTCGACGACCTCGACTCGTACTGCGAACAGGTCACCGGACGCGGCGGCGTCCTCGTGCACGGGCCCGCGCCCATGACCGAACGGATGCGCGTCGCCCACCTCAAGGACCCCGAGGACAACATCGTGGAGCTCCAGGAGTGGCTCCTGCTGCGCGGCTGACGCTTCCCGGCCAAGTGATCAGAACGGGCTGACGGGGCCGGAGCGCAAATTTAGGGTGGGCGGGGTGACGAATCCTGCCTACCTCCGGTTCCCGCACCCGCACGGCGAGTTGGTGGTCTTCACCGCCGAGGACGACGTGTGGGCCGCGCCCCTCGACGGCGGCCGCGCCTGGCGGGTCAGCGCCGACAACGTGCCGGTGAACCACCCCCGCCTGTCGCCCGACGGCACCACCGTCGCCTGGACCTCGCGGCGCGACGGCGCCCCCGAGGTGCACATCGCCCCGGTCGACGGCGGACCGGCCAAACGGCTGACGCACTGGGGGAGTTGGACCACCTCGGTGCGCGGCTGGACCCCCGACGGGCGCGTCCTCGCCGTCACCACGCACGGTCAGGCCTCGCTGCGCCGCAGCTGGGCCCGGGCCGTCCCGCTCGACGGCGGCCCCGCCGAGACCCTGCCCTACGGCCCGGTCGGCGGCGTCGCGCACGGGCCCGACGGGCGGGCGCTCCTGCTGTCCGCTCCGATGGGCCGCGAGGCCGCCTGGTGGAAGCGGTACCGGGGCGGCACGGCCGGCAAGCTGTGGATCGACCGGCCCGCTGAAGTCACCGACGGCGCAACGGAGTTCGAGCGCCTGCACCAGGAGCTGGACGGGAACATCGAATGCCCGATGTGGGTCGGGGAGCGCGTCGCGTTCCTCAGCGACCACGAGGGCGTCGGCGCCGTGTACTCCTCCCTGCCCGACGGCTCCGACCTGCGCCGGCACACCCCGCTCGACGGCTTCTACGCCCGGCACGCGAGCACCGACGGCCACCACGTCACCTACGCGAGCGGCGGCGAACTCTGGCTCCTCGACAGCCTCGACGACCTCGACGCGAACACCGAGCCCCGCCGTATCGACATCCGGCTCGGCGGCCAGCGCACCGACCTCCAGCCGCGCCCCGTGGACGCCGCCCACTGGTTCGGCGACGCCTCGCCCGACCACACCGGACGCGGCAGCGCCGTCGCCGTGCGCGGAGCCGTCCACTGGGTCACCCACCGCTCCGGACCCGCCCGCGCGCTCGCCGCGACACCCGGCGTGCGCACCCGGCTGCCACACACATTCCGCGTCGACGGCGAGGAGCACGTCGTGTGGGTGACGGACGCCGAGGGCGACGACGCCCTGGAGTTCACGCCCGCCACCGGCGCCGCACCCGGCGCCACCCCGCGCCGGATCGGCGCCGGACGCCTCGGCCGTGTTCTCGCGCTGACCGTGTCGCCCGACGGGGGCCGCCTCGCCGTCGCCGCGCACGACGGCCGCGTCCTCCTCGTCGAGCGGGACAGCGGCGACGTACGGGAGGTGGACCGCAGCGAGGACGGGCACGCGAGCGGGCTCACGTTCTCCCCCGACTCGGCCTGGCTCGCTTGGTCGCACCCCGGGCCGCACGACCTGCGCCAGTTGAAGCTGGCCAACGCCACCGACCTCGCCGTCACCGAGGCGACCCCGCTGCGCTTCCGGGACTTCTCGCCCGCGTTCACCCTCGACGGCAAGCACCTGGCGTTCCTGTCCGCCCGCGCCTTCGACCCGGTCTACGACGAGCACGCCTTCGACCTGGCCTTCGTCGGCGGCGTCCGCCCGTACCTGATCGCGCTCGCCGCGACGACTCCGTCCCCGTTCGGACCGCAGCGCCACGGGCGGCCGTTCGAGCCCGTCGACAAGGACGAGACGCCCGACAGCGAAGGCGCGCCCGCCACCCGCGTCGACCTGGAGGGCCTCGTCGACCGGATCGTCCCGTTCCCCGTCGAGGCGGCCCGCTACTCGACGCTGCGCACCGCCAAGGACGGCGTCCTGTGGCTGCGGCACCCGGTGGCCGGTGTCCTCGGCGACTCCCGCGCCGGACGCGACGACCCGGCGCCCCAGTCCCGCCTGGAGCGCTACGACCTCGCCCAGCAGCGCCTCGAGCAACTCGGCGCCGACGCCGACCACTTCGAGGTCACCGGTGACGGCAAGCGCGTCCTGCTGTGGACCGGCGAGGTCCTCAAACTCGTCCCCAGCGACCGGCGTCCCGCCCACGACGACGACAGCGACACGAACATCACCGTCGACCTCGCCCGGGTCTCCCAGACCCTCGACCCGGCCGCCGAATGGCGCCAGATGTACGCGGAGACCGGCCGCCTGATGCGGGACAACTTCTGGCGCGCCGACATGAACGGTGTCGACTGGGACGGCGTCCTCGACCGTTACCGCCCGCTCCTCGACCGTGTCGCCACCCACGACGACCTCGTCGACCTGCTCTGGGAGGTGCAGGGCGAACTCGGCACCTCCCACGCCTACGTCACCCCGCGCGGCGGCGCCGGTTCCGCCGCGCGCCGCCAGGGGCTGCTCGGCGCCGACCTCTCCCGGCACGAGGACGGCACCTGGCGCGTCGACCGGGTGCTGCCCTCCGAGACCTCCGACCCGCGCGCCCGCTCGCCGCTGGCCGCGCCCGGCGTCGCCGTACGCGCCGGGGACGCGGTCGTCGCCGTCGGCGGGCGGCCCGTCGACCCCGTCACCGGGCCCGGACCGCTGCTCGTCGGCACCGCGGACCGGCCCGTCGAGCTCACCGTCTCGCCCGCGGGCGGCGGCGACCCCCGGCACGTCGTCGTCGTGCCGCTCTCCGACGAGGAACCGCTGCGCTACCACGCGTGGGTCGCGGACCGGCGGGCGTACGTCCACGAGAAGTCGGGCGGGCGGCTCGGCTACCTCCACGTGCCGGACATGCAGGCCCCCGGCTGGGCGCAGATCCACCGCGACCTGAGCGTGGAGGTGGCGCGGGACGGGCTCGTCGTCGACGTCCGCGAGAACCGGGGCGGGCACACCTCCCAACTCGTCGTCGAGAAACTCGCGCGGCGGGTCGTGGGGTGGGACGTGCCGCGCGGCAGCCGGGCCTTCTCGTACCCGATGGACGCGCCGCGCGGGCCCGTCGTCGCCGTCGCCAACGAGTTCTCCGGGTCGGACGGGGACATCGTCAACGCGGCGATCAAGGCGCTCGGCATCGGGCCCGTCGTCGGGGTCCGTACGTGGGGTGGCGTCATCGGGATCGACAGCCGGTACCGGCTGGTGGACGGGACGCTCGTGACCCAGCCGAAGTATCCGATCTGGCTGGAGGGTTACGGGTGGGGCGTCGAGAACCACGGGGTCGATCCGGACGTGGAGGTCGTCGTCGCGCCGCAGGACCATGCGGCCGGTCGTGACCCGCAGTTGGACGAGGCGGTGCGGATTGCGCTTGCCGCGCTTGTGGAGAACCCGGCGAAGCGGCCGCCGGCGCTACCGGATCCGTCCGCGTCTGCTTAGTTCTGGTCTCGTCGCGGGCTGCGGCCCGGTGGGGCTTCTCGCGCAGTTCCCCGCGCCCCTGGAGATGCGCACTTCGTGCGCGATCTCCGTCGGGCGGTCACCCGTCGGGGAAATGCGACGCGAAGCGTCTGCATTTCAGGGGCGCGGGGAACTGCGCGACCAGCCCCCACCGACCCGCACCCGGCAACGCGCCGCGACCCGGCAGATACGATGCCGCGAAGACCCGCACCCATCCAACCCGCACCCGAAGGGGGCCGAAGTTGACCGGGGAACCGCAGGCCGACTGCCTGTTCTGCAAGATCGTCGCCGGGGACGTACCCGCCACGATCGTCCGCGAGACGCCGACCACCGTCGCGTTCCGCGACATAAACCCTCAGGCCCCGACCCACGTCCTGGTCATCCCGCGCGTCCACCACCCGGACGCCGCCTCCCTCGCCGCGGCGGAGCCCCAGATCGCCGCGGACGTGCTGCGCGAGGCCGGCGAGGTCGCCGTCGAGGAGAAGCTGGACAGCCACCGCATCGTGTTCAACACGGGCAGCGGCGCCGGCCAGACCGTGTTCCACGCGCACGCCCACGTGCTCGGTGGCCGCGGCCTCCAGTGGCCCCCCGGATAACCGACCGTGTCCGTACGTGAGTTCGTCGTCCTCGGCACCGCGAGTCAGGTGCCGACGCGGCACCGCAACCACAACGGCTACCTGCTGCGCTGGGACGCCGAGGGCATCCTCTTCGATCCCGGAGAGGGCACCCAGCGCCAGATGCTGCGCGCCGGAGTCGCCGCGCACGACCTGAACCGGATCTGCGTCACGCACTTCCACGGGGACCACTCCCTCGGCCTCGCGGGCGTCATCCAGCGCATCAACCTGGACCGGGTCCCGCACCCGGTGACCGCCCACTACCCGGCCTCCGGGCAGCGGTTCTTCGACCGGCTCC
Organism: Streptomyces sp. NPDC050145; assembly: GCF_044460245.1. NCBI lineage: Bacteria > Bacillati > Actinomycetota > Actinomycetes > Kitasatosporales > Streptomycetaceae > Streptomyces > Streptomyces sp. NPDC050145. Next base: position 345,640 of record NZ_JBITJS010000005.1, on the reverse strand, counting down.
GGTACTCCACCGCGTACCGGGAGACGGTGGACATCGCCGAGGAACCGGTCTCGGGGGAGGGCGCGGTGCTCGCCGACACCCCCGCGTACCGGCTCGAGGCACGCCTCCTGTCGCACCCCGTCGAGTCCTACGGGTACCGGCTCGTGGAGCGTGATGGCCGCCGCATGCTGCCCGAGGCGCTCGCCGAGCACGGCATCGCCGGGCCCGACGTGGGCCGGCTCCAGCGGGACGGCGAACTGCGCGGCATCACCCTCGACGACGTGAGCGAGGTGCGGCGGGGGCAGCGTTTCGCCTTCGTGATGGACACAAGGATGTGCGCGGGCGTCTCCGAGCTCGCCGAGGGCTGCGACCTGCTCGTCATCGAGTCGACGTTCCTCGACGAGGACGAGCGGCTCGCGGTCGATCACGGGCATCTGACGGCCGGACAGGCCGCCCGCGCCGCCGCCGACGCCGGGGTGCGCCATCTCGTGCTCACCCACTTCAGCCAGCGCTACTCCGACCCCGGCGAGTTCGAGCGGCAGGCGCGGGCCGCCGGGTACGAGGGCGAGCTGACCGTCGCCCGTGACCTCGACCGGGTGCCGGTGCCCAAGCGCCGCTGAGCCGTCCCGGCACCGGGGCGGCCGCTGCGTACGATGGCCGGATGTCCCTCGCACCACTCGCCCGCATCCCCAAGGCCGAACTCCACCTGCACATCGAAGGCACCCTCGAACCCGAGCTGGCCTTCGAACTCGCCGCGCGCAACGGCGTCACCCTGCCGCACGCCGACACCGAGGCGCTGCGGCAGGCCTATCTGTTCGAGGATCTGCAGTCCTTCCTCGACCTGTACTACGCGCTGATGGCCGTCCTCCTCACCGAGGACGACTTCGCGGATCTCGCCGACGCCTACCTCGCCCGCGCCGCCGAACAGGGCGTGCGGCACGCCGAGATCTTCTTCGACCCGCAGGCCCACATGGCGCGCGGCGTCGGGATGGGGACCGTCGTGGAGGGGCTCTCGCGGGCGCTCGCGCGCAGCGAGGAGCGGCACGGGATCTCCACCAAGCTCATCATGTGCTTCCTGCGCGACCAGTCCGCCGAGTCGGCGATGGAGACGCTGGAGGCCGCCAAGCCGTATCTCGACCGGATCGTGGGCGTCGGCCTCGACTCGGCCGAGGTCGGCAACCCCGCGTCCAAGTTCCGTGAGGTGTACGCGGCGGCGGGCGAGCTCGGGCTGCGCAAGGTCGCGCACGCGGGCGAGGAGGGCGACCCGTCGTACGTGTGGGAGGCCCTCGACGTGCTCGGCGTCGAGCGCGTCGACCACGGGCTGCGGTCCATGGAGGACCCCAAGCTCGTGGAGCGCCTGGTACGGGACCGGGTGCCGCTGACGCTGTGCCCGCTGTCGAACGTACGGCTGCGGACGATCGACGTCCTGGAGGACCATCCGCTGCGCGCGATGATGGACGCCGGGCTGCTGTGCACCGTCAACTCCGACGATCCCGCCTACTTCGGCGGATACGTCGGGGACACCTTCCACGCCGTGCACGAGGCGCTGGGGATCGACCCCGACCGGGTGCGGGAGCTCGCCCGCAACTCGTTCGAGGCCTCCTTCCTCGACGCCAGCGAGGAGGACGAGGCCCGCCGGGCCCGCTACCTCGCCGAGGTCGACGCGTACGAGTTCTGAGCGTCCGTCAGGACGGTGCCGCCGTACGGGCCTGCGGGCCCGCCGCCGTGAAGTCGCCCTGGACCAGGTCCGGGGCGGCCTCCGCGACGGCCGCCGGCATCTCGATCTCCACCACCGGCTGCTCGGGCACACCGGACGGCGGGACGATCGCGCCGACCGGGGCGCCGCTGCTGCGCCGTGCCGCACCCGCGAACAGCGGGCGTCCGCCGGTGTGCAGCGCGACCGCCGTGAGCGGCAGCGCGAGCAGGACGAGGAGCGTGGCGAGCGCCGCGCCCATCACCGGGAAGCCGACCGCCTGCGACAGCGAGCTGCCCACGAGCGGGCCGCACGCCGTGCCCAGCGAGGACGCCGAGCCGACCAGGACCGCCCAGCGGCCGCGCGGGTCGAGCGAGGCGGCCAGGCCCAGCAGGTAGGAGAGCACCACCGGGTACAGCGTGTTCCAGGCGATCTCGCCGGTCGCGAAGGTGCCCAGGCCGTCCGCGCGGGCGCTGACCGCGATGCAGCAGGCGATCAGGGCGGTGCCGAGGCCGATGGGCAGGGCGCGGCCCAGCCGGGCGCCGAGCGCGCCCGCGCCGATCACGCCGAGTAGTCCGGCGCCGAGCGCCACCGCGAACACGCTGCCGACCGTGATCTCGCTCAGGCCCGCCTGCTCGGTGCCGATGCGGCTGCTGACGCCCCACAGCGAGTTCTGGGCCATCGACCAGCACACGATCACCGCGGCCAGGACCATGCCCGAACGGGCGTGGGGGAGCGGCGTGTGCGGGGCCTGGACGGGGCTGTTGTCGGGGGTCGCGGGCTCCGGCAGGCGGCTCGTCGCCGGCCACACCGTGAGGGCCGTCAGCGCGAGGGCCGCGAACGGGACCGCGTGGCCCGTACTGATCCTCGGGATCGTCAGGTAGAGGGCTCCCGCGAGCGCCGAGACGCTCAACAGGCCCAGCGTGGACGCCCGGTGAGGGTCCTTCTGCGCGGCGATCCCTGTCGCGGCCACCGCCGTCGCGGTGCCCGAGCCGAAGCCGCCGAGCATCGCACCCGCGACGACCAGCGGGACGGTGCCGGTGAGCGCCGCCGTGCCGTAGCCGACGGCGGCCAGGAGCAGGCCCGCGCGGGCCGCTCTGCGGGCGCCGATCCGTTCGACGCGGGACGCGAGCGTGAAGCCCGCGGTGGCCGAGCTCAGCAGCAGCGCGCTGCCGACGAGACCGGCCTGGGTGGGAGACAGTGCCAGGCTGTCGGCCACCCGGCCGACGACGGTGGGCAGCAGATAGGCGGCGAGATATCCGGCCGTGAAAAGGGCTACGAGAGCGGGCCGGGGGGTGCGCGACAACACGGGCGATCCTGGAGAACGGCCCCCTGCCTTGGACGCTGTTTTGGGCAAGGGGGTGGTAAGGCCGGGGGAGGGGGTGAACGCCGACGTCTTTGCGAACGGGACGGACCGGGGACGTCGGGTGCGGGCCAATTTGTATCAAGCGGGAAGGGGGCCGCGGGAGGCGGGGCGGTGTGAGCTGAGGCACATCTGGTTTGGCTGGGTCGGGGTCGGGTAGCCGCGAGGTTTTCCCCGGGGTGGTCCTTCGTGACGGGTTGATGTCGGGACACCGTCGGACGGGGGTGTTTCGGGCACACTGTGCGGACTCGTACCACCTGCAGGGAGCGTGATGTGAACCCCGCCGAAACGGACCGCACCGACCCCCTTGCCGCGCTGCGCCGGTCCGGCGATCCGGCCTGCGACGTGTATCTGACGGGGACCGTCTTTCTCGACATCGTGTTCACCGGGCTCGACAGCGCGCCCGTGCGCGGCACCGAGTCCTGGGCCCGCGGCATGGGCTCCAGCCCCGGAGGCGTCGCCAACATGGCCACCGCGCTGGCGCGGCTCGGCCTGCGGACCTCGCTGGCGGCGGCCTTCGGGGACGACCACTACGGCGAGTACTGCTGGGACACGCTGGAGCGCGGCGAGGGCATCGACCTCGGGCTCTCCCGGACCGTCCCGGGCTGGCACTCGCCGGTCACCGTCTCCATGGCGTACGAGGGCGAGCGGACCATGGTCAGCCACGGGCACGAGCCGCCGCCGGAGGAGCCCGCGCCCCGGTGCCCGCCGCCCGCCCGGGCGGCCGTGGCCTCACTGGTGCCCGGGGTCTCCGCGCCCTGGGTGGGGGACGCGGCCCGGGGCGGGACGCGGATCTTCGCCGACGTGGGATGGGACGACACCGGACGGTGGGATCTGGGGGCGCTGGGGGACCTCTCGGAGTGCGAGGCCTTTCTGCCGAACGCGGAGGAGGCCATGCGGTACACGGGGACGTCCTGTCCCCGGGCCGCCGCGCACGCGCTGACGGAGCATGTGCCGGTCGCCGTGGTGACGCTGGGGGCGGAGGGCGCCTACGCGGTGGACGGGCGGACCGGGGAGACCGCGTCCGTGCCGGCGATCGAGGTCGAGGCGATGGATCCGACCGGGGCGGGGGACGTGTTCGTGGCCGGGTTCGTCACCAGCACGCTGGCCGGGTGGCCGCTGGCGGACCGGCTGGCCTTCGCGGGGCTGACGGCGGCCCTCTCGGTGCAGGAGTTCGGGGGGTCCCTCTCGGCGCCGGGCTGGTCGGAGATCGGGGCGTGGTGGCGGCAGATCCAGGCGTACGAGGAGCGGGGGGCGCAGGATCCCGCGGCGCTGGAGCGGTACGCCTTTCTCGAGCCGCTGGTGCCCGCCGGGGTGCGGCCGTGGCCGCTTCTGCGGGCCGTGCCGACCATCGGCTTCGGCCGCTCCATGTGAGCGCGCGGGAAGGGAGGCCGGCCGCCTGGTGGGCACCGGAAAACGGCTCGGTCGGCGAGGTGGGGGCGTCGTACCCTTGAACGCGTCAGACCACGGCTGTCACAAGGAGACTGCGGCCCCCTGGGCCCGCCCATGACGCAGACATCTACGCGCGCGCAGTTCACCGTTCCCGCGAAGCACCCGATGGTCGAGGTGCTCGGTTCGGGTGACGCGCTGCTGCGAGTCATCGAGAGGGCCTTCCCGGAGGCCGACATCCATGTCCGGGGCAATGAGGTCAGTGCGGTGGGTGAGCCGCGGGACGTGGCGCTCATCCAGCGGCTGTTCGACGAGATGGTGCTGGTGCTGAGGACGGGGGCTCCGATGACGGAAGATGCCGTAGAGCGGTCTATCGCGATGTTGCAGGGCGAGGGGGAGGAAACTCCGGCGGAGGTTCTGACGCAGAACATTCTGTCTTCGCGGGGGCGGACCATTCGGCCGAAGACGCTCAACCAGAAGCGATATGTCGACGCCATCGACAAGCACACGATTGTTTTCGGAATCGGGCCCGCCGGTACCGGCAAGACCTATCTCGCCATGGCCAAGGCCGTGCAGGCGTTGCAGAGCAAGCAGGTCAACCGGATCATTCTGACGCGGCCCGCGGTGGAGGCCGGTGAGCGGCTGGGATTCCTTCCCGGGACGCTCTACGAGAAGATCGACCCCTATCTGCGGCCGCTCTACGACGCGCTGCACGACATGCTGGATCCCGATTCCATTCCTCGGCTGATGGCTGCCGGGACCATCGAGGTCGCGCCGCTGGCGTATATGCGCGGCAGGACCCTGAATGACGCCTTCATCATCCTGGACGAGGCGCAGAACACCTCTCCCGAGCAGATGAAGATGTTCCTCACCCGGCTCGGGTTCGAGTCGAAGATCGTCATCACCGGTGACGTCACTCAGGTCGACCTGCCGGGTGGGACCAAGAGCGGGCTGCGGCAGGTGCAGGAGATCCTGGAGGGGGTCCCCGACGTGCACTTCTCGCGGCTGTCGTCGCAGGATGTCGTCCGGCACAAGCTGGTCGGCCGTATCGTCGACGCGTACGAGAAGTACGACACCGAGCACGGTACGGAGAACGGCACCCACCAGGGCCGCCCCAGAGGGAAGTAGAACGACTGCGTCATGTCGATCGACGTCAACAACGAGTCAGGCACCGAGGTCGACGAGCAGGCGATCCTCGACATCGCCCGCTACGCGCTGATGAGGATGCGCATCCACCCGCTCTCCGAGCTCTCGGTGATCGTGGTGGACGCCGATGCCATGGAGCAGCTCCATGTGCAGTGGATGGACCTGCCGGGGCCCACGGACGTCATGTCCTTCCCCATGGACGAGCTGCGGCCGCCCATGAAGGACGACGAGGAGCCCCCGCAGGGCCTGCTCGGCGACATCGTGCTGTGTCCCGAGGTCGCCGAGCGGCAGGGGCGCGAGGCCGAGACCGGGCACTCCATGGACGAGGAGCTGCAGCTGCTGACCGTCCACGGCGTGCTGCACCTGCTGGGGTACGACCACGAGGAGCCCGACGAGAAGGCCGAGATGTTCGGCCTCCAGGCGGCGATCGTGGACGGGTGGCGCGGTGAGAAGGGGCTGACGGGGCCGTCGCCGGCGCCGACCGTGTCATGAGCTTCTCGTTGATCGCCGGCGCTGTCGCGCTGGTTGTCGTGGCCTGGCTCGCCGCCTGCGCCGAGGCCGGGCTCGCGCGGGTCTCCAGCTTCCGGGCCGAGGAGGCCGTGCGGTCCGGGCGGCGCGGCGGGGTCAAGCTCGCCCAGGTCGCGGCCGATCCGACGCGCTATCTGAACGTCGCCCTGCTGGTGCGCGTCGCCTGCGAGATGGCTGCCGCGGCGCTGGTGACGTACGCCTGTCTCGAGGAGTTCCGCGAGACCTGGCAGGCGCTGCTGGTCGCCATCGGCGTGATGGTCCTGGTGTCCTATGTGGCCGTGGGTGTCTCCCCGCGGACCATCGGACGGCAGCATCCGCTCAACACGGCCACGGCCGCGGCGTACGTGCTGCTGCCGCTGGCCCGGATCATGGGCCCCATCCCCTCGCTGCTCATCCTGATCGGCAACGCGCTGACTCCCGGCAAGGGGTTCCGGCGCGGACCGTTCGCCTCCGAGGCCGAGCTGCGGGCCATGGTCGACCTCGCCGAGAAGGAGTCCCTCATCGAGGACGAGGAGCGCCGCATGGTGCACTCCGTCTTCGAGCTCGGGGACACGCTGGTGCGCGAGGTCATGGTGCCGCGCACCGATCTCGTGGTCATCGAGCGGTACAAGACCATCCGGCAGGCGCTGACCCTGGCGCTGCGGTCCGGGTTCTCGCGGATCCCCGTGGTCGGGGAGAGCGAGGACGACGTGGTGGGCATCGTGTATCTGAAGGACCTGGTGCGCAAGACGCACATCTCCCGGGACGCCGAGGCCGAGCTGGTCTCCACGGCCATGAGGCCGGCCGCGTTCGTTCCGGACACGAAGAACGCCGGTGATCTGCTGCGGGAGATGCAGCAGCTGCGCAATCACGTCGCCGTGGTCATCGACGAGTACGGCGGCACGGCCGGAATCGTGACCATCGAGGACATTCTCGAGGAGATCGTCGGGGAGATCACGGACGAGTACGACCGTGAGCTGCCGCCCGTGGAGGAGCTGGGCGACGACCGGTTCCGGGTGACCGCGCGGCTCGACATCGGGGACCTCGGCGAGCTGTACGGCCTCGAGGAGTTCGACGACGAGGACGTCGAGACCGTGGGCGGGCTGCTCGCCAAGGCCCTGGGGCGGGTGCCCATCGCGGGCGCCTCCGCGACGGTCGAGCTGCCGGACGGGCGGGTGCTGCGGCTGACCGCCGAGGCGCCGGCCGGACGGCGGAACAAGATCGTCACCGTCCTCAGTGAGCCGGTGGAGGGCACAGAGTGACTCCGGAGGAGCTGCGGGGCTTCTGTCTCTCCTTCAACGCCGCCGTCGAGGAGTTTCCCTTCCGGCCGGAGATCTCCGTGTTCAAGGTGCTGGGGAAGATGTTCGCCCTCAGCCACCTGGACGGGCAGCCGCTGACCGTCAACCTGAAGTGCGACCCCGAGGACGCCGTCCGGCTCCGGAGCCGGTACGAGGGGCTCGTCGTGCCCGGGTGGCACATGAACAAGCGGCACTGGAACACCGTCAGCGTGGGCGAGTTGCCCGAGCGGGTGGTGCGTGAGCTCGTCGAGGACTCGTACGACCTCGTGGTCGCGGGGCTGCCTCGGGCGGAGCGGCTGAAGCTCGACCGCTGACGCCGTCAGAGGTTCAGGTCGCGCAGTTGGGCGCGGGACGTGATGCCCAGCTTCGGGAACAGCTTGTAGAGGTGGTAGCCCGCCGTCCGGGGACTCATGGTGAGGCGGGCGCCGATCTCCCTGTTCGACAGGCCCTGGGCCGCCAGCCGGGCCACCTCGTGCTCCTGGGACGTGAGGTGCGGGAGTGCGGTGGGGGCCGTGCCGCCCGCCGCGCGCAGTTCGGCGCGGGCGCGGTCCCGCCAGACCGTCAGGCCCAGGCCTTCGAAGAGGGCCGCGGCCTGACGCAGGTGTTCCCGGGCCGCCGTGGCCCTGCGGTCCCGGCGGAGGTGCTCACCGCGGGCGAGTGAGGCTCTGGCCCGGGCGAACGGGTCCGCGGCGTATGCGTCGGCCTCGGCTTCGGGAACCGCTCCCCGCGCCTGCGCCAGGTCCGGGGCGCTGAGGCGGGCGATCCTGCTGTGGATGCCCGGGACGGGCAGAAGGTGCTCGACCGCCTCGGCCGTGTCGCCCTGGGCCAGGGCCAGGAGGGCGCGGGCCCAGGAGGCCTCCGCCTGCGCGGCCCGGTTGCGCAGGGGCAGGGCAAGGGCCGTCGCCTCGTCCGCGTAGGTGCGGCAGGCCGGGTCCCCGTGCAGGGCCGCGATCCGGGCGAGCAGCGCCAGGGCGTCGGCCCGTGCCACCGGCTGGTCCAGATCCCGGGTGCAGCGCAACGCCTCCTGCGCGTGCTCGGCCGCCGCCGCGATCCGCCCCGTACGGCACTCCAGGTCGGCCAGCCACAGCAGAGGGCGCGGCAGCAGGGCCTGCACGCCCTCGGCGGCGATCTCCGCGCACGCTCGTTCGGCGAAGTCCCGTACGGGCGCCGGGTCCGGGGCGTCGCGGGTGATCGCGAGGGGCCACAGCCAGCGGTGCACCCGGCTCGTGCCCAGCTCCTCGGGGGCGGCGTCCAGGACGGCCCAGGGATCGTCGTGGGCGCCGGGTCCGGCCGCGAGCAGGCGGCCGTACGCGTGGTGGCGGGGCGGCAGATCGAGGGTCGTGATCCGCAGGGCGGTGCGGCGCAGATCCTCGTCCAGGCCCGCGTGTTCGGCCGCGTCGCAGGCCATGAAGAGCAGGGCCGCCGCGGCCGCGGGGGCGTGCGCGGCGTGCGTCTCGGCGGCGCGGACCAACTGCCGCAGTGCGCCCGGCTGGTCGCCCGAGGAATAGGCGATCAGGCCCTCCAGCCGGGCGAGTTCGGGGGAGCCCCGGTCGGTGCGTGCCGTGAGGGCGCGGGCCGTCTCCGGGTGGCCCGACTTCCAGGCGGCGTGGGCGGCGGACGCGAAGCGCCGGGTGCCGTGCGCCGGGTCCGGGCTCAGTTCCGCGGCGCGGGTCAGCACCGTGGTGGCGGCGGTGAGGCCGCCCCGCCCGGCGATCGCGTCGGCGTCGCGCTCCAGGGCCGCCGCCAGGTCCTCGTCGGGCTCCGTCGCGGCCAGCGCCCGGTGCCAGAGCGCCTCGTGCCCGGTGAGGGCGAGGGCCAGGGCCGTGTGGACGCGGGCCCGTTCCGCGGACGGGGCGTCGGCGTACACGACGGAGCGCAGCAAGGGGTGGCGGAAGCGCAGGGTGGGGCCCGTGACGTCGAGGAGGCCGGCGGTCTCGGCGTCGGCCAGTGCCGTCGCGGGGAGCTTGAGGTGACGGGCCGCAGCGAGGACGGAGGCGGTCGCGCCCCGGCTCTCGGCGGCGGCGGTGAGCAGCAGGGTCCGGGTCTGCTCCGGCAGGGCGCGGGCGCGGTCCGCGAAGGCCGAGCGCAGCCGGGCGGGCAGGGGCGCCGGGCCGGGCTCGGGGAGTTCGGTCAGGGCGAGCGGATTGCCCTCGGCCGCCGTGATCAGGGCCGCCGTGTGCGCGCCGCGTACCCCGCGCGCGTCGAGCAGGGCGCGGGCGGCGTCCGCGTCGATCCCGGTGAGGTCCAGGGTGGGCAGGTCGTGCCGCTCGGGGCCCGTGCGGGCGGCCAGGAGGACGGCGGTGCCGGGGACCGGGCGGCGGGCGAGGAACAGGAGCGCGGCGCGGGTCGCCGGGTCGAGGTCCGGGACGTCGTCCGCGACGAGCAGCACCGGGGCGGGGAGAGCGGCGAGGAGGGTGCGCAGCGCGGTGCGGACCGTGAGTTCGCCGGTCTGCGCGGTGGGCGGGCACAGGCCCAGGGCTTCGGTGAGGGCCCTGCGCTGGAAGTCGGGGAGACGCTCCGTGCGGTCCAGGACCGGGGTCAGGAGGTCCAGGAGGCCGCTGAAGGGGAGCGCGGCGTCCGGTTCGCCGCCCGCGCAGCGCAGCACGATGGTGCCGGGCCGGTGGACTCGGGCGTGGGCCACGGCGTCGTCGAGCAGGGCGGTCTTCCCGGTGCCCACGTCGCCGCGCAGCAGCAGGACCGGACCGGCCTGCGCGTCGGTGACCAGCGCGTGCAGCAGGGCCCGTTCGCGCTGACGTCCGTACAACTCCCGTTTCCTCTGCACCTCTTGAGGCTAACCGGACCGGTCGAAGTGACGGATGCCCGGTGGGGGCGGGGTGGCCGAGAGTCGGAGGCGTCCAGACGAGAAGGTCCGTCCCGAAAACAAGGTCCGGAGGTTTCCGGAGAGATGGAGTTCCCCATGCCCGCGAGTTCGTTCAGCCGCCGTGCCGCGCTCTCCGGCGCCGTCGCCGCCGCCGCGACGGTCGCCGCCGCGCCCCGGGCGGGGGCGGCGGACGCGCCCGCCCGCAGGTTCGCCGGGAAGGTCGTCCTCGTCACCGGAGCGACGTCCGGCATCGGCCGGGCCACCGCGAAGGCGTTCGCCGCCGAGGGCGCCAGGGTCGGTTTCTGCGGGCGCCGGCGCGAGCTGGGCCGGGAGGTGGAGCGGGAGATCCGGCAGGCGGGCGGCGAGGCCACGTACCTGCACGCCGACGTCCGGGAGGCCGAGCAGGTCGAGGCGTTCGTCGACGGGATCGCCCGGCGCTACGGCGGGCTCGACATCGCCTTCAACAACGCCGGGATCGAGACGTCCAAGGTCCTGCACGAGATGACCGTCGCCGAGTGGGACGACCTCCTCGCCACGAACGAGCGGGGCGTCTTCCTCGGCGTGAAGAACGAGATCCCGCATCTGCTGCGGCGCGGCGGCGGCGTCATCGTGTGCACGTCCTCGGCGGGCGCGGAACGGGTCAGGCCCGGACACGCGGCGTACGCGGCGAGCAAGCGCGGCGTCGAGGGCATCGTGCGGGCCGCCGCCATGGACTACGGGGACCGGGGGGTGCGGATCAACGCGATCCGGCCCGGCACGACCGACACCCCGCTGGTGCGTCCGGCCGGGGTGCCGGACGCCGACTGGGAGGCGTTCAAGAAGGCGTGGGGGCCGCTGAACGTCGCCGGGCTGCGCCGCATGGCCACGGCGCAGGACGTCGCGGCCGCCGTGCTCGCGCTCGCCGGGGACGACCTCCGCTATGTGACCGGAGCGGAGATCGCCGTGGACGGCGGCGCGACGGCGGGCGGCCCGCAGGTGTGGCCGCAGGGCTTCCCGAAGCCGCCGGGTGTGTGAGCCCCGGGCGGCGCTCTTTATGCTCACCCCATGACTGAGATCAACGACCTCTCCCCCGAGGACCGCAAGATCGTCACGCTGGCCCGTTCGGCCCGGGCCCGGAACGGGGTGCCCGAGGGGGCCGCCGTGCGGGACGAGACGGGGCGTACGTACGTGGCCGGGACGGTCGCGCTGGACTCGCTCAAGCTCAGCGCGCTGCAGACGGCCGTCGCGATGGCCGTCGCATCGGGGGCGCAGTCCCTGGAGGCCGCCGCCGTGGTGACCGAAGCGGAAGCCGCCGCGGACGCGGACCGGGCCGCCGTGGCGGATCTCGGCGGGGCGGCGACGCCGGTGCTCGTGGCCGGGCCCGACGGGGTCGTGAAGGCGTCCGTCACCGCCGGCTGAGCGGCGGGAATTCGAGCGGTCCGTGCTGAGGCACGGGCCGCTTTTTGTTGCTCGACTGACAGGTGTGCCAGGGAACTTGCCATCATCTGATGGCCCATCAGCTGATGCGGTTCGGCTCCATTGACTTTTCACACAACCCACATGTCAATGTGCGCAGTCGGCGCGGAACCGGCACCGGATCCGCCGCGCCCACACCCATCAGGAGGGGACGTCCATGGGTTCCACCAGTCGAAGACGCCGCGGCTGGGCCGCGCTGCTCGGGGCCGCCGCGCTCGCGGTCACCGCGGGCGGCACGCTCGCCGCGCCGGCCAGTGCCGCGGCCCAGTCCACCGACGTGGACTTCGCCACGCACTGCATCCCGCCCGCCATCGCCGGCATCCCGCCGATCGACGGCACCACCTCGGCCCGGATCGATGTCGACAACGCCGCCCCCAAGGTCGGCGACACCGTCACCGTGACGTACACCGTGGTCAAGCCCGCCGCCAGCAATCCGGTGGACCTCGCGCTGCCCGCCGACATCATGACGCCGACCGGCAAGGTCGTCCTCGGTGGCGCGCAGGGCGGGGAGATCACCGTCGCCGGGCCGAAGAAGAACGACCCGGTGCCCGGCAAGGGCGCCTTCCCGTCCTTCTCCATGACCGGCACGTTCACGGTCACGTCGCCGGGCGCGATCAACCTGTCGCCCGGCGACTACAACATCCACACCAGCTACATCATGGAGCTGGACACCCCGTGCACGGTGACGAACGGGCCCGCGCCCGTCTCCGAGACCGTGAACGCCACGGACGGCGGCGGCACCACCAACCCGCGGACCATCCAGCTGGGCGGCGCCTCCGGGAAGCCGGGTGACGCGGTCACCGTCTCCGGCAGCAAGTTCACCCCGGGTGCCTCCGTCACGCTGGCCGGCCGCGCCGGTGCCGCGCAGACCGGCGACACCGCCACCGTCACCGCCGACGCCCAGGGCTCCTTCAGCGGCTCCCTGACCGTCAACGACAAGACGACCACCGGGGTCGTCGCCTACGAGGGGGCTGCCTGGAGCGACGACAAGGGCGCGGGGCCAGCGGCGTACGTCGTCATCGACGACAGTCCGGTGCCGCCGGGCAGCCAGAAGATCAAGGCGTCCGTGAAGGCGGGCACGCTGTCGATGACCCAGGCCGGTGACACCGTCGAACTCGGTGCCGTCGACTACGGGCAGGGCGGCGCCGCCAAGGGCGACCTGCAGACGGTGACCGTCAAGGACTTCCGCAGCGGCCCCGCGGGCTGGTCCCTGACCGGCAAGGTCACCGACTTCACCGGGCCCGGCGGAGCCTCCATCGGCGGCGACAAGCTGAGCTGGACCCCGAAGTGCGCCACCAAGGCGGGCAGCCCGAGCACCTGCAAGGCCGGATCCGCCGGGGCCGTCGGATCCGCGGGCGCCACCCTCGCGTCGACGCCGGACGCCGCCGCCACCGGCGGTGAGTTCACGGTCGACGCCGGGCTCTCGCTGAACGTGCCGCAGTTCACGGCGCCCGGATCGTACGCGGGCGTCCTCACCCTCACCCTCGCCTGAGTCCCGACCCGGACGAGCCGTGAGCGAGCCGGGCGCGCACCCGCCCGGCATCGCCGTTCCCCTCCTTTCTTCTCCTGTCTTCCCTCTTCTCCTGTTTTCGTTTCCCTCCGCCTTCGCCGCCCGCCCCGGGGGTCCCGCACCGATGCGCAAGCCGTCCCGTGCCGTCCTGCTTCTGCTGCTCCTCTGCTTCCTGCTGAGCGGCGCGCCCGCCCAGGCCGCCGACAACGGCAGCTGGTCCGTCTTCCCCTACGCCACCGAGCTCGCCCGGCGCCCCTACTTCCACCTCTCGGCCGACCCCGGCGACACCGTCCGCGACCGGGTCGTCGTCGCCAACAAGACGGCGCGCCCCATGACCTTCCGGCTGTACGCGGCCGACGCCTACAACACCGCGCGCGACGGCGGCTTCGCCGTGCGGACGCGGAAGGAGAAGCAGCGGGGCGTCGGCGTCTGGGCCCGCCCCGCCCGCACCCGCGTCACCGTCCCGCCCCGCGGCCGCGTCACCGTGCCGATCACGATCAAGGTGCCCGAGCGCGCCGAACCCGGCGACCACCCCGGCGCCATCGTCGCCCTCGACGAGCGGATCGACCGGGGCGACGGCTCCCTCGCCCTGGGCGTGCAGCGCGCCGTCGCCGCCCGCGTCTACCTGCGGATCAGCGGCCCGACGATGCCCGCGATCAGCGTGGAGCGGGTGAAGGTCGAGCACAGCCGGCCCATGGTGCCGGGCACCGGGCCGAGCACCGCCGTCATCTCGTACACCCTGCGCAACCGCGGCAACGTCACCCTCGACCCGTCCGTGCGGCTGCACGCCAGTGGACTCTTCGGGCGCACGCTGCTGGCCCGCTCGCTGTCCGGGACGCCCGCCGAGCTGCTGCCCGGGCAGCGGGTCCGGCTGACCGCGCGCTGGAACGGGGCCCCGCAGTTCGACCGGGGCGACATCACGCTCACGGCGAGCGCCCGCGAGACCCGGGAGTCGGCGAGCGTCTCGTATCTGGCGCTTCCGTGGGTGTTCGTGCTCGCCGTCGCCGCGATTCTCGTGACCGGGGTCACCGTGGCCGTGCGGACCAGGCGGTCCCGGAGAGGCGCAGGTCACATATAAGCCCAGATCAGGGGCTTACGTGAGCGTCCTCACGCCGGGCTGGGGCGGGGCCGGAAGACCCCTCGGGCGAATCGGACAAAACAGCGTGTTTAAGGCGTGCAAGGGACTTTGGTCCCGGTACTTATGGGGACCGAAGAAAGGACCAAAGTCCCGTTCGGTGGGACCGGGGACCCGAAAAACGAGCCGCGCCGCACGCCATGGTGGAGCAGTCGCCAGGCACCGAGAGGTTCCGGCAGCGCCCCCGTCACAGGGGGCGCGGCGACACCCCCGACCCCGAACAAAGGTTTCTTACGTGTTCAGCTTCGCCCGTACCGCCGCCCGCACCCACCGCGCCCGTCGCTTCGCCGCCGGAGCCGTGCTCGCCGGGGCCGTCGGCACCGCCGTCTTCGCCGGCACCGGCAGCGCCTCCGCCGCGCCCGCCGCCTCCGGCTGGGACGCCGTCGCGCAGTGCGAGTCGACCGGCAACTGGTCGGCGAACACCGGCAACGGCTTCTCCGGCGGCCTGCAGTTCACGCCGTCCACCTGGGCCGCGTACGGCGGCACCCAGTACGCCCCGGCCGCACACCAGGCCAGCAAGGGCGAGCAGATCGCCGTCGCCAACAAGGTGCTCGCCTCGCAGGGCAAGGGTGCCTGGCCCGTCTGCGGCGCCAAGCTCTGAGCCGCACCACCACCAGTCAGTAACTGACTCAGACGGCGTCGGGGCCCCGTTCGCCCGTCCGCACCCGCACCACGGTGTCGACGGGCACGGCCCAGACCTTGCCGTCGCCGATCTTCCCGGTGCGCGCCGCCCGCACGACCGCTTCCATCACGGGCTCCGCGTCGTCGTCCGCGACGACCACCTCGATGCGCACCTTCGGCACCAGATCCACCCGGTACTCGGCGCCCCGGTACACCTCCGTGTGACCCCGCTGGCGCCCGTACCCGCTGGCCTCGGTCACCGTCAGACCGTGCACACCCAGCTCCTGCAGCGCCGTCTTCACCTCGTCGAGGCGATACGGCTTCACGACCGCGGTGATCAGCTTCATGACGTGACCCTTCCGGCGACAGGAGTGCTGCCCTGCGGGGCACCGTGCCCGAGGACGCCGTGATCGTACGCAGTCTCCGCGTGCGCCGTCTGGTCCAGGCCCGTGCGCTCTTCCTCCTCGCCGGCCCGGAAGCCCATCAGCCGGTCGATCGCCTTCCCGATCCCGTACGTCACCAGGAACGTGTACGCCGCCACGACCAGCACCGCGAGCAGCTGCTTGCCCAGCTGGCCGAACCCGCCGCCGTACAGCAGCCCCTCCTTGTCCGCCGAGCCGGTCATCGCCGACGTGGCGAACAGACCGATCAGAATCGTGCCGACCACCCCGCCCACGAAGTGCACGCCGACCACGTCCAGCGAGTCGTCGTAGTCGAAGCGGAACTTCCAGGCGACCGCGTACGAGCACACGACGCCGGCCACGAGCCCGACCACGGCCGCGCCCAGCACCCCCACGACCCCGCACGCCGGGGTGATCGCGACGAGCCCCGCGACCGCGCCCGACGCGGCGCCGAACGTCGTCGGATGCCCGTCCCGCCGCTGCTCCACGAACAGCCAGCCGAGCAGTCCCGTGCAGCCCGCGATCAGCGTGTTGAACAGGGACGCCGCGGCCAGCCCGTTCGCACCGAGCGCCGAGCCGCCGTTGAAACCGAGCCAGCCGAACCACAGCAGGCCCGCGCCCAGGATCACCATCGGCAGATTGTGCGGGCGCATCGCGTCCTTCTTGAACCCGAGCCGCGGCCCGAGCACCAGACACAGCGCGAGCCCCGACGCGCCCGACGCGATCTCGACGACCAGGCCGCCCGCGAAGTCCAGCGCGCCCAGGTGGTGCGCGATCCAGCCGCCCGGCCCCCACACCCAGTGCGCGACCGGGACGTATACGAGCAGCGCCCACACCGGCACGAAGACCAGCCACGCCCCGAACCGCGTACGGTCCGCGACCGCGCCGCTGATCAGCGCCGCCGTCAGGATCGCGAAGGTCAGCTGGAACGTGGTGAAGAGGAAGGTGGGGACGGTGCCGGTCACGTCGTCCGGGCCCACGCCCGCCATGCCCGCGTGCCCGAGATCCCCGATCAGGCCCGCGAACGCATCGTCGCCGAAGGCCAGCGAATAGCCCGCCACCAGCCACACCACCGTCACCAGGGCGATCGACACGAAGCTCATCATCAGCATGTTGAGCACGCTCTTCGTACGGACCATGCCCCCGTAGAAGAGGGCCAGGCCCGGGGTCATCAGCAGGACGAGCGCGGTGGCGGCGAGCAGCCAGGCCGTGTCACCCGTGTCGAGGGCGGCGGCGGCCGGGGCGGCGAGGGGAGGGGTCGTGGGAGGCATGCGGGCCAGCGTCACGGGCCCGCGTTTCCGTTGCCGCACCCCGGGGTTTCCGCCGTGTTTCGTGTCACCCCGGTGTTACAAGGCCCTCACGGTGCCGCACGGCTTCGCGGATCAGGGACAATGGGCGCCATGAGCGTTCACACCCCCGCTGCCGGACCTGCCCACCGCGCCGGCTTCGCCTGCTTCGTCGGACGCCCCAACGCGGGCAAGTCCACTCTCACGAACGCTCTGGTCGGCAAGAAGGTCGCGATCACCGCCGACCAGCCGCAGACCACGCGGCACACCGTGCGCGGCATCGTGCACCGTGAGGACGCGCAGCTGATCCTGGTCGACACCCCCGGGCTCCACAAGCCGCGCACCCTGCTCGGCGAGCGGCTCAACGACGTGGTGCGCACCACCTGGGCCGAGGTCGACGTCATCGGCTTCTGCCTGCCCGCGAACGAGAAGCTCGGCCCCGGCGACCGGTTCATCGCCAAGGAACTCGCGTCGATCAAGAAGACGCCGAAGATCGCGATCGTCACCAAGACCGACCTCGTCGACAGCAAGCAGCTCGCCGAGCAGCTCATCGCCATCGACCAGCTCGGCAAGGAGCTCGGCTTCGAGTGGGCCGAGATCATCCCGGTCTCCGCCGTCGGCGACAAGCAGGTCGGCCTGCTCGCCGACCTCATCGTGCCGCTGCTGCCCGAGGGCCCCGCGCTCTACCCGGAGGGCGACCTCACCGACGAGCCCGAGCAGGTCATGGTCGCCGAGCTGATCCGCGAGGCCGCGCTCGAAGGCGTCCGCGACGAGCTGCCGCACTCCATCGCCGTCGTCGTCGAGGAGATGCTGCCGCGCGAGGACCGCCCCGCCGACAAGCCGCTCCTCGACATCCACGCCTTCGTCTACATCGAGCGGCCCAGCCAGAAGGGCATCATCATCGGCCCCAAGGGCAAGCGCCTCAAGGACGTCGGCATCAAGTCCCGCAAGCAGATCGAGGCGCTCCTCGGCACGCCGGTCTACCTCGACCTGCATGTGAAGGTCGCCAAGGACTGGCAGCGCGACCCCCGCCAGCTCCGCAAGCTCGGCTTCTAGTCCCGGCCCTGGTGCTCGTTCTCGTACGCGGTCGGGCTCGGGGCCAGGTCCTGGAGCCCGATCACCCGCAGCAGCTCCAGCCGCTCGTGCGCCGGGGTGCCCGGCCGCGCCGAGTGCACGACGAGCTGCTGGTCGTGGCCGGCGCCAAGCAGCACCTCGCAGTCCAGGTCGAGCACGCCGACGACCGGGTGCACGAACCGCTTCGGCGACGGCCGCTCCACGACCACGTCGTGCGCCGCCCACAGCTCCTCGAACTCCCTTGACACGGACCGTAGTTCGCGGACGAGTGCGGCCGGGCCCGGGTCGTCCGGGCGGGCCGCGGCGACCGCCCGCAGGCCCGCCACGTGGGCGCGGCCGAGCGCCTCGTGCTGGTCGGCGGGGAACAGGGCGCGGGTCGCCGGGTCCGTGAACCAGCGGCGGATCATGTTCGTGCCCACGTGGTCGCCGGTCAGGGCCATCGACATCGCGTTCTGCGCGAGCACCTCGCCCCAGTCGCCGAACACCGTCGCCGGCAGGTCGTGCAGCCGGTCCAGGATCAGCAGCAGCCCCGGGCGGACGTGTCCCGAGGAGGTGCCGGGCCGCGGTGGCTCCTCGCCGGCCAGATGGAACAGATGGTCCCGCTCGGCGTCCGTCAGACGCAGCGCGCGGGCCAGCGCCGTGAGCATCTGGCGCGAGGGGTGCGAGCCGCGGCGCTGCTCGAGCCGCGTGTAGTAGTCCGCGGACATCCCGGCGAGCTGCGCCACCTCCTCGCGGCGCAGGCCCGGGGTGCGGCGCCGGGGGCCCGTGGGCAGGCCCACGTCCGACGGGTTCAGTCGGCTGCGGCAGCGGCGCAGGAAGTCGGCGAGTTCGACACGGTTCACGCTTCTCAGCATGGCTCGCCGCCGGGTCCGTATCCAGGGAGTACCGGTCCCTGGATAACCGCGTCTCTCCCGCCGGGTCGCCGACGGGCGGAGGCTTCAGCCGTGGCCGGTACGGCAGGTACGGCAGGTACGGCCACTTCGGCTACGAGAACGAGGAGGCGGCCATGCTGACATTGGTGACGGGTGCGACGGGTCAGGTCGGGCGGCGGTTCGTGCCGCGGCTGCTGCGGGCGGCCCCGCACGGGGACCGGGTGCGGGTGCTGGTGCGGGAGGCGGAGCGCGGGGAGGAGTTCGCGGAGCTCGGGGCGGAGGTCGTCGTCGGGGACCTGCGGGACGCGGAGACGCTCGGGAAGGTGACGGCCGGGGTGGACGCGGTCGTGAACGTAGCGGCGGCGTTCCGTGGAGTCCCCGACGAGGAGGCGCGCGCGGTCAACCGGGACGCGGCGATCGAGCTCGGGCGGGCCGCGGTGGCCTCCGGCGTCGGCAGGTTCGTGCAGGTCAGTACGGGGCTCGTGTACGGCGCCGGGCGGGGCCGCGCCCTCGTCGAGTCGGACGAGTCCGTACCCGGCGGGCATCTGTGGGGCGCCTACCCCGAGTCGAAGTGGGAGGCCGAACAGGGGCTCGCGGGACTCTCCGGGCTCGGTGATCTGCGGATCGGGCGCCTGCCCTTCGTGTACGGGGACGGGGACCCGCACCTCGACACGGCGGTGGAGTGGGCCCCCGGCTGGGCCGGGATGCAGCGACTGCACCTCGGCCACCACGCGGATGTGGCCCAGGGCCTGCTGCGACTCCTGTACGCGCCGGGGGCGTCCGGCGCGTACAACATCGCGGACGACGCCCCGCTGACCACGATCGACCTGTTGACCTTCGCGGGTCTGGAGGTGCCGCCCTCCGTCTCCGAGCGGGAGACCACGGACCCCTGGCACGCGGTCCTCTCCACATCCCGAATCCGCCACGACCTGGGCTACCGCCCCCTGTACCCCTCCCTCTGGTCAGCCAAGGCCTCCGGCGCCCTGTGACCGCCGGCGCCGGCGGTGTAGCTGTGCGGCTCTTCCTGGATGGCCCGGCGCGCGACGCCGGCACTGCGGCCGAGCCCCGATGAATACACACGCGGCACCGGGCACAGCCCTTCGCCCAGCCCTCCTCCCACCCACCCGCCCCCTCCGGGGGCGTCGGCCCGGCACTGGGCGCGCCCCTTCAGGGGTGCGGGGCTGTATCGATGCGAGGCCCCCTCGCGGGGGCTACCAATGGGCCCCTCGGGCACGCGGGGCTGCATCCGATCAGCGACTCCGTCGCGGGGCGCGCCCGTCATGCCCCTGGGGCGCACGGAGTGTGCCTTCCAGGGGCGCGGGGAACTGCGCGACCAGCCACGACGGTGGCGCACCCGGCGACGATCGTCAGCCCCTACGGCGACGGCGCTTCAGCCGGGGCCCAATGGAACCCGCACCCGGCGCCGGGCATCGCCCTTGGCCCCAGCCCCGCTCCCACCCACCCGCCCCCTCCGGGGGCGTCGGCCCGGCACCGAGCGCGCCCCCAGGGGAGCGGGGCCGAGTCGATGCGCGGCCCCGGCGCGGGGCACGACCAACCGGCGTCCCTGGGGCGCGGCCTGTGTCGATCAGCGACTCCGTCGCGGGGCGAAACCAACGGTCCCTGGGGCGCACGGAGTGCGCCTTCAGGGGCGCGGGGAACTGCGCGAGAAGCCCCACCGGACGGGACCCGGCGACGATCGTCCGCCCCTACGGCGGCGCCGTTTTGGCCGAGGCCAAGGGAACGCGCACCCGGCACCTGGGTGCCGCCTTGCCCACCGGTGCCGCCCCAGGCGGCAGACTGCCCAAGGCGGGGTCGACCGGATGCGCGCCCCGGACCGGAGTGCCGGCCCGGGGTCCGGGTCGCTGCCCGAGGCGGGGCGCCGGGCCGACGCCCCCGGAGGGGGCGGGTGGGTGGGAGCAGGGCCGGGGCTATGGGCGAGGTCGGCCGCAGGCGTGTTGCGGGCGAGTGCGTCGCCGGGCGTGCAACTCCGGCAGCGGGAGGAGGGCCGGGGCTATGGGCGAGGTCGGCCGCAGGCGTGTTGCGGGCGAGTGCGTCGCCGGGCGTGCAACTCCGGCAGCGGGAGGAGGGCCGGGGCCATGGGCGAGGTCGGCCGCAGGCGTGTTGCGGGCGAGTGCGTCGCCGGGCGTGCAACTCCGGCAGCGGGAGGAGGGCCGGGGCTATGGGCGAGGCCGGCCCGGGGCATATCGGGGGGCGAGCGCGTCGCCGGGCACGCAGCCCCGGCAGCGGGAGGAGGGCCGGGGCTATGGGCGAGGCCGGCCCTGGGCACGTCGCAGCCGAGCGCGTCGCCGGACATCGCCCCCGGGACTCCGCCCGCCCCGCGCCGAGCGGCCCGCGCCTCAGTCCACCCCCTTGATCCGATGGACCAGCAGCGCTCCGGCGAGGCCGATCGCGGCCGCGACCAGGTACAGGACTCGGTAGCCGCCCAGCTGGCCGACCAGCGGGGCGGCCAGTACGGGCGCGGCCACCTGCGGCAGCGAGTTCGCGATGTTGATGACGCCGAGGTCCTTGCCCCGGTCCAGGGCCGCCGGGAGGACATCGGTCATCAGGGCGAAGTCCACGGACGTGAAGACGCCGAAACCGACCCCGAGCACCGCGGCAGCGACCAGCGCCCCGCTCCACGTCTGCCACCCGGACAGCACCCCGGTCGCGACAGCGATGAGCACCCCGGACCAGAGAACGAAGGGCTTGCGCCGGCCGGCCCGGTCCGACCAGACCCCGCCCACGACGACGGTCGCGAGCAGCGTCACTCCGTTGACCGCCGTGAGGATCAGCACCCCGGACTCCGGGTCCGGGTAGTGGAGTTGATCGCGGAGATAGTAGAAGAGGTACAGGAGCACCAGCGCGTTGCCGAGGTTGATCAGGAACCGGGTCAGCCAGGCCCACGCGAAGTCGGGATGCGCGCGCGGGCTCAGCCAGAACCCCGCCGCGAAGCCCCGCCACGACCACGCGGGCCGGTCGGCCGGAGCGAGCCGCAGGTCCGGGTGGCGCAGCACGTACGGCGCGACCCCGACGAGCGTGAACACGGCGCAGGCCGCGTACCCGCCCCCCGTCCCGCCGGCCAGCGTCGCGAGCCCCGTCCCGCCGACGACCCCGAGGATCTGCGCGGCCCCGAGCCACCCGCCGACCGCCCCGCGCTGCAGCCGCGGCACCCGGTCCGGCACGGCCGCGGTGACCGCCGCGAACGCCGCGTTCAGCGTCAGCTGCACCAGGCCCCAGCCCAGGAACAGCACCCAGACGGACTCCGCGACCCCGAGCAGCAGCAGGGACAGCGCCCCGCCCACGGACCCGGCCACGATCCACGGCGTACGCCGCCCGTAGCGGGACACGGTCCGGTCGGACAGCGCCCCGAACAGCGGGTTCGCGGCGAGGGAGACGACGGCCCCGACCCCGGTGACCCAGGCGAGCAGCGATTCCTTCGACAGGCCGGTGCCGGGCGCGAACTGCTCCGACTGCTGGGCGAGCAGGATCTGCAGGGGCCCGTACCAGCCCACCCAGATCGCACCGTTGGCCAGCGAGAGCGCGACCGTCCAGCCGCGCCGGACCCGCTCGGCGGGCTCCTCCAGGGCGAGCGCGCTCATGACCGCGGCGCCTTCTGCTCCCGCAGCGCGTCCCGCAGCCAGGCGTACGAGGCCTTCGGGGTGCGGGTCCCGGTCGCGTAGTCGACGTGGACCAGGCCGAAGCGCTTCGTGTAGCCCTCGGCCCATTCCCAGTTGTCGAGGAGCGACCAGACGAAGTAGCCGCGCACGTCGGCGCCCGCCTCCATCGCCCGGTGCAGCGCCCGCAGATGCCCGTCCAGGTAGGCGATCCGGTCCCGGTCGTCGAGGCCCTCGTACGCGCAGCCGTTCTCGGTGACGACGACGGGCGGCAGCCGGTCCCCGTAGCGTTCGCGGAAGGAGGCGAGGAGTTCGGTGAGCGCGTCGGGGACGACGGGCCAGCCGAAGTCCGTCACCGGGTACCCTTCGATCTCCCGTACCGCGAAGGGCAGTTCGGCGGGCAGCGTCAGTCCGGAGAACTCCACGTCCGCGCCGCCGGGCAGCGGCGCCCCCACCTTCGTCGGCTGGTAGTAGTTCACCCCGTACCAGTCGAGCGTGCCCTCGGAGATCACCTCGAGGTCGGCGGCGAGGTCGTCGGCCGGCATCAGCTCGCCGAACCCGTCGGGGTAGCGGCCGAGGAGCAGCGGGTCGGAGAAGAGCCGGTTGAGGATGACGTCGTAGAGGTCGGCGGCCGCCGCGTCGGCCGGTCCGGCGGAGGCGGGCCAGGTCGGGCCGTGGGAGTTGGCGATGCCGATGTCGGTGGCGCCCGCCGCGCGCAGCGCCTGGGCGGCGAGCCCGTGCGCGAGGAGCTGGTGGTGGGCGACGGGCAGGGCGTCGAACAGCAGCTTCCTGCCGGGCGCGTGCTCGCCGAGGGCGTGGCCGAGCAGGGTGTGCTCGGCGGGCTCGTTGAGGGTGATCCAGGTGCCGGTGCGGTCGGCGAGCCGCGCCGCGACGGTCTGCGCGTGGGCGGCGAAGCGGGACGCGGTGTCCCGGGACAGCCAGCCGCCGGCCTCCTCGACCTCCACCGGCAGGTCCCAGTGGAAGAGCGTCGGCACCGGCCGCACGCCCCGCGCGCACAGCTCGTCGACGAGCCGGTCGTAGAAGTCGAGCCCGCCGGGCCGCAGCACCCGCGGCCAGGACACCGAGAAGCGGTACGCGCCGACCCCGAGGTCGTGGACGAGGCCCACGTCCTCGCGGTAGCGGGCCACGTGGTCGCAGGCCGTGTCCGCGGTGGAGCCGTCCTTGATCCGTCCGGGCTCGGCGCCGAACGCGTCCCAGATCGAGGGCGCGCGTCCTTCGACGGCGCCCTCGATCTGGTGGGCAGAGGTGGAGACACCCCACAGGAAGCCGGGCGGGAACTTCGGGAGCGGGGGCGCGTCCGGGGTGGCTGGCATGGGCGCGATCATCCGTACCGGCCGGTAGAGAAGTCAACGCCCGTGCAGTGCCCCGTAGTTACCGCGGGTATCCCTAAACCCGGGCGACCCGGCCGGCCCGGGCGGTCAGGCGCCCTCCTTCAGGACGCGGGTGATCAGCCTGCGCTGCTCCGGAGTGAGCCGCGGGTCAGCGCAGTACACCGTCCGCCCGTCCACCGTGATCGTGTAGCTGAACCCGTCGGGCACCCCGCCGGGCGGGCTGTCCCGGCCCTCGGCGAGCGCCGCCTCGGCCAGCTGCCGCCACTCGTGCTCGTCGCCGTGGCCCGACGTGTCGATCTCGGCCTGCCGGGGGACCCCGGCGAAGCCGCCCGTGCGCCTGACGTGAATCCGCATGGCTCCCGCCTACCCGTTCAGCTCGTCGGCACCCCGACCTGCTCCCAGGCCTTGAGCACAGCCCGGGTCTCGTCTCCCGCCCCGTACCGCTCCTGCGCGGCCTTCGCGGTCAGCTGCGCGAAGTCCGTGAAGGAGGCGTCCTCGCCCAGCTCGCCGCCGGTGAGGGTGTCGAACCAGATCTGCCCGGCCCGCTCCCACGCCTGCCCGCCGAGCTCCGTGGCCAGCAGGTAGAAGGCGTGGTTGGGGATGCCGGAGTTGATGTGGACGCCGCCGTTGTCCTCCTCGGTGTCCACGTAGTGCTCCATGTCGGCGGGCTGCGGGTCCTTGCCGAGCACGTCGTCGTCGTACGCAGTGCCCGGCGCCTTCATGGAGCGCAGCGCCACGCCCTGGACGCTCGGCGCGAGCAGCCCCGCGCCGATCAGCCAGTCGGCCTCGGCAGCGCTCTGGCCGAGCGAGTACTGCTTGATGAGGGAGCCGAAGACGTCGGAGAGCGACTCGTTGAGGGCGCCCGGCTGGCCCGCGTAGGTCAGGTTCGCCGTGTACTGGGTGACGCCGTGGGTGAGTTCGTGGCCGATCACGTCGACGGGCAGGGTGAAGTCGAGGAAGATCTCGCCGTCCCCGTCGCCGAACACCATCTGCTCGCCGTTCCAGAACGCGTTGTTGTAGTCCTGGTCGTAGTGGACCGTCGCGTCGAGCGCGAGCCCGTTGCCGTCGATCGACCAGCGGTCGTACTTCTGCAGGTACAGCTCGAAGGTGGCGCCGAGGCCGGCGAAGGCCCGGTTGACGGTGGCGTCCTGGCCCGGCGCGTCGCTCTCGCCGCGCACCTGGTCGCCGGGGAGCTGGGTGCCGTGCCCGGCGTCGTAGATCGTGCGCTTCGGCTTCCGGTCGGCGGGGGCGACGGGCGGGGTGGCGACGGCGGTGCGGGTGACGACGGTGCGGCGGCGCCGGCCGCGCTCCAGGGCGTCGCGTTCCAGGGTGAGGCGGGCGCGCTCGGCGGCCGTCGCGTTCGACGACTGCGCGACGCGGTCGAGGAGATGGGGCGGGACGATCGTGCAGAAGACGGGCTCGAAGCCCGACGGGTTCGCGGTCATCATGCCAAGGTGGCACTGCGTCACCGTGGTGTCACGAGGTGCGACGGTGATTAGCGAAATAGAGCGAAATAGCGGGAGGGTGTTGTCGAAATAGAGGCGTAAGTCACCTATGCCCGGTTACTCGCCGGTCGTCCCGCATACTGATACGACCCTCCGCACAAGAGCGGGACTCGGTTAAGGTGCTCAGCATCATGCGATTCGGGCTGCTTCTCCTTAGCTGCCGCGGCGAGGGCCTGTAGTCGAGGCCGACCCCCTCCCCGCGGAGTTTGGCGTTGCGCCGTCGGCCGCCTTACCGGCCACCCTCTGAGGAGCCCCGCATCATGGCGAACCGCCAGCAGACCAGCCGCATGCCCATCCACAAGTACGGTCAGTACGAGCAGGTCGACATCGCCGACCGCACCTGGCCGAACCAGCGGATCACCACTGCTCCTCGCTGGCTCTCCACGGACCTGCGCGACGGCAACCAGGCCCTGATCGACCCCATGTCGCCCGAGCGCAAGCGCCGGATGTTCGACCAGCTGGTCAAGATGGGTTACAAGGAGATCGAGGTCGGCTTCCCGGCCTCCGGCCAGACCGACTTCGACTTCGTCCGCTCGATCATCGAGGAGCCGGGCGCCATCCCGGACGACGTGACGATCTCCGTACTGACCCAGGCCCGTGAGGACCTGATCGAGCGCACGGTGGAGTCCCTGAAGGGCGCCCGGCGCGCCACGCTGCACCTGTACAACGCCACGGCTCCCGTCTTCCGCCGCGTGGTCTTCCGCGGCTCCAAGGACGACATCAAGCAGATCGCCGTCGACGGCACCCGCCTGGTGATGGAGTACGCGGAGAAGATCCTGGGCCCCGAGACCGAGTTCGGCTACCAGTACAGCCCCGAGATCTTCACGGACACCGAGCTGGACTTCGCCCTGGAGGTCTGCGAGGCCGTCATGGACGTCTACCAGCCGGGTCCGGGCCGCGAGATCATCCTCAACCTGCCCGCCACGGTGGAGCGTTCGACCCCGTCGACGCACGCGGACCGCTTCGAGTGGATGGGCCGCAAGCTGTCCCGCCGCGAGCACGTGGTCCTGTCGGTCCACCCGCACAACGACCGGGGCACCGCCGTCGCCGCCGCCGAACTGGCCGTGATGGCCGGCGCCGACCGCGTCGAGGGCTGCCTGTTCGGCCAGGGCGAGCGCACCGGCAACGTCGACCTGGTCACCCTGGGCATGAACCTGTTCTCGCAGGGCGTCGACCCGCAGATCGACTTCTCCGACATCGACGAGATCCGTCGCACGTGGGAGTACTGCAACCAGATGGAGGTCCACCCGCGCCACCCGTACGTGGGCGACCTGGTCTACACGTCCTTCTCCGGCTCCCACCAGGACGCCATCAAGAAGGGCTTCGACGCCATGGAGGCCGACGCGAAGGCCAAGGGCGTCACCGTCGACGACATCGAGTGGGCCGTCCCGTACCTGCCCATCGACCCGAAGGACGTCGGCCGCTCCTACGAGGCCGTCATCCGGGTCAACTCGCAGTCCGGCAAGGGCGGTATCGCCTACGTCCTGAAGAACGACCACAAGCTGGACCTGCCGCGCCGTATGCAGGTCGAGTTCTCGAAGGTCATCCAGGCCAAGACCGACGCCGAGGGCGGCGAGGTCACGCCGAAGGACATCTGGAACGTCTTCCAGGACGAGTACCTGCCCAACTCCGGCAACCCGTGGGGCCGCATCCAGGTCAAGACGGGCCAGACCACGACGGACACCGACGGTGTGGACCGCCTGACGGTCGAGGCCGAGGTGGACGGCACCGAGCAGATCCTGGTCGGTACGGGCAACGGTCCGATCTCCGCGTTCTTCGACGCGCTGCAGGCCGTCGGCGTCGACGCCCGCCTGCTGGACTACCAGGAGCACACGATGAGCGAGGGCGCCTCGGCCGTCGCCGCCTCGTACATCGAGGTCGCCATCGAGGACAAGGTCCTGTGGGGCATCGGCATCGACGCGAATACGACACGTGCGTCGCTGAAGGCCGTCGTCTCCGCGGTGAACCGCGCCGCCCGCTGACTCCTCTGAGCTGGCGTTTCCCGGCCCCGTGCACCTTTTGTCGGTGTGCGGGGCCGCGTCATGTCTCGGCCACGCCGCCGGTTCGCCGTGATCCCGTCGTGACCAAGGTACTGACGCCGCCTCGGCAATGTGGCTAACATCACGCCAGCGTCGCGATGTTGCGGCGCCGTTACGGAGGTGTGCACGTGCTGCCGAAGCTGGGACAAACACGGCGAACCGGGCTCACGCGCGTACTCGGCGTGCACACCACCTGGACCACCGTGGGTGACGGGGAGTTCTTCTGCCCCGGCTGCGGCGGCGACCGCAACTACCAGCGGCGCACCGGCCGGCGCCGCTTCACCGTCCTCGGCGTCCCGCTCGTGCCCCGCGGCCACACCGGCCCCGTCGTCCAATGCGCCGCCTGCGAGCACCGGTTCGGCATGGACGCCCTCGACCACCCGACCACGCACCGCTTCTCGGCGATGCTCCGCGACGCCGTGCACACCGTCGTCCTCGCCGTCCTCGCCACCGGCACCACCGCCTCCCGCACCACCCTGGAGTGCGCGGTCGGCATCCTGCGCGCCGCCGGCTTCGAGGACTGCTCCGAGGTCCAACTCGCCGCGCTCGTCGAGGCGTTGGTGACCGACGCGGGCCGGCTGCCCGAGCACGCCGGATCCGGCGCCGGGCTCGCCATCGAGCTCCACGAGGCGCTCGACCCGATCGCCGCGCACCTCGCGCCCGCCGGACGGGAGTCGATCCTGACCCAGGGCGCGCGGATCGCCCTCGCGGACGGCCCGTACTCGGCCGCCGAGCGCGATGTCCTCGGCACCGTCGGCGCCGCCCTCACCATGTGCACGGACGAGGTCTCCGAACTGCTCCTCGCGGCGGCCCGCACCCCCAGCTGATCCGTCCGCAGTACTCCCGCGGGAGTAGTGCCGCGCCCTGACCGCCCCCGGCAGTAGAGCCGGAGTCCGTCGCGGGCGCGATGGAAAGCCCCTCGCGGTCCAAGAGTCTGGTGACACCGGACTTCAGGACCACGACTCGAGGGGGCCGACCCATGGCGGGATCACCGGTAC
This sequence comes from Streptomyces sp. NPDC050145, assembly GCF_044460245.1. NCBI lineage: Bacteria > Bacillati > Actinomycetota > Actinomycetes > Kitasatosporales > Streptomycetaceae > Streptomyces > Streptomyces sp. NPDC050145. The sequence goes on along the minus strand of NZ_JBITJS010000005.1, from coordinate 317,582 downwards.
GGAAAGGGCGCGCGGTGCCGTGGGTGCTGCTCGTGCTCTGGATCGGCGTGCTGGCGCTCGCGGGACCGTTCGCCGGAAAGCTCGGCGACGTGCAGCACGACCGCGCGGTCGACTATCTGCCGGCGAGCGCCGACTCCACACAGGTCGCGAAGATCCAGGAGCGGCTGCCCGGCGGCGAGACCACCGAGCTGGTCCTCGTCTACCACCGCGACGGCGGCCTGACCGCCGCCGACAAGGCCGAGGCGGCCCGCCAGGCCGCCGCCGTCGACGCCAAGCTGGACCTCGTCGCCCCGCCGCGAGGAGTCCCGTCCGAGGCGGGCGACACCCTGATGTACCCGGTCGCGAGCACCGGCCCCGGCATCGACGAGAAGGCCCGCGACGCGTTCGTGGGCGACGTCCGCGCCCTCGCCCACGACACCGGCGGGCTGAGCGTCGACGTCGGCGGGCCCGGCGCCCTCGCCACCGACGCCTCCGAGGTCTACCAGTCGCTCGACGGGCCCCTGCTCTACACGACCGTCGCCGTCGTCGCCCTGCTCCTCGTCCTGATCTACCGCAGCCCGTTCCTGTGGCTCGTCCCGCTCGCCGTCGCGGGCGTCGCCGACTTCCTCTCCATGGGCGTCGCCTACGGCCTCCACCAGGCCTTCGGCACCACGATCAGCGGCCAGAGCTCCGGCGTCATGACGATCCTCGTCTTCGGCGCGGGCACCGACTACGCCCTCCTCATCGTCTCCCGCTACCGCGAGGAACTGCGCCGCGTCCAGCGCCCGTACGAGGCGATGCGCGCGGCCCTGCGCGGCTGCGGCCCCGCCGTGCTCGCCTCCTCCGGCACCGTCGCCGTCGGGCTGCTCTGCCTGCTCGCCGCCGACCTCAACTCCTCGCGCGGCATGGGCCCCCTCGGCGCCGTCGGCGTCCTGTGCGCGCTCGTCGCCATGCTGACCCTGCTGCCCGCCGTGCTCGTCCTGCTCGGCCGGCGCGTGTTCTGGCCGCTCGTGCCCGCGTTCGGCTCCGAGCCGAAGAAGCGCAGGTCGCTGTTCTCCGCGATGGGATCCTCGGCGGGGCGCAGGCCGTTCGCCGTCCTCGGCGCCGGGGCCGTCCTCCTCGGCGCCCTCGCCCTCGGCGTGCTCAACCTGCCGGGCAGCCTCAAACAGGAGGACTCCTTCACCGACAAGCCGGACTCGGTCACCGCGATGCAGACGCTCGCCGCCGCCTACCCGGACCGCAGCGCCCAGCCGATCACCGTCATCGCCCCGGCCGGTGACGCGGACCGGGCCGTCGCCGCCGCCCGCACCACCCCCGGCGTCGCCGACGTACGCGCCGGACGCAGCGGCGCGGGCTGGACCGAGATCAGCGTCACCGCCGACGCCGCCCCGCAGACCGCCGCCGAGACCCGCACCATCGAGGCGCTGCGCGACCGGCTCGACGGCCGGGGCGCCTACGTCGGCGGGCCCAGCGCCGAACAGCTCGACCTCAAGGACACCAACGCCCGCGACCGCCTGGTCGTCGTCCCGATCGTCCTCGCGGCCGTCCTCCTCATCCTCGTGGCCCTGCTCCGCAGCCTCGTCGCACCGCTGCTCCTGCTCGTCGCGGTGGTCGCCGTCTGGGGCGCGTCCCTCGGCATCGCCGGACTCGTCTTCGAGCCCCTCTTCGGCTTCTCCGGCACCGACCCCGGACTCGGACTGCTCTCGTTCGTCTTCCTCGTCGCCCTCGGCGTCGACTACGGGATCTTCCTCATGCACCGGATGCGGGAGGAGGTCCTCGGCGGCCAGGAGACCGGCGCGGCCGCGCTCACCGCGCTGCGCACCACCGGCGGCGTGATCGCCTCGGCCGGACTCGTGCTCGCCGCGACCTTCGCCGTCCTGATCAACATGCCGCTGGTGCAGCTGGTCGAGCTCGGCTTCGTCATCGCCGTCGGCGTCCTCCTCGACACGTTCCTCGTCCGTACGTACCTGGTGACCTCGGCGAGCCTCGCGCTCGGCCGGAAGGTCTGGTGGCCGGGCCCGCTCGCCCGGAAACCGGCGGCCCCACGGCCACCGGCCGCCGAGGAACCCGAACTCGCCCTGAAGTGACCGAAGGCGCCCCTCCCTGCCGGAGGGGCGCCTTCCTCCCCGAAGATGGACCGGTGGACGCGATGCGACTGCTCCAGATCCCCGGGTTCGGCCCCCGCCCCGACCGGCGCGGCGGGCCGCCGGACCCCGGCCGCGTGCTGCGCCAGGACGCGGCGCTCGCCGCGTTCCTCGCGGCCGTCGCCACGATCCTGGCGCTCACCGTGCGCGCCGACGGCCGGCAGCCCGACGCCGTCGGCTGGCTGCTGCTGCTCGCCGCGCACGTCCCGGTGGCCTGGCGCCGTCGCGCCCCGCTGGCCGCGTTCCTGGGCGTGGCCGTCTGCGTCGTCCCGTACCACGCGCTGGGGTACACGGACTCGGCGCCGGTGGCCGTCTCCCTGTTCATGCTGTTCATCGCCGCGCTCACGGGACCGCCCCGGCGCTCCCTCCTCCTCGGCGCGGCCGTCATCGGCCTGATGCTCTCGGTGAAGTTCAGCCGGGGCATGGCCGAGGGCGCACAGGCGGTGCGGGTCTCCGGCTGGATCGTCACGGTCGTCCTCTTCGGCGTCTACGCGCGCGTGCACCAGCAGTACGTGGCCTCGGTCGTCGAGCGCGCCGAGAAGGCCGAGCGCACCCGGGAGGAGGAGGCCCGCCGCCGGGTCGCCGAGGAACGCCTGCGGGTGGCCCGCGACCTGCACGACCTGCTCGCCCACAGCATCACGCTCGTCGGCGTCCAGACCTCGGTCGCGGCGCACGTCCTGAACGCCGACCCCGACCGGCTCGACCGCGCGGCCGTCGCCAAGGCGCTCGACGACATCGCCGACACGTGCCGCTCCGCGCGGGGCGAGCTGCGGGCCACCCTCGAAGTGCTGCGCGCCAACCCGGACGAGTCCCGCGGCCCGCTGCCGGACCTCGACGGCATCCCCGAACTGATCGCGGCGGCCCGCACGGCCGGGGCGAAGGTGACGGCGACGCTCGACCCGGCGGAGGCCGAGGCGGAGACGGAGGTGCCGCCGGCGGTGGGCGCGGCCGCCTACCGGATCGTCCAGGAGGCCCTGACGAACGCGGTCCGCCACGGCGGCCCCGACGTGCCGATCCGGGTCGAGATCCGTGCGGGAAAGGGCGAGTTGAGGGTCACGGTCCAGGACGACGGCACGGGCGCGGACTCCCCGCCCACGGGTGCGGGCTTCGGCCTCATCGGCATGCGCGAGCGGGCCCGCAGCGTCCTGGGCACGCTGGAAGCGGGCCCGAGGGAAGAGGGCGGCTTCCAGGTGGCGGCGCGCATCCCGTTGCCTCGGGGGGCCCAGGCCGCACCCACCCACGAACCGACCCAGGAACGGCGATGACGACCCCCATCAGAGTGCTGCTCGCCGACGATCAGGCCCTGGTCAGAGCCGCCTTCGCCCTCCTCGTCGACTCCGCCCCCGACATGCGGGTCGTGGCCCAGGCCGCGACAGGCAGAGAGGCGGTCCAGGCGACCAGGGAGGCGAGAGCCGACCTGGTCGTGATGGACATCCGGATGCCCGACATCGACGGCATCGAAGCCACCCGCCTGCTCGCCGAGGACGAGGACCTGGCCGGTGTGAAGGTCCTGATGCTGACCACCTACGACACGGACGAGCACGTCGTGGAGGCACTGCGCGCGGGCGCCTCCGGCTTCCTGGTCAAGGACACCCGCCCCGCCGAACTCCTCGACGCCATCCGGACGGTCGCCGCGGGCGAGGCCCTGCTGTCCCCGGGCCCCACGGCCCGTCTGATCGCCCGCGTCCTGCGCGCCCCCGAGATCCCGGCCCCGGACGACGACGGCTGCCTCGACCGGCTGTCACCCCGCGAGCGCCAGGTGCTGATCCTCGTGGCCCGGGGCCTGACGAACACGGAGATCGCGGACACCCTGGGCCTCAGCCCGCTGACCGCGAAGACCCACGTGAGCCGCATCATGGGCAAGCTCTCGGCCCGCGACCGCGCTCAACTCGTCATCATCGCCTACGAGTCGGGCCTCGTGGCACCCGGCTGAGCGCACCGCCCGACCTCTTGGGCGCGAAGCGCGAACAGGTCTTCGGGCAGGGGCGAGAGCGTCACCCTTTCGGCTCAAGGGCGCGGCTGCGCCGGGTCTATCCCGGGGCCGTCGCGTTAGCGGTGGCGGATACCGCACCCGGAGTTGCAGAAAGGTTTCTGATGACCGTCCTGTCCATCGACTTCACCCAGGGGCTGAACGATGCCTGGTCGAAGGTCGCCCAGTTCGTCCCCCAGCTCGCCGCCTTCCTGATCATCCTGGGCGTCGGCTGGTTCGTCGCCAAGGTGATCCGCAAGGTGCTCGACCGGGTCCTGCGCAGGGCCGGTTCCGAACGCCTGGCCCGCACGGCCGGCGCCGACAAGCTGCTCAAGGGCGCGTCCTTCGACCTGACCGGGCTCCTCTGCAGAATCGTTTACCTGGCCCTGATGCTGATCATTCTGCAGCTCGCCCTCGGCACCTTCGGGCCCAACCCGGTCAGCGACATGATCAACGGCCTCGTCGCCTGGCTGCCCCGCGCCGTCGTCGCCGTCGTGCTCGTCGTCGTCGCCATGGCCGTCGCCAACGCCGTGCGCTCCATCGCCGCGGGAGCCCTGTCCAGCACGTCGTACGGGCACACGGTCGCCGGCGTCCTGTGGGGAGCCGTCGTCGCGCTCGGCGTCATCGCCGCGCTCGGTCAGGCCGGCATCGCCACCACGGTCACCCAGCCGGTGCTCTACGCGATCCTCGCCACCGTCGCGGGCATCCTGATCGTCGGCGTGGGCGGCGGCATGATCATGCCGATGCGGCAGCGGGTGGACCGCTGGATGAACGCCGCCGAGCAGGAGGCCGCCCGCGCCAAGGGCGCCGCCGCCCCGACCGCGTACCAGGCCGGCCACCAGGACGCCCACATCCGGGCCCAGCAGGCGCACCCGCAGGCCCAGGCCCAGGCCCAGCAGCCGCCGTCGCAGCCGCAGGCCCACCCGTACCCGCAGGGCACGTACGCCCCGGGCACGGGCCCGGTGTACGGCGGGCAGAACCAGGGTGGCCCGGGCTGGTAGATCCTGATCCTGACCCCGCTCCGCCCCGTGCCGACGCCCCCGCCCGCGACCTCGGAGTCCGGGACGGGGGCGACGCACCGCCGCCGACCGGTTCTGGATCAGGTCAAATCCCGGCCCGGGAACCGGTGTTCGAGGCAGGCTGCGACGGTGACACACGCAGACGATCTCGACAGTGAAGCCCGTACGCCCGACATCGCGGACCCCGCCGTCCTCACGGAGACGACCGACCTCCCGGTCCCGGGCGCGCCGACCCGCATGACCACGTACCTGGCCCGCCCCGCCGAGCCCGGCGACCACCCGGTCGTCCTCCTCGGCGGCGAACTCTGGGGCCTCAACGACGACATCCGGGACGTCGCCCGCCAGGTCGCGGCCCTCGGCCACGTCGCCGTCGTCCCGAACCTCTACCACCGCACCGACCCCGCGTCCCGGGACGGCTTCGCCCGCTCCGACGCGAACCGCGCGCACGCCTTCGACCTCGTGGGCCGGCTGACCCGCGACGAGGTCGAGGCCGACTTCCGCGCCGCCGCCGACCACGCGCGGCCCCACGCGGGCGCCGCCGAGCGCACCGGCATCCTCGGCTTCAGCCTCGGCGGCCACCTCGCCTACTTCGCCGCGACCCGCCTGCGCCTGGCCGCCGCCGCGATCTACTACCCCGGCTGGCTCGCCACGTCCGGCACGGCCCTGAGCCGGCCCGCGCCGCTCCTCGACGACACCGGGCGCATCGCCGAACACGGCACGCGCGTCGCGCTGTTCTACGCCGGGCGCGACCACATCATCGACGCCGCCCAGGTCGAGGCGGCCCGCACCGCCCTCACCGAGGCCGGGGTCCGCCACGACATCACCGTCCACGAGGAAGCACCGCACGCGTTCTTCTTCCCTGGACACGACACCTACGACAAGGTGGCCGCGGACCTTTCCTGGGAGCGGGTCGCCGACCTCTTCCGGACCGAGCTGCGGCACGGCAACGGGTGACGAACGGGTGACCACGGAGAAAATAGGGGGCGGTATGCCGAAGGCGGCATTCCGATTTACGGCGCTACAGGCGCAGGACCCGGTGGAGCTGGGGGACTTCCGGCCGGTGGCACGGCTGGGGGAGGGCGGGATGGGGCAGGTCTTCATCGCGTTCTCGCCGGGCGGGCAGCCGGCCGCGGTGAAGGTGATCCGGCCCGAGTTCGCCCGGGACGCCGAGTTCGGGGCGCGGTTCGAGCGGGAGGTGCGGGCCGCGCAGTCAAGCCCGGCAACATCATGCTCGACGAGACGGGCCCCAAGGCCATCGACTTCGGCATCGTGAAGTCGCTGACCCAGTCCGTGACGTACAGCAGTCACTCCACGCGGATCGGCACCCCGCTCTACATGTCCCCGGAGCAGGCCATGGGCCGCACGGTCGGGGAACCGTCCGACATCTTCGCCCTCGGCTCCACGCTGTACTTCCTCGTGACCGGGCAGGAGGCGTTCGGCGCCGAGAACGAGTGGGGTGTCGCCCACCGCATCGTGGCCGACGACCCGGACCTGTCGGCGATCCGCTCCGCGCCGCTACGGGACCTGCTGACCGCCTGCCTCGACAAGGAACCCGGTGAACGGCCGACCGGACAGCAGATCCTCGAACTGTGCGAGCGGGAACTCGGCGACGAACTCGGTCCCGGTGCCTGGATGCGGGTCAGCGGGGCGCGCGAGGCCATTCAGGAACGAACGGCGGCGCTGCGCACGCTCGCGCGGCACGACGACGACCCGGCCGCAGCCGTCACCGTGCCGCGCCCCCGCGACGTGCCGAAGACCCGGGTGGCCACGGAGCTGCGCCTGCGTGACGCGATGAAGGCCCGGGCCGCCGATCTGGAACCGCCGGCGCCCGCACCGACCAAGGTCGCGAAGCCGTCCGTGCTCTCCGTGCCGCCCGAGCCGAAGCGTCCGGGTCGTACGGGGGGCGTCGTCGCCGTCCACCTGGTCAAGCTCGCGCTCGCGGCGATCGTCCTCTTCATCGCCACGGTCAATCCGATCATGACCGAGACATGGACCAGTGACTCCACGGGAGCGCAGGTCTCCCAGGTGACCGGTTCCTTCGACTGGGCGCACCCCTGGCAGTCGTACGCCAGCGGCATCCCGGGCGTGACCTCGGACTGGGCGGTCGTTCCGGTCGGCGTCCTCGGCACGGCCGCGCTGATCGTGTGCGGCCTGCTCCATCTGCTGCGCCTGTCCTCGGACTCCGACTACCGGGCCTGGTCCGGCGCGGGGGTCGCGGGCGCGGTCATCTGGAGCATTGTCCTGACCCTCATGGGGATCTTCCTGATCCTGATGACCCTCGGACTGACGATCGACGACGACAACCCCGCGTACGACATCCGGTCCGTGCTCGAACCCGGCGGCTGGCTGCTGCTCCTGGCCAACGTCGTCGCGGTCGAGGCGATGTGGCACACGTCCAACCGCCTCGACGCGCTCAGCAAGGCCGCCTGACCCCGTCCACGAACGCGGCCCACGCGCCGGCCCCGATCACGACGACGTCCCCGTCCGCGACCTTGGAGTCCCGGACGGGGACGACCCCGGGGACACCGTGGGCGACCTCTACGCAGTCGCCGCCGTTCCCGTCGCTGTAGGTGGACTTGCGCCAGCGGCTGTTCGTCAGGTCGTACTCGCGCATCGTCTCTGGTCCTCCGCCGCCGATTCGACCAGGGCGAGGGACGCCTCCGGCGACAACGCGGCGGCCCTCAACTGATCGTATGCCGCCTGGGCACGGTGCACCACGGCCGGTTCGTCCAGCAGATTCCCTGAATACACCGCCTCTGTGTAGGCGGTTGGCGGGGCGTCGTCGAACTCCATGAGCTTGAGCTGGCCGGTCATCAGGGCGTACGCGCCGGCCGCGCGGGGCAGGACCTGCAACACCAGGACCCGGCGTCGCGCCAGGGACAGGATGTGCTCCAGCTGCTCGGCCATCACGGCCGGACCGCCTACCGGGATACCGAGCACGTTCTCGTGCAGGATCACCCAGTACCGGGGGCGCTCCGCGCCCTTGAGGATCGCGGCCCGCTCCAGACGCCCGACCACCTTCTCCTCGATGTAATCGTCCTCCGCGTACGGGTTCATGGCGAGGGTCACCGCTCGCGCGTACGGCGCGGTCTGCAACAGCCCGGGCACCAGCGCGGGTGCGAACTCACTGATCTCGATCGCCGCCGACTCAAGCTCTGCGGCGGCGGCGAAATACTCTGCATAGCGGCGATCATCGATGAGCTGTCGCCACATCCGCTCGAAAATACCGTCGGTTTGCAGCGCTTCGTCAATCCTCTGGGCTACATCCAACTGTGGCTTGCGAATTGCCTGTTCGAACTGGCCGATGTAGCCACCGGAAACGAATACGCGTAAGCCCAACTCCACTTGGGTCAGACCGGCGTCCTCGCGGCGCCGCTTCAGTTCGAGTCCGAAGAACTCCCACGCCGCTTGTCGCGAACCATTGGCCATGGCCAACCCCCAGGTGCAGCCCCGCAGTTGTAGTGCACAGAGCCTTCCCCACTGTAGAGAGGCGACGCCACCGTTGAGGGGAGAAGCGTGAAATCGAATCGGGAAGGGGAGCCACGTGAAGGGCAACGGGAACCATGCCGCGCGGTGCGTGGAGGAAGCCGAGGAAACGGTGGAGAATGTGCGAGCCGCACTCGCGAGGGTCGGAATTGTGCTGCCGTCGCTGGGCCTGGATCCCGGGTCAATCGCACGGAGTGCCCCGTGTCCATTGGTGGAATTGGGGCGTTGTTCGGTTGACGCGGCGTCCCGTCTCGCCGCCGTCCTCCTCGCAAGCCCGGACGACAGGAGCGCAGCGCGATGAAGCCACCGATCGGTTCGTACGCGGTCGACACGAGCACCGGTCAGGTGGGACGGGTGATGGGGCACGAGGGCCCGTACGTACAGCTGCGGCCGTACGGGGGCGGCCGGGAGTGGGACTGTCCGCCCGACGTGCTGCGCGAGGCGACGACCCACGAGCGCCTGCGGGCGGCGACGACATACGCGAACCGGCGCAGCCGGGGCGAGGTCCCTTAGGGCGGTCGGAGCGTCTACCCGAGTACGAACTGCTCGTCGCCGAAGTCCGCCACGATCTTGAGCTTGCCCCCCAGGGCGCGGACGTACGAGGCGAGGGTTTCGACCTCGCTGCGTTCGAGCTGGCCGTGCTCGATGCGGGAGATGCGGGCCTGGGTGACGCCCATGGCTTTGGCCACGTCGACCTGGGTGACGTGCTGACGCTTGCGGATCTCGGCGAGGCGGTGGGCGCGGGCGGTGGCGATCATCTGGTCGGCCCGGTGATCGATGTCGGCTCGTTCCTCGGGGGAGAAGTCGAATTCCTCGACCAGGTCGTCCCAGCGTGCACTCTGCCCGGGGTGAGGCTTCTTGTTCACCGTTCGTCCTCCTCGATCTGCCGCAGATGCGCTTCGTAGACCTGCTCCGCGATGGGGATGTGCGTGTCGTACCAGTTATGCCAGTTACCGGACTTGTCGCCGCCCACCAGGAACACCGCCCGGCAAACGGGGTCGAAGGCGAACAGCATCCTGACCTCGCTGGAGCCCGCGGAGCCGGGCCGCAGTTCCTTGAGGTGTGTGAGTCGGGAGCCTCGGACGGTGTCGACCAAGGGGCGGCCGAGCCCAGGGCCTTCCCGCTGGAGTGCCGTGATGGCGGCGCTGATCAGGACCAGGGTCGCGCGCTCCTCCTTGCGCAGGCCGTGAAGCCAGGACAGTGCCGGTTCGAGCACGATTACTTCCCAGGGCACGCTTCGCTCCTCCGATTATGACAGCTGAGGCATATAGTGCAAGCGGCATATCCTCTGGTGGGGGAGAGCGGGAAGCGCTCACACGCATGAGTGATGCGGGCGGCACCGGCAGGGCCCGATCTGGGCTCCCTGCGCACGATTCGGTGGGGGACAATAGGCGGCATGAGTCTGTTCCGCGACGACGGCATCGTGCTGCGCACCCAGAAGCTGGGTGAGGCGGACCGGATCATCACCCTCCTCACCCGTGGGCACGGGCGGGTGCGGGCCGTCGCCCGTGGGGTGCGGCGGACCAAGTCGAAGTTCGGGGCGCGGCTCGAACCCTTCTCGCACGTGGACGTGCAGTTCTTCGCGCGGGGCAGCGAGCTGATCGGGCGCGGGCTGCCGCTGTGCACGCAGAGCGAGACGATCGCCGCGTACGGTGGCGGGATCGTCACGGACTACGCCCGGTACACCGCCGGGACGGCCATGCTGGAGACGGCGGAGCGGTTCACGGACCATGAGGGCGAGCCCGCGGTGCAGCAGTACCTGCTGCTCGTCGGCGCCCTGCGCACCCTCGCCCGCGGTGAGCACGAGCCGCATCTGATCCTCGACGCCTTCCTGCTGCGCTCGCTCGCGGTGAACGGGTACGCGCCGAGTTTCGGGGACTGCGCGCGGTGCGGAATGCCCGGTCCCAACCGGTTCTTCTCGGTCGGCGCCGGCGGCTCGGTTTGCGTCGACTGCCGGGTACCGGGCAGCGTCGTACCCTCACCCCAGGCCCTCGACCTGCTCGGTGCGCTGCTGACCGGCGACTGGGAGACCGCGGACGCGTGCGAGGCACGGTTCGTGCGGGAGGGCAGTGGGCTGGTGTCGGCGTACCTGCACTGGCACCTGGAGCGCGGGCTGCGCTCGTTGCGTTACGTAGAGAAAAGCTGAAGCTGAGCTAGGGGAGAGGCCCGGAACATGGCACGTCGAGGAATCCTCGGACGGTCCCGTCGTGAGTACAAGACGCCCGAACCGCACCCGTCGGGCGCGCGGCCGCCGAAGATCCCGGGCGAGCTGGTGCCCGAGCACGTGGCCATCGTCATGGACGGCAACGGGCGCTGGGCCAAGGAGCGCGGTCTGCCCCGCACCGAGGGTCACAAGGTCGGCGCCGAGCGCGTCCTCGACGTCCTCCAGGGTGCCGTCGAGCTGGGCGTCGGCGCGATCTCGCTCTACGCCTTCTCCACGGAGAACTGGAAGCGCTCCCCGGACGAGGTGAAGTTCCTCATGAACTTCAACCGGGACTTCATCCGCAAGACCCGCGACCAGCTCGACGAGCTCGGTATCCGCGTGCGGTGGGTGGGCCGCATGCCCAAGCTGTGGAAGTCGGTCGCCAAGGAGCTGGAGATCTCCCAGGAGCAGACCAAGGGCAACGACAAGCTGACCCTCTACTTCTGCATGAACTACGGCGGCCGCGCCGAGATCGCCGACGCCGCGCAGGCCATCGCCGAGGACGTGAAGGCGGGCCGGCTCGACCCGTCGAAGGTCAGCGAGAAGACGTTCGCGAAGTACCTCTACTACCCGGACATGCCGGACGTCGACCTGTTCCTGCGCCCCAGCGGCGAGCAGCGCACGTCCAACTACCTGCTGTGGCAGAGCGCCTACGCCGAGATGGTCTTCCAGGACGTCCTGTGGCCCGACTTCGACCGCCGCGACCTGTGGCGAGCCTGCGTCGAATACGCCTCCCGAGACCGCCGCTTCGGCGGCGCCACCCCGAACGAGGTCCTGATGCAGCTGGAGCGCGGCGGCAAGTAGCGGGCCCTGATCCCGCGGCACGGTTACTCTCTCCTCGATCATCACCGAGGTCCTGGGGAGAGACCGTGGAACAGCACGTCGACGAGACGGCCGGGGAGCGCGTGGAACTGCTGGAGTACCAGCTGACGCGCGACGACGTCAGACAGGCGCTCGGCGCCCGCGCGAAGGTGTCCAAGTCCGAACGCAGGATGCGCGTTCTGTTTCCGGTGGCGGCGGTGATGGCCGCGCTCGCCCTCGGCATCGCGCTGGCCAAGGGGGAGACGCCGGACGCGTCGATGATCGGCGTCGGCGTCGCGCTCGTCGCCATGCTCGCCCGGCCCGCGCTCATGGCGCAGCAGTTCACGAAGGTGCTGGGGCGTCACGGTGTGAGCCGTGCTGTGGTGGATGCCGACGGCGTCAGCGTCTCCAACGCGGGTGGGTCCTCCCAGCTGAAGTGGGACGCGATGCCGCGCTACGTGGAGACCGGCGACACGTTCGTGCTGCTCAGCGCTGACAAGAACGCCGCGTGCTTCACCGTCCTGCCCAAGCGGAGCACGACGGAGCCCGGGGGCGTGGAGGGCCTCCGGGCTCTGTTGGACCGGCATGTTCGCCGGGTGTGACTCAGCTTTCGGCGGACGCGCACTCCGCGCAGGTGCCGAAGATCTCGACCGTGTGGGCCACGTTCACGTAGCCGTGTTCCGAGGCGATCGCCTCGGCCCACTTCTCGACGGCCGGGCCCTCGACCTCGACCGCCTTGCCGCACATCCGGCACACCAGATGGTGGTGGTGGTCGCCGCTGGAGCAGCGGCGGTAGACCGCCTCGCCCTCCGTCGTGCGCAGCACGTCGACCTCGCCCGCGTCCGCGAGGGACTGCAGGGTGCGGTAGACCGTCGTCAGGCCCACCGAGTCGCCCTTGTGCTTGAGCACGTCGTGCAGCTCCTGGGCGCTGCGGAACTCGTCCACCTCGTCGAGCGCCGCCGCCACGGCCGCGCGCTGGCGGGTCGACCTGCCTCGAACCGGGGCTGCCACGGGTTCCTCCTCACGTCCCTGCCACCTGCGTACCGCCGCCATTGTGCCAGGCTGCGGCGCGCGCGGGTCAGACCTTCTCGGGCGCCTGCGCGGGGATCGCGCACTCCGCCGGGTCCCCGGCGACGGCGCCCGCCGCACGCGCCCGGCGCCGGGCCAGCGGTGTCGCGAGCAGCGTCAGCGCGATGAACACCGCGATGGTCAGCAGGACAATTGTCGCGCCGGGCGGCACGTCCTGGTAGTACGAGGTCACGGTGCCGCCGAGCGTCACGACGACGCCGATCGCGACCGCGATGACGAACGTCGCCTTGAAGCTGCGGGTCAGCTGCTGCGCGGCGGCGACCGGCACCACCATCAGCGCCGACACGAGGAGCAGGCCCACGACGCGCATCGCGACGGTGACCGTGACGGCCGCCGTGATCGCGATGAGCAGGTTCAGGGCGCGCACCGGCAGGCCCGTCACCCGCGCGAACTCCTCGTCCTGGCTCACCGCGAACAGCTGCCGGCGCAGGCCCACCGTCACCAGGATCACGAACGCCGCGAGGACGACGATGGCCGTCACGTCGGAGGGGGAGACCGTGGTCAGGGAGCCGAAGAGGTAGGAGCCGAGGTTGGCCGTCGAGCCGCCCGGCGCCAGGTTGATCAGCATCACGCCGCCGGCCATGCCGCCGTAGAACAGCATGGCGAGCGCGATGTCGCCGCGCGTCTTCCCGTACCAGCGGATCAGCTCCATGATCAGCGCGCCGAGCGCGGACACGGCCATCGCCATCCACACCGGGGAGGTGGAGAGGAGGAAGCCGAGGCCGACGCCGGTCATCGCGACGTGGCCGATGCCGTCGCCCATGAGGGCCTGGCGGCGCTGGACCAGGTAGATGCCGATCGCGGGGGCCGTGATGCCGATGAGGACGGCGGCGAGCAGCGCCCGCTGCATGAAGGCGAAGTCGAGGAGTTCCATCAGCTCAGCAGTCCTGTACGGATCGGTTCGGCGTCCGCGGCGGTGTGCGGGTGGACGTGGTCGTGGCCGGGCAGCGCGTGCTGGCCGACGGCCTTCGGGGGCGGCCCGTCGTGCAGGACGCAGCCGTCACGGAGCACGACGGCCCGGTCGATCAGCGGCTCCAGCGGGCCCAGTTCGTGCAGGACGAGCAGCACGGTGGCGCCCGCGGCGACCTGCTCGCGCAGGGTGGCCGCGAGAACCTCCTGGCTGGCCAGGTCGACGCCGGCCATCGGCTCGTCCATGATCAGCAGCTCGGGTTCGGCGGCGAGCGTGCGGGCGATCAGCACACGCTGGTGCTGGCCGCCCGACAGCGCGTTCACCGAGTCCTTGGCCCGGTCGGACATCCCGACCAGGTCGAGGGCGCGGGCCACCGCCTCCCGGTCGGCCTTGCGCATCAGCCCGAACCGGGTCCGCGACAGCCGGCCCGAGGCGACGACCTCGGCGACCGTCGCCGGGACCCCGCCCGCCGCCGTCGTGCGCTGCGGCACGTACCCGACCCGCGCCCACTGCCGGAACCGGCGCCGGGGGGTGCCGAACAGCTCGATCGTGCCGCCGGTGAGCGGCACCTGCCCGATGACGCTGCGCACGGCCGTGGACTTGCCCGAGCCGTTGGCCCCGAGCAGCGCCACGACCTCGCCGCGGCGCACGGTCAGGTCGATGCCGCGCAGCACGGGGCGCGCGCCGAGCTCGGCCGTCACCCCGCGCAGTGCGATGACGGGGGCCTCGGTGTCGTCCGCGCTCATGTCGCTGCCGCCCTTCGATCCGCTTGATCCGTACGTCACTTGCCGCCGAGCGCCTTCTGCAGAGCGGTCAGGTTCGACTCCATGACCTGGACGTAGTCCTCGCCCTTGGACTTCTTCGTGATGCCTTCGAGCGGGTCGAGCACGTCCGTCTTCAGGTCCGCGTCGCCGGCCAGCGTCTTGGCCGTCTTGTCGCTGACGAGGGTCTCGTAGAAGACGGTCGTCACGCCGTCGGCCTTCGCCATCTTCTGGAGGTCCTTGACGCGGGCGGCGCTGGGCTCGCTCTCCGGGTCGAGGCCGCTGATGGCCTCCTCGGTGAGGCCGTAGCGCTCGGCGAGGTAGCCGAAGGCGGCGTGCGTGGTGATGAAGACCTTGGAGTCCGTGTGCGCCAGGCCGTCCTTGAACTTCTGGTCGAGCTTGCCGAGGTCGGTGACCAGCGCGGCGGTGTTCTTCTTGTAGTCGGCCGCGTGGTCCGGGTCGGCCTTCTCCAGCGCCTTGCCGACGCCCTGGGCGACCTCCGCGTACTTCACGGGGTCGAGCCAGATGTGCGGGTCGGAGCCTTCCTCGCCGCCGTGGTCGTGCCCCTCGTGCTCCTCGGCGTGGCCGCCGACCTCCGAGCCGTGCTTCTCCAGGGAGGTGAGCGACGCGGCGTCCACCTTGGTCTTGATCCCGGACTGGCTGATCGCCTCGTCGACGGAGGGCTGCAGGCCCTTGAGGTAGAGCGCGACGCCGGCCTGCTCGATCCGGCCGCGCTGCTGGGCGCTGACCTCGAGGTCGTGCGGCTCCTGGCCCGGCTCGGTCAGGTTGGTGACGCTGACGTGCTCGCCGCCGATCCGCTCGGCGAGGAACTGCATCGGATAGAACGACGCGACGACGTCCAGCTTGCCGTCGCTGTTCTTCCCGTCCGCCGCGCTCGTCGTGGAGCACGCGGACAGGGCGGTCAGACCGAGGACGGTCGTCGCGGCGACGGCGGTGGTGGATATGAGTCGGCGGCCGGAGAGCCGGGGCAGGCGTACGTTCATGACACTCATTTTCAACAAAACTGGAAACGATTGTCAACAAGCTCTCGTCGAGACCTTCGTCCCACTCTGTGGCGACTCCGGACCCGGAACCGATTTGGTTCGGGGGGTGGCCCCGCCGGTAACCTGAAGCATTCGCTCCCGGAGTGCGTATCCAGCGCACTCACCGTCGTCGTAATGAAGAGAGCACCGTGGCCGCCGACAAGATCGAAACCATCGTCAGCCTCAGCAAGCGCCGTGGCTTCGTCTACCCCTGCAGCGAGATCTACGGCGGTCAGCGTGCCGCCTGGGACTACGGACCGCTGGGCGTGGAGCTCAAGGAGAACCTCAAGCGTCAGTGGTGGCGCTACATGGTCACCTCGCGCGAGGACGTCGTCGGTATCGACTCGTCCGTGATCCTGGCGACCGACGTCTGGCAGGCCTCCGGCCACGTCGCCACGTTCACCGACCCGCTCACCGAGTGCACCTCCTGTCACAAGCGCTTCCGCGCCGACCACCTGGAAGAGGCGTACGAGGAGAAGAAGGGTCGCGTTCCGGAGAACGGTCTCGCGGACATCAACTGTCCCAACTGCGGTACCAAGGGCGCCTTCACCGAGCCCAAGCAGTTCTCGGGTCTGCTCTCCACGCACCTCGGCCCGACGCAGGACAGCGGCTCCGTCGCCTACCTGCGCCCCGAGACCGCGCAGGGCATCTTCACCAACTTCAGCCAGGTGCAGACGACTTCCCGCCGCAAGCCGCCCTTCGGCATCGCGCAGATGGGCAAGTCGTTCCGCAACGAGATCACGCCCGGCAACTTCATCTTCCGCACCCGCGAGTTCGAGCAGATGGAGATGGAATTCTTCGTCAAGCCCGGCGAGGACGAGCAGTGGCAGGAGTACTGGATGGAGCAGCGCTGGAACTGGTACACCGGCCTGGGCCTGCGCGAGGAGAACATGCGGTGGTTCGAGCACCCGAAGGAGAAGCTCTCCCACTACTCGAAGCGCACCGCTGACATCGAGTACCGCTTCCGCTTCGGCGGCAGCGAGTGGGGCGAGCTCGAGGGCGTCGCCAACCGCACGGACTACGACCTGTCCGCGCACTCCAAGGCCTCCGGCCAGGACCTCTCCTACTACGACCAGGAGAAGGGCGAGCGCTACACGCCGTACGTCATCGAGCCCGCGGCCGGTGTCGGCCGCACGATGCTGGCCTTCATGCTCGACTCGTACTTCGAGGACGAGGCGCCCAACGCCAAGGGCAAGATGGAGAAGCGCACCGTCATGCGCTTCGACCCGCGCATCGCCCCGGTGAAGGTCGCGGTGCTCCCGCTGTCCCGCAACCCGGAGCTGTCGCCGAAGGCCAAGGGCCTGGCCGCCGCGCTGCGCCAGAACTGGAACATCGACTTCGACGACGCCGGCGCCATCGGCCGCCGCTACCGTCGCCAGGACGAGATCGGTACGCCGTTCTGCGTCACCGTCGACTTCGACACCCTGGACGACAACGCGGTCACCGTGCGCGAGCGCGACACGATGAAGCAGGAGCGGGTCTCCCTCGACCAGATCGAGGGCTACCTGGCTGCGCGCCTCGTCGGCTGCTGATCACCTCCGGCACGCTCGAGCCCCGGGTCCCTGTCTTTCAGGGGCCCGGGGCTCTTTGCCGTCCCGGGGACTCCTAGGTGGCCCGTACCTCGATCTCGTGCCATGCGTTGCGGGAGCCCGGGGGCGGCTGGGTGCGGCCCCCGGCGTCCGTGGCGCGGCTGCGGACGCGGTGCGGGCCCGGGGGCAGCTCGGCCCGGAAGGTGAAGGGGCGCCAGGCCTCGGGGTGCGGGCCCGCTGGGGCCAGGTCGGCCGGGTGCCAGGGGCCGTCGTCGATCGCGATCTCGACCCCCGTGACCTGCGCCGCGCTCCAGGCCCGGCCCGACAGTTCCACCGGACCGGCCGGGATCTCGTCGCCGTCGTAGGGGGACAGCAGCTTGCTGTTGACGTCGAGGTCGCGCACCGGGGCGCCGCCTCGCACGTACAGCCGCGTCGTGAAGAGATGGTCGGGGCGCACGGCGGAGACGGTCACCCGGGTCAGCCACTTCACCGAGTTCGTGCCGAAGAGGAGCGGGGCCACCGCGCGTACCGGGAAACCGTGGCGCGGCGGCAGCGGCGCCCCGTTCACCGCGTGGGCCAGCAGGACCTCGGCGCGGGCCCGCTCCAGCGGCAGGTCCTTCACGTAGGTCAGGTCCTGCTCACCGGCGAACGTGCCGTGGTCCGCGCCCTCGAACCAGACGTGCCGGGCGTCCGGTCGCGGGCCCGCCGCGTCGAGCAGCGCCGCGAGGGGGACGCCCGTCCACTCCAGGTTCGCGACCGCCCGGGTCGGCACGTCCGGGGCGAACGGACTGCCGAAGCACTCGTGGACCGCCGTCAGACGCCGCTGGGGGAGGGCGAGCAGAGCCGCCAGGTCCAGCCGCAGCGGACGCTCCACCAGGCCCTCCACCCGTAACTCCCACTCCGCCGCGTCCAGTTCGGGCGGCGCCCCCAGGTGCGTCCGTACGAAGACGGAGTCGACCGGGGTGAGGAACGAGGCCGGTGTGCGCGGATCCGCGGGGCGAGAGCTCATGGAGGACCAGTCTGCCCGCCGCTCAGCGGACCGTCCGGGGAAGCCGCAGACTCAGGGCCAGCGTCAGGGCCACCGTGGCCAGTTGGGCGGCGAGGGTGAGCAGGAGGGCGTCGCGCATGCCGAGGCCCGGGGTGAGGGACAGGAACAGGGAGCCGAGCGTGGCCACACCCAGGGCCATCGCCGCCTGCTGGGCCGTCGTCATCACGCCGCCGCCGACCCCGGCCCGCGCCGCCGGCACCTCGGACAGGATCACGCGGAACAGGATCGGCAGTTGCAGCGCCTGCCCCGCCCCCGCGACGGCCGCCCCGGGCAGCAGCTGGAGCACGCCCAGGTCCGGCCAGGTCCGCCACGCCGCGAACCCGATCAGCAGCAGACCGGCCGCCTGCAGCAGACCGCCCGCCGTGACGACCCGCGTGCCCCAGCGCGCGACGAGGCGCGGGCCCGCGAGCGACGTCACGAAGAACGCCGCCGCCATCGGCGCGAGCGCGAGCCCCGCCGAGACCGGGCCCATCCCCGCGCCCTGCTGGAGCGCCACCGCGATCACGAACATGAACCCGGAGAAGCCGAGGGCGAACGGCACGATCATGGCGAGGCCGCGCCGCAGGGAGACCAGCTGGAACAGCGACGGCGGGACCAGCGGGGTGCGGCCCGCGCGGTCCGCCCGGCGCTCCACCGCGTAGAAGCCGTACGCGAGGAACGGGGTCGCCGCGAGCGACAGCCACGTCCACAGTGGCCAGCCCGCCGCCCGGCCCTCGGTCAGCGGGGCGAGCAGCGTGGTCAGGGTCAGCGCGAGCAGCACCGTGCCGGGGCCGTCGAGCGGCTCGGGCCGCGCGGAGCGGGTCTCGGGGACCGTGCGCGCGGCGAGCAGGAGGCCGAGCAGCACCGCCGGCACGTTCACCAGGAACACCGAGCGCCAGCCCGTGCCGAACAGGTCCGCCGCGACCAGGACCCCGCCGAGCACCTGCCCGGCGACCATCGACAGGCCCGCCGTCGCCCCGTACATGCTCATCGCGCGGGCCCGGCGCGGGCCCTCGGTCGTCGCCTGGATCGTGGCGAGGACCTGCGGCAGCAGCGCCGCCGACGCCGCGCCCTGCGCGATTCGCGCGATCACCAGCACCCAGGCCGTCGGCGCGAGCCCGCAGGCCAGCGAGGTCAGCCCGAACGCGGCCAGACCGCCCAGGAACATCCGGCGCCGGCCCAGCAGATCCCCGAGCCGGCCGCCGAGCACGAGCAGCACGGCGTACGCGATGCCGTACCCGGCGACGACCAGCTCCAGGACGGGCTCGCTCGCGTGCAGATCGTGGCCCATCGTGGGCAGGGCGACGTTGACGATGAAGAAGTCGACGAGAGGCAGGGCGGCGCCGAGCAGCACGGTCAGCAGCCCGGCGCGGCCCAGGGCCGGGACGGCCGGCGCGGAGGGTGCCAGGCCCGCCGCTCCCGGCGCGGTGTGCGTGTGGGTGGTCATGACATCGAGGGTCCGCCCTCGCGCAGACGGGTACCAGAGTGTTCTTATCCTGGTAGAACCGCTACCTGGAAACAGGCTCGGACCCGGTCCACGCTGGAGGCATGACCACCATGACGCAGGATGTGCAGCACGCGCGGCCCGCCGAGATCCGGCGCCACGAACTGGCCGGGTTCCTGCGCAGCCGCCGCGAGCGGATCACACCCGAGGAGGTCGGCCTGCCGCGCGGACGGCGCCGCCGCACCCCGGGCCTGCGCCGCGAGGAGGTCGCCCAGCTCTCCGCGGTCGGCGTCACCTGGTACACGTGGCTGGAGCAGGCCCGCGACATCCAGGTCTCCGCACAGGTCCTCGACGCGCTCGCCAAGACACTGCGCCTCGACGTGGGGGAGCGGGCCCACCTCTTCGGTCTCGCCGGCGCGGTCGACCCGGCACCGGCCACGGTCTGCGCCCCGCTCAGCCCCGAACTCGTCGCGCTGATGGACCAGCTGGAGCCGATCCCGGCCTGCGTGCAGAACAGCCGCTACGACATCCTCGCCTACAACAGCACCTACCGGCTGCTGCTGTGCGACCTGGACGAGATCCCGCCCGAGGACCGCAACTGGATGCTGCTCGCCTTCACCCACGAGGGCTGGCGCTCCTCGATCGTCGGCCTCGACGACGTGCTGCGCACCCTCGCCGCGAAGTTCCGGGCCGGCATGGCCGAGCATCTCGCCGAGCCCGCCTGGAAGGCGGTCCTCAAGCGGCTCACCGAGGAGTCGGCCGAGTTCCGCGAGGTGTGGGAGCGGCACGAGGTCGTCCAGTCCGTGGCCAGCAAGGTCAAGCACTTCCACAACCCGTACGTGGGCCCGCTCGCCCTCGTCCACACCGACCTGTGGCTCACCCGGGGCGGCGGTTCCCGCCTGGTGACGTACACGCCGACCGACGCCACCTCGCGCGAGCGCCTCGACCGGCTTCGGGAGCTGGCGCTCAGCCGCGCGGCGTGACCGCGGGCCGCGCCCCCGCCTCCTCCTGCGGCGCAGCGAGCCGCTCCGCCGTCCGCCGCGCCGTCTCCCGGGCCCAGCGCCCGCTGGTCACCAGGCCGAGCACCAGCACGGCCAGACCGCACCCGGCGATGATCCACCAGCAGGCCCGGGCGGCCCCCGTGAACGACGCGGCGTACGAGGACCCGGCGACGCCCGAGGCGAGGACCGCGCCGATCACCGCGACGCCGAGCGTCGAGCCGATCTGCCGGCTGGTCGAGGCGACGGCCGCGGCGACCCCGGCCTGGGCGCGGGGCATCCCGGACACCGCTGTGTTGGTGATGGGCGCGTTCACGAAGCCGAAGCCCAGGCCGAACAGGACGTAGCCGAGCACCAGCGTCCCGTTCGAGGTCTGCGCGTCGAACGCCGCGAAAAGCACCCCGCTCGCCGTCATCGCCACGCCCGCGACCAGCAGCGAGATCCGCGGCCCCCGGCTGCCGACCAGCCGGCCCGACAGCGGCGCGCAGACCAGCGTCATCGCCGCCATCGGCAGCATCCACAGCCCCGCGTGCAGCGCGTTCAGCCCGCGCACGTCCTGGAGGTACAGCGTCGACAGGAACAGGAACCCGGCGAGCGCCGCGAACGCGCTGATCGCGATGACGGTGGCGCCGCTGAACGGGGCCGAGCGGAAGAACCGCAGGTCGATGAGGGGTTCGGTGCGCCGGGGCTCGTAGAGCAGGAGACCGGTCAGCGCGGCGAGCGCGAGGACGCCGAAGAACACGATCCGCACCGACGTCCAGCCCGCGTGCGGGCCCTCGATGATCGCGTACGTGACGGAACCGAGCAGCGCGATCATCAGGAGCTGCCCGACCGGGTCCGGGCGGCGGGCCTTCGGCGCGCGGGACTCGGGGACGAACCGCCAGGTCAGGGCCAGGGCGGCGAGGCCGACCGGGAGATTGACCCAGAAGATCGAGCGCCAGCCGACCGAGTCCACGAGCAGACCGCCCACCAGCGGGCCGGCCGCCATCGACAGGCCCACGACGCCGCCCCACACACCGATGGCGCGGGCCCGCTCGGCCGGGTCGGTGAACGTGTTCGTGATGATCGACATGGCGACCGGGTTGAGCATCGAACCGCCGACGGCCTGGAGCATCCGGAACGCGACCAGCGCCTCCAGGTTCGGCGCGAGGGAACAGGCCACGGACGCGGCCGTGAACACGATCAGGCCGACCATGAAGACCTTGCGCCGGCCGACCCGGTCCGCCGTCGACCCGGCCAGCATCAGCAGCGAGGCGAGGACCAGCGTGTAGGCGTCGATCGCCCACTGCATGCCCGGGAGCGTCGCCCCGAAGTCCTTCGCCATGCTCGGCAGCGCCACGTTCAGCACCGTGGTGTCGAGGCTGACGATCAGCAGGCTCATGCAGCAGATCGCCAGGACCAGCAGGCGCCGGCGGTGGGACAGCGCGGACGGGGCCGGCGGGGTCAGGGCATCGGGCATGTTTCCGAAGGTAGCCCGATCCGCCGGATGCGGAGAGCGGGGAGCCGAGGAGGTCATGCCCCCGACCATCGCGCACCCCTCAGCCAGGTACCAGAGCCTGCTCATCCTGTTACAGGCAGCACCTGGCAACGGGATGAGCGCGGGGGCACCCTGGAGGGCATGACCACAGCTGTCGCGGCCGGCTCGGCCCAGGCCCGCAGGGACGAACTCGCCGCGTTCCTGCGGAGCCGGCGGGAACGCATCAGCCCGGAGCAGGCAGGGGTGCCGCGGACCGCCCGCCGGCGGACCCCGGGGCTGCGCCGCGAGGAGGTCGCGTTCCTCGCCGCCGTCGGCGTCACCTGGTACACGTGGCTCGAAC
This sequence comes from Streptomyces sp. NPDC050145, assembly GCF_044460245.1. Taxonomy (NCBI): domain Bacteria; kingdom Bacillati; phylum Actinomycetota; class Actinomycetes; order Kitasatosporales; family Streptomycetaceae; genus Streptomyces; species Streptomyces sp. NPDC050145. Next base: position 295,363 of record NZ_JBITJS010000005.1, on the reverse strand, counting down.
AGGGGCGCGCCATCAACGTCTCGCCCGGCGTCCTCGACGCCGTCGTCCGGGCCCTCCAGATGGACCCCACCGAGCGCGCCCACGCCTTCGCGCTCGCCGGCACCGTCGACCCGCACGCCGAGACCGCCTGCTCGCCCGTCACCGAGACGACCCTGCGCACCATGCGCAAGCTGGCGCCCTACCCGGCCACCGTGAAGAACGCCCGCTACGACATCCTCGCCGCCAACCAGGCCTACGCCGACGTGTTCGGTGACCCGCAGGAGCTCGCCCCCGAGCACCGCAACGCGCTGTGGCTGATGGCCACCAGCGAGCGCTGGCGCACCCAGTTCGTAGAGCGGGACGCGATGCTGCCGGTCATCGTCGCCAAGTTCCGGCAGGCCATGGCCGAGCACGTCGCCGAACCCGCCTGGCAGGCCCGGCTCGACGGGCTGCTCGCCGCGTCGGAGGAGTTCCGCGCGCTGTGGGAACTGCACGACGTCGCGCCGATGGCCCCGCACGTGAAGCGGTACCTGCACCCCGACCCCGAGATCGGCCTGCTGCGCCTGGAACACCGCCACCTGTGGCTCAGCCCGGACAGCGGCGGACACCGGCTGGTCGCGTACGTGCCCGTGGACGACGAGAGCGAACGGCGCCTGGAGAAGCTGGCCGCCCGGGGCGGGGCCCTCGCCGGGTGAGGGACAATGGGTCCTTGCCCCCAGCCCCGTACGTTCCGGAGAACCCTGCGATGTCCGCTCTGACCATCGGCCCCCACCTGGTGCAACCGCCGGTGGTCCTCGCGCCCATGGCGGGGATCACGAACGCCCCCTTCCGGACGCTGTGCCGGGAGTTCTCCGGCGGCAAGGGTCTCTTCGTCAGCGAGATGATCACGACCCGGGCGCTGGTCGAGCGCAACGAGAAGACCATGCAGCTGATCCACTTCGACGCGACCGAGAAGCCGCGCTCGATCCAGCTGTACGGCGTCGACCCGGCCACCGTCGGCAAGGCCGTCCGCATGATCGCGGAAGAGGACCTCGCCGACCACATCGACCTGAACTTCGGCTGCCCCGTCCCCAAGGTGACCCGCAAGGGCGGCGGCTCCGCGCTCCCGTACAAGCGGAACCTGCTGCGCGCGATCCTGAAGGAAGCCGTCTCCGGGGCCGGTGACCTGCCGGTCACGATGAAGATGCGCAAGGGCATCGACGACGACCACATCACGTACCTCGACGCGGGCCGGATCGCCGTCGAGGAGGGCGTCACCGCGATCGCGCTGCACGGCCGCACCGCCGCCCAGCACTACGGCGGCACCGCCGACTGGGACGCGATCGCCCGACTCAAGGAGCACGTCCCCGAGATCCCGGTCCTGGGCAACGGCGACATCTGGTCCGCCGACGACGCGCTGCGCATGGTCCGCGAGACCGGCTGCGACGGCGTGGTCGTGGGCCGCGGCTGCCTCGGGCGGCCCTGGCTGTTCGCCGACCTCGTCGCCGCGTTCGAGGGCCGCGAGGAGCGGGTGCGGCCCACGCTGCGGGTCGTCGCCGACGCGATGGTGCGGCACGCGACGCTGCTCGGCGAGTGGATCGGCGACGAGGCCCGCGGTGTCATCGACTTCCGCAAGCACGTGGCCTGGTACCTGAAGGGCTTCTCCGTCGGCTCCGAGATGCGCAAGCGGCTCGCGATCACCTCCTCGCTCGCGGAGCTGCGGGCGGGCCTGGACGAGCTGGACCTGGACCAGGACTGGCCGTCCGGCGCCGACGGCCCCCGCGGGCGCACCTCCGGCAACAACCGCGTGGTGCTCCCGGACGGCTGGCTCAAGGACCCGTACGACTGCGCGGGCGTCTCGGAGGACGCGGAGCTGGACACCTCCGGGGGCTGAGCCGTACGCCGCGCACAGATGAGCGGCGCTCATTCGGGTCGAGGCGCCCGTCGGTCGATGACCGGCGGGCGCCTCCGTGCTGTCCGGATGCTGAAATCCGGGTGTCCGAACGGGCTCTTCCGGCGCGTGATCCTCGCCACCCCTGATAGGGGTTGCGCTCAGATGAGCGCTTATTCGCTGACTGCGCTTCTTCAATGCCTGGCACTGAGTGCCACTGCGCGATCATTTATGATGTGAACGCAAGTGAGCTGTGAGCCCGCTCATGTGAGCGTTTTAGCGGGTCTACGGGAGTTGTGAGTTCAAGAAATGAACGAATAGCGCCAGGCGACCTTGCCAACCCATTACTTTCAATCTGCTGGCGGACGGGTGGTTAGGGCCCCAGGACGGCTGAGTGGACGTACCCATCAGCCTTGGATCTGGGTATGTTCCTGGCCGTCAGGGCAGCCACCGAGCCTCAAGGGGTCGAGACCCGTGTCGGAAAACAACACTCCCCAGGTAGCGAAGTTCGTCTACGACTTCACCGAGGGAAACAAGGACCTCAAGGACCTCCTCGGCGGCAAGGGTGCCAACCTCGCCGAGATGACCAACCTGGGTCTTCCGGTCCCTCCCGGCTTCACCATCACCACCGAGGCCTGCAAGGTCTACCTCGACAGTGGTTCGGAGCCGGTGGCACTGCGTGACGAGGTGTCCGCCCACCTGGACGCCCTCGAGCGGCAGATGGGCAAGAAGCTCGGCCAGGCCGACGACCCGCTGCTCGTCTCCGTCCGCTCGGGCGCCAAGTTCTCCATGCCCGGCATGATGGACACGGTCCTGAACATCGGCCTCTCCGACAAGTCCGTGCAGGGCCTCGCCAAGCAGGCCGGCGACGACCGCTTCGCGTGGGACTCGTACCGCCGCCTCATCCAGATGTTCGGCAAGACCGTGCTGGACGTCGACGGCGACCTCTTCGAGGAAGAGCTCGAGAAGGCCAAGCACGCCAAGAAGGTCACGGTCGACACCGACCTCGAGGCGGCCGACCTCAAGAAGCTCGTCACCAAGTTCAAGAAGATCGTCAAGACCGAGGCCGGCCGCGACTTCCCGCAGGACGCCCGCGAGCAGCTCGACCTCGCGATCCACGCGGTCTTCGACTCCTGGAACACCGACCGAGCCAAGCTGTACCGCCGGCAGGAGCGCATCCCCGGCGACCTCGGCACCGCGGTCAACATCTGCTCGATGGTCTTCGGCAACCTCGGCCCCGACTCGGGCACCGGCGTCGCCTTCACCCGCGACCCCGCCTCCGGCCACGCCGGCGTCTACGGCGACTACCTGCAGAACGCGCAGGGCGAGGACGTCGTCGCGGGCATCCGCAACACGGTCCCCCTGGCCGAGCTGGAGCAGATCGACAAGAAGTCGTACGACCAGCTCATGCAGATCATGCAGACCCTTGAGAACCACTACAAGGACCTCTGCGACATCGAGTTCACCATCGAGCGCGGCCAGCTGTGGATGCTGCAGACCCGCGTCGGCAAGCGCACCGCCGGTGCCGCCTTCCGCATCGCGACCCAGCTCGTCGACCAGGGCCTCATCGACGAGGCCGAGGCCCTGCAGCGCGTCACCGGCGCGCAGCTCGCCCAGCTGATGTTCCCCAAGTTCGACGAGGACGCGAAGGTCGACCAGATCGGCCGCGGCATCGCCGCCTCCCCGGGCGCGGCCGTCGGCAAGGCCGTCTTCGACTCCTACACGGCCGTCAAGTGGTCCCGCTCCGGCGAGAAGGTCATCCTGATCCGCCGCGAGACCAACCCCGACGACCTGGACGGCATGATCGCCGCCGAGGGCATCCTGACCTCGCGCGGCGGCAAGACCTCCCACGCGGCCGTCGTCGCCCGCGGCATGGGCAAGACCTGTGTCTGCGGCGCGGAGGAGCTCGAGGTCGACACCAAGCGCCGCCGGATGACCACCCCCTCCGGCGTGGTCGTCGAGGAGGGCGACGTCGTCTCCATCGACGGCTCCACCGGCAAGGTCTACCTCGGTGAGGTGCCGGTCGTCCCGTCCCCGGTCGTCGAGTACTTCGAGGGCCGCATGCACGCCGGCGCCGACGATGCCGACGAGCTCGTCGGCGCCGTGCACCGGATCATGGCGTACGCGGACCGGGTCCGCCGCCTGCGGGTCCGCGCCAACGCGGACAACGCCGAGGACGCGCTGCGCGCCCGCCGCTTCGGCGCCCAGGGCATCGGCCTGTGCCGCACCGAGCACATGTTCCTCGGCGACCGCCGCGAGCTCGTCGAGCGCCTGATCCTGGCGGACACGGAGAGTGAGCGCGAGGAGTCCCTCCAGGCGCTGCTCCCGCTCCAGAAGAAGGACTTCATCGAGCTCTTCGAGGCGATGGACGGCCTCCCGGTCACCGTCCGCCTCCTCGACCCGCCGCTGCACGAGTTCCTGCCCGACATCACCGAGCTGTCGGTGCGTGTCGCGCTCGCCGAGTCCCGCAAGGACGCGAACGAGAACGACCTGCGGCTCCTCCAGGCCGTGCACCGCCTGCACGAGCAGAACCCGATGCTGGGTCTGCGCGGTGTCCGCCTCGGTCTGGTCATCCCCGGCCTGTTCACCATGCAGGTCCGCGCGATCGCCGAGGCCGCCGCCGAGCGCAAGAACGCCAAGGGCGACCCGCGCGCCGAGATCATGATCCCGCTCGTCGGCACCGTCCAGGAGCTGGAGATCGTCCGCGAGGAGGCCGACCAGGTCATCGCCGAGGTCGAGGCCGCGACCGGCGTCAAGCTCAAGCTCGCCATCGGCACGATGATCGAGCTGCCGCGCGCCGCGCTCACCGCCGGTCAGATCGCCGAGGCCGCGCAGTTCTTCTCCTTCGGCACGAACGACCTGACGCAGACCGTGTGGGGCTTCTCCCGCGACGACGTGGAGGCCTCCTTCTTCACGGCGTACCTGGAGAAGGGCATCTTCGGCGTCTCCCCGTTCGAGACGATCGACCGGGACGGCGTCGGCTCCCTCGTCCGCAACGCCGTCGAGGCCGGCCGCGCCACGCGCCCCGACCTCAAGCTCGGCGTCTGCGGCGAGCACGGCGGTGACCCGGAGTCGGTCCACTTCTTCCACGAGGTCGGCCTCGACTACGTCTCCTGCTCCCCGTTCCGCATCCCCGTCGCGCGCCTCGAGGCGGGCCGTGCGGCCTCCTCGTCGGAGGGCAGCGACCACCGCTGACCCCCACGCGTGAACCCCGGAGCCGCCGTCGGTCCCTGACCCTCACCGGTCCTTCGGCGGCCCCGGTCACCTACGAGAGAGCGGCACCCCTGTGCGGGGGGTGCCGCTTTTTCGTTTCCCCGGCGTTCCGGGCCCGCGCGAGGATCACCCCATCAAGTGATCGTCACTTTGAGTAATCGGTTCGGCACTTTTCGTACGGCTACTGTCTGTGATCCCCGGCCCGCCGCTGGAGCGGCCGGGGTTACTCGGAGGGTGTGCGCGTCGTGCGTTTGCGGAGTGTGAAGAACGGTGTGGTGGGGCTGGTTGCCGCCGGGGTGTTCGTGGGTGGGGCGGGGGTGGCGGTGGCGGCTTCGTGGCATGAGTTGCCGGCCCGCAAAAGTGGCGGCGTGTTGTTCGAACATGCCGAGTACCGGCTCAACGCGCCGGGCGTCAATCACGGATCCTTCGAGTGGCGCGGTGACTTGACGGACAAGTCCGACACTGACGGGCACAACGTGTATGTGCTGGTGAAGGTCGAGGGGCACGACTGGGTTCGGTACAACGGCAAGCAGAACAAGACCGTCACCATGCATCACTCCAACTGGGACGGGGCCGAGCGGTACACGATGGACGCGTATCTGCGGGCATGCCGGGACCGGGGATCGCTGAATCCCGACAACTGCTCGCACCCCGTGCACTACAACCGTCGCTGACTGATCACATGTCGGCCCGGGGTGTGCGACGGAGCCGTCCCGGGCCGTTTCGGGAGGGCTGGATGCAGGTGTTCTCAGAGACGTCAGAGGTACTGGCCGCCCGCGATGTCGCGCTCCACTACGGAGCGACTCCGGCGGTCAAAGGGGTGTCCCTCGCTGTGCGGCGCGGTGAGGTGGTCGCCGTGACGGGGCAGAGCGGGTCGGGGAAGTCCTCGCTGTTGTACTGCCTGGCCGGGGTGCTCCCCGTGTCGGAGGGGGAGGTGTGGTTCGAAGGGAATGTGCTGGGCGAGCTGGACGACGAGGAACTCAGTGCGCTTCGGCGCGAGCGGTTCGGGTTCGTTTTTCAATACGGGGAGTTGCTGCCGGAGCTGACTGTGGAGGAGAACGCGGCGTTGCCGCTGCGGCTGGCCGGGCAGCGCAAGGGGGAGGCGCTCGCCCTTGCGGGGGATGTGTTGCGGCGGCTCGGGCTCGACTCCGTCCGCGACCGACGCCCGGCCCAGGTGTCGGGCGGCCAGAGCCAACGCGTCGCGGTAGCGCGGGCTCTGATCCACCGCCCAGCAGTGGTGTTCGCCGATGAGCCGACCGGATCCCTGGACAGCGCCAACGCGAACACGGTCCTGGAGGAGTTCCTGCTTCTGGCCAAGGCGCAGGGCACGGCGGTCGTGCTCGTCACACACGATCCGACTGTTGCCGCGCGGGCCGACGCCCGCTACGTCATGACCGACGGAATGCTTTGTCCGGAGGGTGCGTCATGAGGGAATTCCTTCTCGGCCTGCGCCTGTTAGCCGGTTCGGGCCGCGGCAATCGGGTCCGGTTCGTCCTGATGGTGGCCGGTGGTGCCGTCGGAGTGTGCTGCCTCGCCATCGTGCTGTCCATCTCCGGAATTCTCGAAGCCCGTGACGCGCGCGTCGCCGCCCGTGAACCCACGATGTCCGGGCCGGCCCGGTACGGGCGCGAGGCATCTCCCCTTGCACTGACGCGAGATGACCCTTATGGATCCCGGCAGCTCACTCGGGTCTTCATTGCGCCGGGCAGGACCGAGGCCGCACCGGTCCCGCCCGGCCTTGACCGGCCGCCCCGGCCGGGTGAGGTCTTCGTCTCGCCGCACTTGGCTGAGATCCTGGCCGAACAGCCCGGACTCAAGCAGCGGTTGCCCGGACGGCAGGCTGGCGTCATCGATCGCGGGGGAGTGGCCGACCCCGACGAACTCTTCGCGTACATCGGTGTCCGCCATGCGCACCTCCCGGACGGCTATCGCATCGACAGCTTCGGCAAGCCCTACGTCGGTACGCCGACCATCGAAGAGGGCGCACTCGACATCGTCCGCTTCACCATGGTCGGAGTCGTCCTGCTCCCCCTCGGCGTCTTCCTCGCCGTCTGCGCACGACTGTCCGCCGCCAGCCGGGCCCGCAGGCTCGCTGCACTGCGCCTGGTCGGCCTGAGCGCCAAGGGGACCCAGCGGGTCAACGCGGCGGAGACCGTCGTCTCCGCGCTCCTGGCCGGGCTGTGCGGACTGGGGCTGTACCTCGTACTCAACCAGGTGGGGGCCAGGGCCGGTCTTCCCGGCCTGAAGTGGTACCCGGAGGACGGCGCGCCGAGCGCGGTGACCCTAGTCGCCTGTCTGGTGGGGTGCCCCTTGCTCGCCTGGTTCGTGAGCCGTGCCGGAACGCGGGACGCCGTGGGGAGCCCGCTCTCGGTGCGGCGCAGCGCGGCAGCGCGCCGACCCACACGGTGGGGATTCCTTCCGCTGCTCGCGGGTACGGGCATCGCCGCCGGCTACTGCGTGGCCGGGGCCACGGGGCACGCGCCCCGCACGACGGGACTCTCCGCGATCCTCATCCCCGCCTCGGTCGTTCTCATCGGTGCGGGACTCGCCCTCAGTCTGCCGGTCCTCGCCCAGTTCCTCGCTCGGCGAGTGGCGGCCTCCACCCGTTCTTTCGCTCTCGGCCTGGCCATGCGACGCAACGAGGTGGAGGCGGGGAGTGCGCTTCGCGTAGCCACGGGTCTGGTACTCGTTGTCTTCGCTGCGTCCCTGACCCAGGGCGTGCTGATCGAACTGGACCAGGTGTACCGGAACGACTCGCCCGAGCAGGAGTACTCGATCCAGGCCGAGCAGTTGTCGGATGCGCAGATCCGGGGGATGGGCCGGATTGCGCAGGTCCGCGCACAGGTCACGGCCACGGCATCATGGCGGGACCTTCAATCGGAGCGGAACGAACCGAGCGTGGACATCCTCATCGCCACCTGTGACCAACTTGCTGCGATGACCGAGCGGTTGGGCGGCTGTGTGGACGGAAGGACCCAGCTGCTGCGCAGCTCACAGGGCGTGGCAGACCCGCAGGCGAAGCCGGGCGCTGTCTTCCCGGTGCGTCTGCGCCGGGACGGACGTCCGCACATGTGGAAGTTGACCGTTCCGGAGAGCGTCGTGCGCGTGTCCTCGTACGGTCTTTCAGCGGCGGACGATGCGTCCGTCCTCGTACCACCCTCGGCGCTCCCGCCGGGCAGCCGGCCCGAAGGCGCGAGCATCATCCTGGCCTCCCGATCGGACACCGACACAGTCCGCACCGTCCTCGACGGCATTGGCGCCGTCGCACCCGTAGCCCAGGTAGACCCCGTCGGCATCAACATCGACGGCATCCGCCAAGTCGCCCTCATCAAATCCCTCCTCGGCGTCGGCATGGTCCTGGGCCTGATCATCGGGGTCGCCGCCTACCTCGTCGCCGCAGGGGACCGGGCCGTCGAGCGGCGGGTGCAGGTCACCGCGCTGACGCTGCTCGGGACGAGGCGGCGGACGTTGCGGGCCGTGCAGGTGGCGCAGGTCGTCATGCCTCTGGGGGTCGGGCTCGTCCTCGCCCTGGTCACCGGGAAGCTCGTCGAGTCCAGCTATCTGGTCAGCGGCGGCGGCGAGGTGTTCTGGGACGGGGACGGGGTGCCGCTCCTGATCGGCAGCGCGCTCGGGGTCGTCGGGATCGCCGCCCTCGGCTCGCTTCCGCTGATCGGGAGACGGATCGACCCGGAGCTGATTCGCCGGGACTGAGCGCCGGGCGCGGGGCGTACTCTGCGGTAACCCCGCCGCCGACGCACCAGGAGAGAGGCCCCACGATGAGCGCCGCATGGAACGCGAACCGGATCCCCGACCAGCACGGGCGGACCGCCGTCGTCACCGGGGCCAACAGCGGCATCGGATACGTCACCGCGCGGGAGCTCGCCCGGGCCGGCGCGCGGGTCGTGTTCGCGTGCCGGAGCGAGGCGCGGGGGAGCGCCGCCGTCGAGCAGGCCCAGAAGGAGGTGCCGGGGGCGGAGGTCGAGTTCGCGGCGCTCGATCTCGGGGACCTCGCGTCCGTACGGGCGTTCGCCGAGGCGTGGCAGGACCGCACCCTCGACCTGCTCGTCAACAACGCCGGGGTCATGGCCCTGCCCCACTCCCTCACCGCCGACGGCTTCGAGACCCAGTTCGGGGTCAACCACCTGGGGCACTTCGCGCTGACCGGCCTGTTGCTCCCCAGCCTGCTCGCCGCTCCCGCGCCCCGCGTCGTCAGCGTCTCCAGCGGGATGCACGCCCTCGCCAACATCGACATCGGCGACCTCAACAGCGAGCGGAAGTACAGCAAGTGGATCGCGTACGGGCGGTCCAAGACGGCCAATCTGCTGTTCACGCACGAGTTGGCGCGGCGGGCGACCGCCGCCGGCACCGCACTCGTCGCGGCCGCCGCCCACCCCGGTTACGCCGCGACCTCGCTCCAGACGCGCGGCGCACGCATGGAGGGCCGCAAGGGCGCCGAGCGGATCTTCGAGCTGGGCAATCGGATCTTCGCCCAGCCCGCCGAGGGCGGCGCCCTGCCCACCCTCTACGCCGCCACCGTTCCCGACGTCCGTCCCGATGACTTCTACGGGCCCCGTGTGCTGATGACGCGCGGCGCCCCGGGCAGGTCCTGGCGGGCGCCGTGGACGCTCGACGACACGGCGGGCGAACGGCTCTGGGCCGCGTCCGAGCAGCTCACGGGCGTCGCGTACGACAGTGCGTTCAAGGGATGAGACGTCACGCCGCTGTAGTGGGTCTGTCGTAATTCCCTTGCATGGTTGATCGTTGGGCGGTCGAGTTCATGTGTACGGATGCATGTGTACGGGCCACGGACGGACAACTGGGGGCTACAGCATGACCATCAGCCGTAGAGGAATGCTCGGGAGCGCCGCCGCGCTCGGACTGCTCACCGCGTGCGGATCGAACACCGGCCGGGACGGCGGTGGCGACGACGGAGGCGGCGGCAGCGGTCCGAAGCTCTCGCACTGGTACCACCAGTACGGCGAACAGGGCACCGAGCAGGCCGTGAAGAAGTACGCGGCGGCCTACGACAAGGCGCGGGTCGGCGTGCAGTGGCGGCCCGGCAACTACGACCAGCAGACCGCCGCCGCGCTGCTGACGAAGTCGGGCCCGGACGTGTTCGAGGTCAACGGGCCGACCCTGGACCAGATCCAGGGCAAGCAGGTCGTGGACCTCACCGACCTGTTCGAGGGTGTCAAGGACGACTTCAACCAGGCGGTCCTCGCGCCGAAGACGTACGACGGGAAGATCTGGGGCATCCCGCAGGTCGTCGACATGCAGATGCTCTACTACCGGAAGAGTCTGCTGGAGAGCGCAGGGGTTGAGCCGCCTCGGACGCTTGATCAACTCGTCGACTTGGCGAAGAAGTTGACGAGCAAGAAGGTCAAGGGGCTCTTTCTCGGGAACGACGCGGGGGCCGGGGTGCTCGGCGGGACGCCGCTGCTCGCGGCCGGGCTCGAACTCGTCACCGAGGACGGCAAGGTCGGCTTCGACGACCCCGCCGCGGCCCGCACCCTCGGCAAGCTCCACCAGCTCTACGCCGACAAGTCACTGCTGCTCGGCGCCCCCGCGGACTGGTCGGACCCGTCGGCGTTCGTCCAGGGCCTCACCGCCATGCAGTGGTCCGGACTGTGGGCGCTGCCCGTCGTCCAGAAGGCGCTCGGCGACGACTTCGGGGTGCTGCCGTTCCCGAAGGACGGCGCGCAGGGCCGGCCCGCCGTCCCGGTCGGCGCCTACGCCGCGGCCGTCTCCACCCGCACCGCGCACACCCAGGCCGCCAAGGACTACCTGAAGTGGCTGTGGATCGAACGCACCGACTACCAGGAGGACTTCGCGCTCTCCTACGGCTTCCACATCCCCGCCCGGATCTCCCTCGCGAAGAAGGCCGCCAAGCTGCGCTCGGGTGCCGCCGCCGACGCCGTCCGGTTCACCACCGACCACGGCTTCGCCCAGCCACTGCTGTGGACCCCGGCCGCGCAGACCGCGTACCAGGACGCGCTCAACCGGATCATCAAGGACGGCGCGAACCCGGACAGCGAGCTGAAGACCGTCGTGCGGAAGGTGTCGGCCGAGCTCGACCGCGTGAAGAGCAAGTGAGCCGAGAGAAACAAGAAAGCCGAGAGAAACAAGACGGCCGAGAGAAACAAGACGGCCGAGAGAGACAAGGCAGACGAGGGAAGCAAGGCAGGCTAGGGAAGGAGAAGCATCGGGCCCGGTGGTTCTGGGTGTTCGTCGGGCCGTTCCTGCTCGGGCTGCTCGTCTTCACTTACGTGCCGCTCGGCTGGAGCGTCTACCTCAGCTTCTTCGACGCACACAACACCGTGACGCCCACCGAGTTCGTCGGTTTCGGCAACTACACGGCGCTGCTGCGCGACGAGGCGTTCACCAGCAGCCTGTGGACGTTCTGCCTGTTCACGCTGTTCATCGTGCCGACGACCTACGCCGCCTCGCTCGCCCTCGCCCTCATGGTGAACCGGCTGCGGCGCGCCCAGGCCTTCTTCCGGTCCGTCTTCTTCCTGCCGGCCGCGTGCAGCTACGTCGTCGCGGCCCTCATCTGGAAGATGTCGCTGTTCAACGGGGTGCGCTTCGGGCTGGCCAACACTCTGCTCGGTTACGTGGACGTCGACCAGATCGCCTGGCTGTCCACCACGGACCCGCCCTGGTACTGGCTGGGCATCGTCACCGTACGGCTCTGGCTCCAGGCCGGTTTCTACATGATCCTCTTCCTGGCCGGGCTCCAGCGGATCAGTCCGACGCTGTACGAGGCGGCGGCCGTCGACGGGGCGCGGCCGGGCTGGCAGGTGTTCCGGCACATCACGTTCCCGCAGTTGCGCACGACGTCCGTCGCCGTCGTCCTGCTGCTCGTCATCAACGCCTTCCAGGCCTTCGACGAGTTCTACAACCTGCTGTCCGACGCCCGCGGGTACCCGCCCTACGCCCGCCCGCCCCTCGTCTACCTCTACTACCTGGCGCTCGGCCAGGGGCAGAACCTCGGCCTCGGCAGCGCCGGCGCCGTACTGCTCGCGCTGATCGTCGCGGTCGTGACGATCGGGCAGGCCCGCTGGTTCGGGCTCGGCAGGAAGGAGGCCGACGCGTGAGCACTTCCCGCAGGCCCCACCGGTACCGGGACGACGGGCTGGTGCGGGCCGGGCGCGCCCTGCGGCTCGCGCTGCTCGTCGCCCTCGCCCTGCTCTTCCTCGTCCCGTTCTACCTCCTGGTCCGCAACGGCCTGGCGACCGAGCAGGAGATCACCTCTCCGGACTGGACGTTCTTCCCCTCGGACCTGCGCTGGGGCAATGTCACCGAGCTGTTCGAGGACAGCTCGGTCCCGTTCGCGCGTTCCCTGCTCAACTCGGCGCTCATCGCCGTCGCCACGACCCTCGGCACCCTCGTGCTGGCCTCGCTGGCGGGATACGGTCTGGCCCGCATTCCGTACCGGCACGCGAACAAGGTCTTCTACGCGATCCTCGGCACGCTGATGGTCCCGGCGGCCGTCACGTTCGTGCCGAGCTTCGTGCTGGTGTCCTCGCTCGGCTGGGTGTCGACGCTGCGCGGACTGATCGTGCCGACCCTGTTCTCGGCGTTCGCCTGCTTCGTCTTCCGGCAGTACTTCCTCGGGTTCCCGGGGGAGTTGGAGGACGCGGCGCGGGTCGACGGGCTCGGCTACTGGCGTACGTACTGGCGGGTGGTCGTGCCGAACTCCCGGCCCGTCTTCGCGGCCGTCGGCACGATCGTGTTCATCGGCGCGTGGAACTCGTTCCTGTGGCCGCTGGTCATCGGGCAGGACCGGAACTCCTGGACGGTCCAGGTGGCGCTGTCCTCGTTCACGACGGCTCAAGTGGTGCGGCTGCACGAGCTGTTCGTGGCGGCCGCCGTGTCGATCCTGCCGCTGCTGCTCGTGTTCCTGCTGTTCCAGAGATGGATCGTGGCGGGCGTGGAGCGCTCCGGCATCGACTGACCCGCCGGAGCGCCCGCCGACGGGTCAGGCCGCGCGCACCTCGTACGCCTCGACGGCGATCCCCTCGTCGTCGAGGCAGCGGCCCGTCTCCAGGTCGAAGCGCTGCTTCAGGAGCGGGGAGGCGACGAACGGGCGGCCCTCGGCGGTGCCGAGCAGGCCGCGCGAGAGGACGGCCGCGCCGGTGAACGGGTCGGTGTTGTCGATGGCGTAGACCCGCCCGGCGCGGTCGCGGAACAGGGCGGCCTGCCGGCCGTCGGGCAGGAGGGCGGCGACCCCCCGGCCGGGGACGAGCCGGTCGAGGTCGCACACCTCCAGCCACTCATCGTCCAGAGCGAGCTGCACGGTGGTCGCGGGGGCGATCGTCGTCAGGGTCATCGGGCTGCGGTTCCTTCCAGGGAGGCCAGCGAGATCAGCGGCAGTTCGGGCTTGATCTGGTCGCGCTCCGGGACGAAGCGGACCGTCGGGTCGGGGGTGCCGGGCGCGTTCACGAAGGAGACGAAGCGGGCGAGCCGCTCGGGGTCGTCGAGGGTCTCGGCCCACTCGTCGCGGTAGTTCGCGACGTGCGCCCGCATCAGGGACTCCAGCTCGTCGCAGATGCCGAGCCGGTCGTGGACGACGACGTCCCGTACGTGGTCGAGGCCGCCCTCGATCCGGTCCAGCCAGGTAGAGGTCCGCTCCAGGCGGTCGGCGGTGCGGATGTAGAACATCAGGAAGCGGTCGATCAGCCGGATCAGTTCGGCGTCGCTCAGGTCCTGCGCGAGCAGGTCGGCGTGGCGCGGGGTCATGCCGCCGTTGCCGCCCACGTACAGGTTCCAGCCGTTGGCCGTGGCGATCACGCCGAAGTCCTTCGACTGGGCCTCCGCGCACTCGCGGGCACAGCCGGACACCGCCGACTTCAGCTTGTGCGGGGAGCGCAGGCCCCGGTAGCGCAGCTCCAGGTCGATGGCCATGCGGACCGAGTCCTGCACCCCGTAGCGGCACCAGGTCTGCCCGACACAGGACTTCACCGTGCGCAGCGCCTTCCCGTACGCGTGCCCCGACTCGAAGCCCGCGTCGACCAATCGTCCCCAGATCGCCGGGAGTTGATCCACGCGCGCCCCGAAGAGGTCGATGCGCTGGCCGCCCGTGATCTTCGTGTAGAGGCCGAAGTCGCGGGCCACCTCGCCGATCACGATGAGCTTCTCCGGGGTGATCTCGCCACCGGGCACCCGGGGCACGACCGAGTAGGAGCCGTTCTTCTGGAGGTTGGCGAGGAAGTGGTCGTTCGTGTCCTGGAGGGCCGCCTGCTCGCCGTCGAGGACGTAGCCGTCCGCGCCGATCGACGGGGCGAGCGAGGCGATGACCGAGCCGACCGTCGGCTTGCACACCTCGCAGCCCTCGCCGCCGCGCGCCGTCTCCCGGCCGTGCTCGTCGAGGACCCGCGCGAACGTCGTGATCCGCTTGACCCGCACGATCTCGTACAGCTCCTGCCGGGTCAGCGCGAAGCAGCCGCACAGGCCGCCGTCGCCGGACTTCGGCAGCAGCTGCCCGATGAGCTTGACGCAACTCCCGCAGCCTGTCCCGGCCTTGGTGCACTTCTTCACCTCGGGCAGCGAGGTGTGCGCGCAGATCTCGCCCTTGGTGACGTTGTGGCAGGAGCAGATGACGGCGTCGTCGGGCAGCGACTCCGGGCCGAGCTGAGCGGGGGCGCCCGCACCGGCCGGCAGGACGAGGGCCTCCGGCGCGACGGGCGGCACGGTGCCGGTCAGCGCCCGCAGCGTCCCGTACGCGTCCGCGTCCCCGACCAGGATGCCGCCGAGCAGCTCTCCCTCGGCGCCGATCACGAGTTTCTTGTACGTGCCCGAGCGCGAGTCCGAGTAGACGACGTCGAGGCAGCCCTCCGCCGCCCCGTGCGCGTCGCCGAACGAGGCCACGTCCACGCCGAGCAGCTTCAGCTTGGTGGACAGGTCGGCGCCGGTGAACCCGTCGCCCGCCGTGCCCAGGATCGCGTCGGCGGCCGTCTGCGCCATCTCGTAGCCCGGCGCCACGAGCCCGTACACCCGGCCGTCCACGGCCATGGCGCACTCGCCGATCGCGAACACCGCCGGGTCGCTGGTGCGGCACTCCGCGTCGACCGCTACGCCGCCGCGCTCTCCGACCGTCAGACCCATGTCGCGGGCCAGCTGGTCGCGCGGCCGTACCCCGGCCGAGAAGACGACGAGGTCGGTCGCCAGCTCCGAGCCGTCCGACAGCTTCATCGCCCGTACGGAGTCGTCGTCGCCGGTGACGACCTCCTGGGTGCCGACGCCCGTGTGGACGCTCAGCCCCATGTCGCCGATCGTCCTGAGCAGGGCCGCGCCCCCGCCATCGTCGACCTGCACCGGCATCAGGCGCGGCGCGAACTCCACGATGTGCGTGGTCAGTCCGAGCCCCTTGAGCGCGCCCGCCGCCTCCAGGCCGAGCAGCCCGCCACCGACGACCGCGCCGACCGTCGCGTGGTTCTTCGCGTACTCCTCGATCGCGTACAGGTCCTCGATCGTGCGGTACACGAAGCAGCCCGTCGCGTCCTTGCCGGGGACGGGCGGCACGAACGGGTACGAGCCGGTGGCCAGGACCAGCGTGTCGTACGTGATCTCCAGGCCGGACCGGGCCCGCACGGTGCGGCTCGCGCGGTCGACCTCGACGGCGGGGTCGCCGACGTGCAGCTCGATGCCGTGCTCGGCGATGAACTCCGGGTCCGTCATGGACAGTTCCTCGGGCGTCGTGCCCGAGAAGTACGAGGTGAGCTGGACCCGGTCGTAGGCGGGGCGCGGCTCCTCGCAGAGCACGACGACGCGGTGGCTGCGGGTCAGGCCGCGCTCGGCGGCGGCTTCGAGGAAGCGCTGGCCGACCATGCCGTGGCCGATGAGAACGAGGGTGGGCATGTCAGAGGCCTCCGTCGTGGGTGAGCAGATGGAGCAGTGGCGCGCCGACGGCGTCGTCGGCGGCCAGGGATTCGTTCGCCTCCCAGGCGTGGGCGAGCGCGCCGACGCTGGCGAGCTCCCCGACCAGGACGCCGCCGACCAGCCGGTCGCCGCGGACCACGACCTTGCGGTACGTGCCGCGGGTGGCGTCGGTGAGCTGCACGACGTCGTCGCCGGGCAGCGGGTCGGGCTCGCCGAACGCGGCGAGGTCCAGGGGGCCGGCCTCGTGCGGGAGGGTGAGGCGGGTCAGGGTGCGGGTGCCGGTGTAGGCGGCCTCGGTACCCGTCAGGAGCGCGGCGAGCGCGTCCGCCTGTTCGAGGGCGGGGGTGGCCAGGCCGTAGACCGTGCCGGCGTGCTGGGCGCAGTCGCCGACCGCGCGGATGTGCGGGTCGCTGGTGCGGAGCTCGTCGTCGACGACGATCCCCTTGCGCACGTCGAGGCCCGCGGCCTGCGCGAGACCGGTGCGGGGGCGCACCCCGCAGGCCAGCACGGTGACGTCGGTGTCGAGCATGAAGCCGTCGTGCAGTTCGACGCGGCGGACGTGGCCGTCCTCGACGCGGACGCCGCGGACCCGGCACTCGGTGTGGATCTCGACGCCCAGCTCGGCGAGGTGCCGGCGCACCAGCGCGCTCGAACGCGGGTCGAGCTGGCGCTCCATCAGCCGCTCCGCCTGCTGCGTCAGCACCACCTGGGCGCCGCGCCGGGCCAGCGCGCGGGCCGCCGACACGCCCAGCAGACCGCCGCCGATGACGACCGCGCGGGTGCCCTCGGTGACGGCCCGCGACAGGGCGAGGCAGTCGTCCATCGTGCGGAACGCGTGCACGTCCAGGGGGAGTTCGGCGGCGCCGGGGGCGAACAGGCCGCGCAGCGGGGGCAGCACCGGGTTCGAGCCGGTGGCCAGGACCAGGGTCTCGTACGGGACTTCGGTGCCGTCCTCGCACTGGACCACGCGGCGCTCCCGGTCGATCCGGACCGCGCGGGTGCGCAGGTGCGGGGCGGGGGTGCGGGGGAGGGCGATGACGTCCGGGGCGTACGTGCCGGCCAGGACCTCGGCGAGGAGCACGCGGTTGTACGGGGCGTGCGGTTCCTCGCCGATGAGCACGGCGTCCTCGCCCAGGCGCTGGGCCAGGCGGGTGCCGGCGAGGCCGGTGCCGATGATCACTGGGCGGGGGGTCGGTGCGGGCATGCTGTTCAGCGTGCGGGGTGGGTGTTTCTCGGGGGCGTCCCGTCGGTTTCTCCCGCGGTACGGGGTGCTCCGCGGGTCCTTCCGGCTCTTGTGAGGCGGCGCCGGGGCGCCGCCTTCGCGTCTGCCGGGTTCCTCGTCGTCGGCGGGTGCGGCCCGGTGGGGCTTCTCGCGCAGTTCCCACCGGCGGTCGGCCGACGAGCTACTGGTGGCTGGAGGTCAGGTGGGCGAAGACCACTACGTTGCCCTCGTACCCGGTACCCCGGGAATACGCGCCGCCACACGTGATGACCCGCAGCTCGGGGCGCCGGCTCGCCCCGTACACGGTCCGGTCCGGGAAGGACTTCGCGTCGTAGACCTCGACGGAGTCCACCGTGAAGACGGCCACGGAACCGTCCCGCCGGTCGATCTCGATCGTGCGGCCCCGCGTGAGGGCGCCCAGGTCGTAGAAGACGGCGGGCCCGTCGGCGTTGTCGACGTGCCCGGCGACCACCGCCGTACCCGTCTCACCCGGCTTCGTCCCGGCCTCGTACCAGCCGGCCAGGTTCTTCTTCTGCGGCGGCGGCACGTCGAGGCTGCCGCTCCGGGTCAGCCGCAGCCCCATGAGCGGCGCGTCGACCCGGATGGACGGGATGCGGATGCGGTCGGGCGGGGACGGGGACAGCGGGGCCACGCCGGGCGGGGCGTACCGGTCGGTGCCCGGACGGGCCTGCGCCGCGGACGGCTGCGGGGGCGGATGCCCGCCGGAGTTGGTGGACAGCAGCCAGGCCCCCGTGCCGAGGGAGATCGCGGTGACGGTCGCTATCGCGGAGTTGACGGCCTTGCCCGATCGCACGGGACCTCCTGGGGCGTACGTCTCCCGCCCCTCCGGTCCGCGAGGGGGTGCGGCCGGAGGGGTGGGGACTGGCGGTACCGGTGGGCGGACGGGTCACGGACGGCGGAGGATGTCCGCGACCCGTTCCGTCCGGGTGACTCCTGCGGATCCCTTCAGATCCCCTCGCCTCTCGCCCGGCGATGCAGGAGCCAGGTACCGCCCGCGGCGGCGACGGCCAGAGCCGCCACGCCCGCCGCGGTCTGTACGGGGTCGGGTCCGAGCGCGCCGCCGACCCCCGTCTTCACATGCCCCTTCGGCATCTGCGCGCCCGACGCGTCGGCCTGGGCGAGCGACACGATGAGGTCGCCGGTGACGCGCGTCCCGCCGGCGCACTTCGCGACGATCTCGTAGGTGCCGGGCTGCGCCGACGCGGGCACCGTGAAGCGTCCCGCCGCGTTGTCGCCGTCCGAGGCCGGGGCGAGCGTGAACGCGCCCGCGCCGACCGTGCGGGCGTCACCGGCCGCCGAGCCGCGGGTGCCGCACGCGGTGGTGTCCACGGTGACCGTGGTGCCCGGGGCGGCCGTCGCGGGATAGACCTCGAGCCCGCCCTGCGCGGCGGCGGCCGGGGCGGCGCCGAGCCCGGCGAGGGCGACGGCGAACGCGGCGGCGGTCAGCGGTCGGCCTGTGCGCATGGTGGAGCTCCTTCGCGGGCGTCGGACGCGCCCTGCAAGACCGAGGTAAGTACCAGTCGCCGCCGCACGCCTGCTGATGCCACGTCAGATTTTCGGGTCGGGCAGGGGTTCTGACGGGGTGACGGATGCGTCATCGCAGGTCATCGGCGTGGCGGAAGATACGGGGCGCGGGGTGCGGGGCGGGCGTACGACCGGGTGACCGGACGCTCCGTCAGGCGGCGGTGCGGGGCGCGGAGGTCACAATGGGGGCGTGGAGATCACCGACGAGACCGTGCTGACCGTACTGACGACGACGGACGCCCCGGACCGGGCGGACACCCTGGCCCGCGGCGCCGTCGAGGCCCGGCTCGCCGCGTGCGCGCAGGTGTCCGCGGCGGTGACGTCCGTGTACCGGTGGGAGGGTGCGGTCGAGACGGCCCGGGAGTACCAGGTGCTTCTGAAGACGACCGCGGCGCGGTACCCGGAGCTGGAACGCTGGCTGACGGACCACCACGACTACGACACGCCCGAGATCGTGGCCGTCCCGGTCGTTCGGGGTGCGCCTGGCTACCTCGGCTGGGTGCGGGGCGAGACGGCTTGAACCGTAGCTCCGCCGGTCTCGTCGCCGAGTGCCGCCCGGTGGGGGCTGGTCGCGCAGTTCCCCGCGCCCCTGAAATGCATGCCCTTCGGGCGCATTTCCCCGACGGGCATGCCCGCCTACACCCGTTCGACGCGGACCGCGCACACCTTGAACTCGGGCATGCGTGAGGTCGGGTCCAGCGCGGGATTGGTCAGGGTGTTGGCGCGGCCCGGGCCCGGCCAGTGGAAGGGCATGAAGACCGTGTCGGGGCGGATGCCTGGGGTCAGACGGGCCGGAGCGACCGCGCGGCCGCGCCGTGAGACGACGGCCACGTCCTCGCCCTCGGCCACACCGAGCCGCGCCGCGAGCCGGGGGTGCAGTTCGACGAAGGGGCCCGGGGCCGCCCGGTTCAGCTCGTCGACGCGGCGGGTCTGGGCACCCGACTGGTACTGGGCGACGACCCGGCCCGTCGTCAGATGCACCGGGTACTCCGCGTCGGGCTCCTCGGCGGCCGGACGGTGCGTCACCGGCACGAACCGGGCCCGGCCGTCCTCGTGCGCGAACCGGTCGAGGAAGAGGCGGGGCGTGCCCGGACCGTCCGGGTCGGGGCAGGGCCAGAAGACGCCGTCGCCCTCGGCGAGACGCTCGTAGGAGATGCCCGCGTAGTCGGCGGGTCCGCCGGCCGAGGCGCGGCGCAGCTCGCCGAAGACCTCCTCGGGGTCGGCCGGGAAGCCCTTCTCCAGGTCGGGGGCGAGGCGGGCGGCGAGTTCGCGGAGGACTTCGAGGTCGGAGCGGACGCCGTCCGGCGGGGTGAGGGCGCGGCGGCGCAGCAGCACGCGGCCCTCCAGGTTCGTGACCGTGCCGGTCTCCTCCGCCCACTGCGTCACCGGCAGCACCACGTCCGCGAGTTCGGCGGTCTCGGACAGGACGACGTCGGCCACGGCGAGGAAGTCGAGGGAGCGCAGCCGCTGCTCGACGTGGGCCGCGCGGGGCGCCGAGACGACCGGGTTCGAGCCCATGAGGAGCAGCGCGCGGATGTCACCGCCGAGCGCGTCGAGCAGCTCGTACGCGGAGCGGCCGGGGCCGGGCAGCGACTCCGGGGCCACGCCCCAGACCCCGGCGACATGGGCGCGGGCGGCCGGGTCGGCGAGCTTGCGGTAGCCGGGCAACTGGTCGGCCTTCTGGCCGTGTTCGCGGCCGCCCTGCCCGTTGCCCTGGCCGGTGAGACAGCCGTAGCCGGAGTGCGGGCGGCCCGGGCGGCCCGTGGCGAGGGCCAGATTGATCCATGCGGAGACCGTGTCCGTGCCCTTGGCCTGCTGCTCGGGCCCGCGCGCGGTCAGCACCATGGCCTCACCGGCCCCGGCGAACAGGTCGACCGCCTCGCGCAGCCGCGGCACCGGCACACCGGTGACCCGCTCCACGTACTCCGGCCAGTGCGCCATCGCGGCGGCCCGCGCCCCCTCCCAGCCCGAGGTCCGCTCCCGGATGTACGCCTCGTCGGTGCGGCCCTGCGCCACCACGAGGTGCAGCATGCCGAGGGCGAGCGCGAGATCCGTGCCGGGGCGCGGGGCCAGGTGCAGGTCGGCGAGTTCGGCGGTACGGGTGCGGCGCGGGTCCACGACGATCAACGTGCCGCCGTTGGCCTTCAGTTCGGTCAGATAGCGCAGGGCGGGCGGCATCGTCTCGGCCGGGTTCGAGCCGACGAGCAGGACGCAGCCGGTGCGCGGGATGTCCTCCAGCGGGAACGGCAGCCCCCGGTCGAGCCCGAACGCGAGCTGGCCGGCCGCCGCCGCCGACGACATGCAGAACCGGCCGTTGTAGTCGATCTGCGAGGTCCGCAGCACCGTGCGGGCGAACTTGCCGAGCGCGTACGCCTTCTCGTTCGTGAGGCCGCCGCCGCCGAACACGGCGTTCGCGTCCGGGCCGTGCGCGGTGCGGGCCCGGTCGAGGGCCGCGGCGATCGTGTCCAGGGCCTCGTCCCAGCCGGCCGGTTCGAGGCGGCCTGTCGTGGCGCTGCGCACGAGCGGGCCGGTCAGCCGCACCCGGGACGACAGGACCTCGGCGGCGCTCTGGCCCTTGCCGCACAGGGCGCCCCGGTTCACCGGGAAGTCCTCCCGCCCGCTCACCGTGGCGTCCGGGGCGACCCGCATCCCGCACTGCAGCGCGCAGTACGGGCAGTGCGTGGGGGTGGCGGCGGGCGGCTCGGAGGCGGTGACCGTGTGCATACGGGTCAGCGTGCGGGCCCGTTGTTACGCGGTGAGGGGTGGGGCGGTTACGCACGGGGTACGCGGTCCTCCCCGCGCCCGGGGGTCGGCCGTGAGGTCAGCGGCGCAGGGCGTCCTCGATGCCGCTCTCGCGCGGGCCGAGGAAATGCGGGTCGGGGCGGACGATCGCGTCGAGGGCCGCCTTGCCTGCCGCGAGGACCTCCCGGGCGCCGCCCGCGTACCAGGTCACGTCGTGCGGTTCGTCCACGCCGACGCCGTACGAGGACACGCCGGCGGCCTCGCACAGGGCCACCGCCCGCCGGATGTGGAAGCCCTGGCTGACCAGGACCGCGCGGTGCACCCCGAAGATCCTGCGGGCCCGTGCGCAGGAGTCCCAGGTGTCGAACCCGGCGTAGTCGCTCACGACGGCGCGTCCCGGTACGCCGTGCCGGGTCAGGTAGTCCCGCATGGCGTCGGGCTCGTCGTAGTCCTCGGTGCTGTTGTCGCCGGTGACCAGGACGGCCCGGACGCGGCCCGTACGGTACAGCTCCGCCACGGCGTCGAGCCGGTGGGCCAGATAGGGAGAGGGCTCCCCGTCCCACAGCCCCGCGCCGAACACGACGGCCACGTCGGTACGGGGCACGTCCCCGAGCGCCTTGACCCGGTCACCGGTCGACGCGAACAGCCACGTCGCCGGCAGCAGCGCGAGCACGCACAGCCCCATGAGGGCCTGCACGACGACGCGCCGCCCCCGCGTGGTCCGGGGCAGCCGCAACCTGATTCCGGGCAGCTTCAAAGGTGACTCTCTCCTCGCACGAGCCGGCGGAACTTCCCTGTCACCGACCCAGACGCCACGACCCCGCAGAAGGTTCGCGCCCCGGGGCCATTCCTTTCGGGCCGGCGCTGTATCGACCTGCGGCTCCGCCGCGCAGGCGCGCGGCCGTCGGTGGGCGGCGGACTGCCCAGGACCAGGGATACGGGAGGGCATACCCGTGCCCGGGGTGCTGCCCGAGGCGGGGCGCCGGGCCGACGCCTCCGGAGGTGGCGGATGGGTGGGGGAAGGGCCGCGGCAAGTTGAGGTCGAGGGGCAGGTGCGCCCCGCCAGGGGCGCGGGGAACTGCGCGAGAAGCCCCACCGGGCGGCGGCCCGAGAGGAGAGCGATCACACCACGGCGGCGCCGGGACCACCCGCACACCGGCCCCGCTCACCGAAGATCCCGCCCCGCCGGGGGCACCCGCACAGAGGCGCCGCTCACCCACGAACCCCCCGCCCAGTGATCCCGCGGCAACCACTCGTCACCGGCCCGCAACAACACGGCAACCCCCACCCGGCACGATCACTCCATGACGGACGAGTTCGAAAGCACGGGCACCACCAGCACGGCAGGACTCCTCACCATGATCAGTGACCAGCTCGGCGACCAGCTCAGCCACGTCTCCCTGCGCGGCCGCAGGAAACCACCGGCCCTCGTCCTCGTGGCCCACGGAAGCCGGGACCCCCGCGCCCTCACCACCGTCACCGCCCTCGCCCATCGCATCCAGGAGCTCCGCCCCGCCCTCCCCGTCCACCTGGGGCACATAGAACTCGACGAGCCCCTGCTCACCGACACCCTCACCCGACTCCGCCCCGGCCGAGCCGTCCTCGTCCCCCTCCTCCTCTCGCGCGGCCACCACGTCAAGCACGACATCCCCGGCGCGGCCGACGCAGCCGACCACCTCCGCACCCGCGTCGCCGCCCCCCTCGGCCCCCACCCCCTCCTCGCGGACGCCCTCCACGACCGCCTGACCGAGGCCGGCTGGCCGGCGCAGCAGTCCGAACGGGCCCGCCGCCGCAGCGGCGTGGTGCTCGCCGCCGCCGGCTCCCGCGACCCCGACGCCGCCGTCGACATCCGCCGTACCGCCGACCTGCTGGCCCACCGCCTCGGCGTCCCCGTGATCCCGGCCCACCCGGGCTCGGCCGAGGCCTCCGACGTGCCGGCGGCCGTCCGCGCCCTCGCCGCCCAGGGCAGGCCCCGTACCGCAGTCGCCGCCTACTTCACGGCCCCGGGCCGCTTCGCCACCCAGGCCGCGGCCGCCGCCCCCGGCATCGCGGCGGCCCCCCTCGGCACCCACCCGGCCCTCGCCCGCCTCGTCCTGCACCGCTACGACACCGCGCTGACCGGCGCCCCGCAGACCGCCCCGCACACCGCTCTGCCGGATCTGGCGACCGCCTGACAGTGGTGCCGTCTACTGTCGCCCCATGGAACGCAGCAACACGAACGGCCCGCACGACACAGGCATCGACACCGACACGGGTTACGACACCGACACCGGTTACGACACCGCCGCGGCCGAGCGCTGGGCCCCCGAGCCCGACAAGCGCCCCGGCCGCACCGCGTTCCAGCGCGACCGCGCCCGCGTCCTGCACTCCGCCGCGCTGCGCCGCCTCGCCGGCAAGACCCAGGTCGTCACGCCCGGCACCCGCAGCCGGCACTGGGACGCCAGCCCCCGCACCCGCCTCACCCACTCCCTGGAGTGCGCCCAGGTCGGCCGGGAGCTCGGCGCGGCGCTCGGCTGCGACCCCGACCTCGTCGAGACGGCCTGCCTCTCGCACGACCTCGGCCACCCGCCCTTCGGGCACAACGGCGAACAGGCGCTCAACGAGATCGCCGAGGACTGCGGCGGCTTCGAGGGCAACGCCCAGTCCCTGCGCCTGCTCACCCGCATCGAGCCGAAGCGCTTCGTCCACGCCCCCGGCACCGGCGAACTCGTCAGCGTAGGACTCAACCTGACCCGCGCCGCCCTCGACGCCGCCACCAAGTACCCGTGGCCGCGCGGCGCCCACCCCACCGACCCCGACTCGCCCAAGTTCGGTGTGTACGAGGACGACCGGCCGGTCTTCGACTGGGTGCGGGAGGCCGCGCCCGGCCGGCGCACCTGCTTCGAGGCCCAGGTCATGGACTGGGCCGACGACGTCGCGTACTCGGTGCACGACCTGGAGGACGGCCTGCACGCGGGCCACCTCGACCCGAACGTGCTGCACGCCGAGCCCGAGCGCGCCGACGTCTTCGCGGTCGCCGTCGGGCGCTACGTGCCGGCGGACACCGACCCCGCCGAGCTGGCCGCCGCCCTCGACCGGCTCCTCGACCAGGAGTGGTGGCCGCACGGCTACGACGGCACCGCCGTCGCGCAGGCCCGCCTGAAGGACGCCACCAGCCAGCTCATCGGCCGTTTCTGCCTCGCCGCCGAGGGCGCCACCCGAGCCAGGTACGGCTCGGGCCGCCTCACCCGGTACGGGGCCGAACTGGTTGTCCCGCGCGACGCCCGCCTGGAGTGCGCCGTCCTCAAGGCCGTCGCCGACCGCTACGTGATGCAGCGCCCCCAGCAGGAGGTGCTCCGCGCCGACCAGCGCGTCGTCGTGGCCGAACTGGCCGAGGCCCTCACCGCCCGCGCCCCCGACGGCCTGGACCCCCAGTTCCGCGCCCTGTTCGACGAGGCCCCGGACGACCGGGCCCGCAAGCGCGTGGTGATCGACCAGATCGCCTCCCTGACGGACGCCACGGCCCGCTCCCTGCACGCCTCCCTCACGGCCCCCCGCGCCTGACCCCCGCCGCGCCCCCTCCGAGACGCCCCCCGTCCATGACCGCGTCCCCGAGGGGCGTTCTGCGGTGCAGCACCGTGTTCCCGCGCCGCTCCGACGTGACGAGCCCCGCCTCGCGCAGGACCGTCGCGTGTCGGCTCGCCGTCGAGGCCGTCAGCCGGAGCAGCTCCGCCAACTGGCCGGTCGTGCGCGGATGTTCCAGCGCGTCGAGGACCAGGGCCCGGGTCGGGCCGATCAGTTGGGTGACCGGTGGCGGAGCCGCGCCGTGCGCGCGGGTGCGGGCCAGCCAGCCCGGGGCCGGGCCCAGCGGGTGGACGAGGACCGGGTCGAGCGTGTCGTCGGCCAGCACGACCGGCGCCACCACGCAGAAGAACCCCGGCACGATCGTCAGCGGCCGCCCGCCCAGCGGCAGTCGGCGCGCCACCGGGTACGCGGCGACCAGCGCCCCCGCGTCCAGCGCCACCGAGGGCCCGTAACTCTCCAGGAGCCCGGCCCCGCCCCCGCGCAGCGCCGCCTCCGCCCGCACCGACCGGTCGTCGGCGACCGCGCCCCGCATCGCCGGCAGATACGGCGCGACCGCGATGGAGTGGTACGCCCGCAGCGCCCGCCCGAGCCGCTCCAGCGCCCCCACGTCCCCCTCCGCGAGCCGCCGTACCCCCGGCGGCACCGGCCCGTGCGCGTACACCTCGGACAGCTCCGCCGACAGCCTGCGCAGCGGCGTGCTCAGCACCGCCTCGACCCCCTCCTCCAGGCCGCCGCCGCCCTGGCCGGGCGTGAGGAAGTCCGGGAAGTACGCGGCCCACGGCGACAGCCGGGTCAGCGCCGCCGTCACCTCCGTGAGCCCGCTCCGCGCGAGCGCCGCCCGCACCTCGCGCCGCCACGGGTCGAACACCACGGCCGCCTGACGGTTCTGCAGCAGATGCAGACTCAGCACGATCTCCCACAGCGGATCGGTGTCCGGCGCGACACGGAGCCGCGCCAGATCCTCCCCCGTGACCTCGATACGCAGCATCGCCAGGATCCCCCCGCTCCCTTTGCGTTGTGGACGAATTACCCCACAACTCCCCGCCATTACCGCACGGTTGGGCGCGGGGAAGCACGGGGGACACGGGGATATCGGGGGATGGCCGTGGACGGGGTGGACTGGTGCGCGCTGCTCGCGGTGGCGCTCGCGGCGGGATGGCTGGACGCGGTGGTCGGCGGCGGGGGACTGGTGCAGGTACCGGCCCTGATGGTGCTGCTGCCCACCGCCCCCATGGCGACGCTGCTCGGCACGAACAAGCTGGTGGCGATCACCGGCACCTCGTCCGCGGCCCTGACGTACGCGAGACGCGTGGGCCTGGACGGCGCGGGCACCGTCCGAGCGGCCCTGATCGGCATCCCGACCTCCCTGCTGGGCGCGATGACCGCCTCGTACCTGCCCGAGGGAGTGTTCCTGCCGGCGGTCCTGGTGACCCTGCTGGCCGTCGGCGTCTGGGGCCTGTTCGGCGCGGGCGTCGCGCAGGGGCGCACCCCGGACGGGCCGGGGGAGCGGCCCCGCAGACCCGGCCGCCGGGCCCTGGCTGCCGTCGCCGTCATCGGCTACTACAGCGGCGCCATCGGCTCCGGCACCGGCGTCCTCCTCGTCGCCCTGTTCACCGCCACGCTCGGCACCGGCTTCCTGAAGGGCTCGGCCACCGCCAAGGCGGTCTCCGTCGGCACGGACCTGGGAGCCCTCGTCCTGTTCGCCTCCCTCGGCCACGTCCTGTGGGCGACCGGCGCCGCGATGGCCCTCGCCAACATCACCGGCGGAGCCATCGGCGCCCGTACGGCCATCCGAAGGGGCGCCGGATTCGTGCGCGCCGCCCTGCTCTGCACGGTCGTCGCCCTCGTCACGAAGCTGGCTCTCGACCACTGGGCGTGACGGCCCGTCGGGCTGCGCCGAAATCGCCCCAAAGGAAAAATCGGAGAAAACCGCTGAAAAACGGAGAGAAAGGTGCTGTGATCGGGCCGCGCCCTCTTCCCGCATCACGCTGCGTGCGGGACGCTCGCATATGACGGCACGGCTTGACGGGCTTGACGGCTTGGCAACGAGGAGGAATCACGTGGTCGACGCGGACCAGACGTTCGTCATCGTCGGGGGAGGGCTCGCCGGCGCGAAGGCCGCCGAGACGCTCCGCTCGGAGGGCTTCACCGGCCGGGTCATCCTGATCGGGGACGAACGGGACCACCCGTACGAACGCCCACCCCTGTCCAAGGGCTACCTCCAGGGCAAGGAGGACCGCGACAGCGTCTTCGTCCACGAACCGGCCTGGTACGCGAGCAACGACATCGAGCTCCACCTGGGCCAGACGGTCACCGCCATCGACCGCACCGCCAAGACCGTGCAGCTCGGCGAGGGCACCGCCGTGCGCTACGACAAGCTGCTGCTCGCCACCGGCGCC
This sequence comes from Streptomyces sp. NPDC050145, assembly GCF_044460245.1. Lineage (NCBI taxonomy): Bacteria > Bacillati > Actinomycetota > Actinomycetes > Kitasatosporales > Streptomycetaceae > Streptomyces > Streptomyces sp. NPDC050145. The sequence continues at coordinate 267,951 of NZ_JBITJS010000005.1, read as the reverse complement.
GAGCCGCGCCGCCTCGACATCCCCGGCACCCACCTCGCCGGCGTCCACCACCTGCGCCGGCTCTCCCACGCCGAGCGCCTCAAGCACGTCCTCGCCTCCCTCGGCCGGGACAACGGGCACCTGGTGATCGCCGGAGCGGGATGGATCGGCCTGGAGGTCGCCGCCGCCGCGCGCCAGTACGGCGCCGAGGTCACCGTCGTCGAGCCGGAGGCCACCCCGCTGCACGCGGTCCTCGGCCCCGAGCTCGGCCAGATCTTCACCGAGCTGCACAGCGACCACGGCGTCCGCTTCCATTTCGGCGCCCGGCTCACCGAGATCAGCGGCCAGGACGGCATGGTCCTCGCCGCCCTCACCGACGACGGCGAGGAGCACCCCGCGCACGACGTGCTCGCCGCCATCGGCGCCGCCCCGCGCACCGCCCTCGCCGAGGCCGCGGGCCTGGAGATGGCACCCCGCGAGCACGGCGGCGGCATCGCCGTCGACATCGCCCTGCGCACCTCCGACCCCGACATCCACGCCGCGGGCGACGTCGCCGCCGTCCAGCACCCCCTGTTCGACACCCGCCTGCGCGTCGAGCACTGGGCCAACGCGCTCAACGGCGGCCCCGCCGCCGCCCGCGCCATGATGGGCAAGGACGTCGTCTACGACCGGGTGCCGTACTTCTTCTCCGACCAGTACGACCTCGGCCTGGAGTACTCGGGCTGGGCGCCCCCGGGCTCGTACGACCAGGTCGTGCTGCGCGGCGACGCGGGCAAGCGCGAGTTCATCGCCTTCTGGCTCAAGGACGGCCGGGTCCTCGCGGGGATGAACGTGAATGTGTGGGACGTCACGGAGCAGATCCAGAAGCTGATCCGCTCCGGCGTCCGGCCCGGCGCCGAGCGCCTGGGCGATCCGTCCGTGCCGCTGGGCACCCTGCTCGAGGAGTGAAGGGAGTTCCCGCCGGTGCCCGTAGAATTCACGCGTGGCAGGCAGGATCAATGACGACGACGTGAAAGCGGTTCGGGACGCGGTCCCGATCGACGCTGTCGTGTCCGAGTACCTGCAACTGCGCAACGCGGGCGGCGGCAACCTGAAGGGCCTGTGCCCCTTCCACGACGAGAAGTCACCGTCCTTCCAGGTCAGTCCGAGCAAGGGGTTCTTCCACTGCTTCGGCTGCCAGGAGGGCGGCGACACCATCACGTTCGTGATGAAGATCGACCACCTCACCTTCTCGGAGGCGGTCGAGCGCCTCGCCGGTCAGGCGGGCATCACGCTGCGCTACGAGGAGGGCGGCTACAACCCCTCCCACCAGCGCGGGGAGCGCATCCGTCTGGTCGAGGCGCACAAGATCGCCGCACAGTTCTACGTGGACCAGCTGGAGTCCCCGGAAGCCGAGATCGGGCGGAAGTTCCTCGCCGAGCGCGGCTTCGACCAGGCCGCGGCCGCCCACTTCGGCGTCGGCTACAGCCCGGCCGGCTGGGACCACCTCACCCGCTTCCTGCGCGGCAAGGGCTTCTCCGACAAGGAGCTCACCCTCTCCGGCCTCTCCCAGGAAGGCCGCCGCGGCCCCATCGACCGCTTCCGCGGGCGCCTCATGTGGCCCATCCGCGACATCGGCGGCGAGGTCGTCGGCTTCGGCGCCCGCCGCCTGCGCGAGGACGACAACGGGCCGAAGTACCTGAACACGCCCGAGACCCCCATCTACAAGAAGTCCCAGGTCCTCTACGGCATCGACCTCGCCAAGAAGGAGATCGCCAAGTCCTCCCGCGCGGTCGTCGTCGAGGGCTACACGGACGTCATGGCCTGCCACCTCGCCGGGGTGCCCATCGCCATCGCCACCTGCGGCACCGCCTTCGGCACCGACCACATCAAGATCCTCCGCCGCCTCCTCATGGACAACGGGTCGGCGCGGGTCATCTTCACCTTCGACGGCGACGCCGCCGGCCAGAAGGCCGCCCTGCGCGCCTTCGAGGACGACCAGAAGTTCGCCGCCGAGACCTACATCGCCATCGCGCCGGACAACATGGACCCGTGCGACCTGCGCCTCGCCAAGGGCGACGAGGCGGTCGCCGACCTGGTGGAACCCCGCACCCCGCTCTTCGAGTTCGCGCTGCGCCAGATCGTGAGCCGCTACGACCTGGAGACCCCGGCCGGGCGTGCCGCCGCGCTCGACGAGGCCGCGCCCGTCGTCGCCCGGATCAAGAACAGCGCCTCCCAGCACGAGGTCGCCGTCCAGCTCGCCGGCATGCTCGGCATCCTCGACACCCAGTTCGTCGTCAAGCGCGTCGCCCAGATCGCCCGCTGGGCCCGCGACCGCGGCGGCAAGGGCCCCGCCCCGGCCCGCGGGGGCAACGCGTCGATGGCCGCGGCCGCGCCCGCCGCCCCCGGCTTCGGAGGCCCCGCCCTCACCCTGCGCAACCCCGTCTACGCCACCGAGCGCGAGCTCCTCAAGCTCGCCCTCCAGCACCCGCACCTCGTCTCCCCGGCCTTCGACGCGTACGGCATCGACGAGTTCACCGCAGCCCCCTACGCGGCCGTACGCCAGGCCGTCCTGGAGGCGGGCGGCGCCGAGTGGGGCGTCCAGGACCCGCAGGCCTATCTCGTCGCCGTCCGGGAGGCCGCGCCCGACGACGCCGTGCGCGCCATGGTCACCGAGCTCGCCGTCGAGGCCATCCACCGCAAGACCGTCGACGAGGCCTACGCGGGCGAGCAGCTCGTCTGGGTCCGCCGCCGCGCCGTCGACCGCCGCATCCGCGACGTCCAGGGCACCCTCACCCGCCTCGGCAACGGCGGCGACCCGGCACAACTGGCCGCGGTGCAGAACGAGTTGTGGGTGCTCCAGCAGTACGGCCAGGCCCTGCGGGAGCGCGGCGCCGAGGCTCTGTAGTCCGGCCGCGCACCGATCCGCCGTTTGGCGGTGGGCCCCTCGGGGAAGGCCGGCCGAACCTACAGCTCGGTAACCGTCCGGTCACGCACCGGACTCAGAAAGTCATCGCAGACCCCTCGTGGCGGGAGTGTGTCGTACCCCACACTGAGTCCGGTGCCTGAGTCCCCGGAGCGCGGCCGGAGCACGGACGCCCCCTCGGCCGCACGCCTCAGCAGCGATCACCTGGAGGTCGCCCCCGTGCAGACCCAGACCCTCACCCCGAGCGACAGCACGGCGCAGGCCGAACCGCCCGCAGCCCCGGCGGACGACGTGCTCCCCGCAGTGCCCTCGCAGAGCCGCTCCGCGCACCACCCCGAAGCGGCCGGGGCCCCGCAGGACGAGCCGGACGAGACCGTGCCGGCCGATCCGCCCGAGCCGCGGCGCGCCGCCCGCGCCGACACCGGTGGACCCTCCTCCGACCTGTTCCGCCAGTACCTGCGCGAGATCGGCCGCATCCCGCTGCTGAGCGCCGCCGAGGAGGTCGATCTCGCCCGCCGCGTCGAGGCCGGCCTGTTCGCCGAGGAACGCCTCACCTCGGGCGCCCCCCTCGACTCCGGGCTCGCCCTGGACCTCGACCGGCTGGTCGTCATGGGCCGCATGGCCAAGCGCCGCCTCATCGAGTCCAACCTGCGCCTGGTCGTCTCCGTCGCCAAGCGCTACGTGGGCCGCGGACTGACCATGCTCGACCTCGTCCAGGAGGGCAACCTGGGCCTCATCCGCGCCGTCGAGAAGTTCGACTACGCGCGGGGCTACAAGTTCTCGACGTACGCCACCTGGTGGATCCGCCAGGCCATGAGCCGCGCCCTCGCCGACCAGGCCCGCACCATCCGCGTCCCGGTCCACGTCGTCGAGCTCATCAACCGCGTGGTCCGCGTCCAGCGCCGGATGCTCCAGGAGCGCGGCTACGAGCCCACGCCCGAAGAGGTCGCCGCCCACCTCGAGCTGCCGCACGAGCGGGTCAGCGAGGTGCTGCGGCTGGCCCAGGAACCCGTCTCCCTGCACGCCCCCGTGGGCGAGGAGGACGACGTGGCGTTCGGTGACCTCATCGAGGACGGCGACGCGGCGAGCCCCGTCGAGTCCGCGGCGTTCCTCCTGCTCCGCGAGCACCTGGAGGCGGTCCTCTCCACCCTCGGCGAACGCGAACGCAAGGTGGTCCAGCTCCGCTACGGCCTGGTCGACGGCCGCCCCCGCACGCTGGAGGAGATAGGCCGCATCTTCGGCGTCACCCGCGAACGCATCCGCCAGATCGAGTCCAAGACCCTCAACAAGCTGAGGGACCACGCCTTCGCGGATCAACTGCGGGGATACCTGGACTGAGCAGAGGCGTGGGGCCGCAGCGAATGCGGCCCCACGCCCCGTCACGGCGCCTAGTCGACCTCGGCGACAGCCTGCGCGAACTGGGCCTCGTACAGCCGCTGATACGCCCCGCCCGCGGAGACGAGGGCCTCGTGGGAGCCCTGCTCCACGATCGCCCCGTTCTCCATGACCAGAATCGTGTCGGCGTCGCGGATCGTCGAGAGACGGTGCGCGATGACGAACGAGGTCCGCCCGGAGGCGAGCCGCGCCATGGCCTTCTGGATGAGGACCTCGGTGCGGGTGTCGACGGAGGAGGTCGCCTCGTCGAGCACGAGGATCACGGGGTCGGACAGGAAGGCCCGGGCGATCGTGATGAGCTGCTTCTCACCCGCGCTGACCCCCGTCCCCTCGTCGTCGATCACCGTGTCGTACCCGTCGGGCAGCGTCCGGATGAACCGGTCCGCGTGCGCCGCCCGCGCCGCCCGCTCCACGTCCTCCCGGGACACATCCTTCGCCGCGCCGTACGCGATGTTGTCCGCGATCGTCCCGCCGAACAGCCACGTGTCCTGGAGCACCATCCCGATCCCGGCCCGCAGCTCGTCCCGCGACATCCTCGCGATGTCGACCCCGTCGAGCGTGATCCGCCCGCCGGTGACGTCGTAGAACCGCAGCAGCAGGTTGACCAGCGTCGTCTTGCCCGCACCCGTCGGCCCCACGATGGCGACCGTGTGCCCGGGCTCCGCCGTCAGCGACAGGTCCTCGATGAGCGGCCGGTCCGGGTCGTAGCGGAAGGCGACGTGCTCGAACTCGACGTGCCCGCGCAGCCGTTCCGGCTTCTCGGGGGTCTCCGGGTCCGCCGACTGCTCCTCGGCGTCGAGCAGTTCGAAGATCCGCTCGGCGGAGGCGACGCCCGACTGCACCAGGTTCGCCATCGACGCGACCTGCGTCAGCGGCATCGAGAACTGGCGCGAGTACTGGATGAACGCCTGCACGTCGCCGATGGACAGCGACCCGGACGCCACCCGCAGACCGCCGACGACGGCCACGAGCACATAGTTCAGGTTCGAGATGAAGAACATCAGCGGCTGCATGATCCCGCTGTTGAACTGCGCCTTGAACGAGGCCTCGTACAGCGCCTCGTTCTGCTCGGCGAACTGCTCCGCCGACTCCTTCTGCCGGCCGAACACCTTCACCAGCGTGTGGCCCGTGTACATCTCCTCGATGTGCGCGTTCAGCACACCCGTGGTCTTCCACTGCTGCACGAACTGCGGCTGCGACCGCTTGCCGACCTTCGCCGCGACGACCACCGAGAGCGGCACCGTCACGAGCGCCACCAGCGCGAGCAGCCACGAGATCCAGAACATCATCACCAGCACGCCGACGATGGTCAGCAGCGAGTTGAGCATCTGCCCCATCGTCTGCTGGAGCGTCTGCCCGATGTTGTCGATGTCGTTGGTCGCCCGGCTCAGCACCTCGCCGCGCTTCTGCTTGTCGTAGTACGACAGCGGCAGCCGCTGCAGCTTCGCCTGCATGTCGCCGCGCAGCTTGGCCACCGCCAGGTTGATCGCGCGGTTGGCGAGCCGGGTGCCGATCATCATCGAGAAGCCGGCCACCGCGAACACGGCGAGCGCGAGCAGCAGCACCTCCCCGATCGCGTCGAAGTCGACGCCCTGACCGGGGGTGAAGTCGACGCCGCCGAGCATGTCGGCCATGCCGCTGTCACCCTTGGCCCGCAGGCCCTCGATGACCTGCTCCTTGGTCGCCCCGGGCTTCATCTGACCGCCGACGATCCCGCCGAACAGCAGGTCGGTGGCGTGCCCGAGGATCTTCGGCCCGACCACCGAGAGCCCCACGCTGATCACCACGACGACCAGCACACCGGCCACCGCCGCCCGGTGCTCGGCGAGCCGCTTGAGGAGCCGCTTCCCGGACCCCTTGAAGTCCATCGACCGCGAACCGGGCCCACCGGCCGCCATCCGCGCCGCCATCGGCCCACTCATCAGGCCGCCTCCGCTTCCGTCAGCTGGGAGAGCACGATCTCCCGGTACGTCTCGTTGTCGGCCATCAGCTCGTGGTGGCGCCCGGCGCCGACGACACGGCCCTCGTCGAGGACGACGATCCGGTCGGCGTCGCGGATCGTGGAGACCCGCTGCGCGACGATCACCACCGTCGACTCGGCCGTCTCGTCGCCCAGCGCACGGCGCAGCGCCGCGTCCGTCGCGTAGTCGAGCGCGGAGAACGAGTCGTCGAACAGGTAGATCTCCGGCCGCTGGACGAGCGTGCGCGCGATCGCGAGCCGCTGCCGCTGGCCACCGGACACGTTCGTGCCGCCCTGGGTGATCGGCGCGTCGAGGCCGCCCTCCAGCGCCGCCACGAACTCCCGGGCCTGCGCCACGCCGAGCGCGTGCCACAGCTCCTCGTCGGTCGCGTCCGGCCGCCCGTAGCGGAGGTTGGACGCCACCGTCCCGGAGAACAGGTACGGCTTCTGCGGTACGAGGCCCACGGTGCGGGCCATCAGCTCGGGGTCGATCCCGCGCACGTCCTCGCCGTCCACGAGCACGGCACCGGAGGTGGTGTCGTACAGGCGGGGCACGAGGCCGAGCAGGGTCGACTTGCCGCTGCCGGTCGAGCCGATGATCGCGGTGGTCTCGCCGGGCCGGGCGACCAGGTCCACGGCGCGCAGCACGGGCTCCTCGGCGCCCGGGTAGCCGAAGTCGGCGCCCCGGATCTCCAGGTGACCGCGCTGCAGCAGCTCCCGCACCGAGGTCTCGGGCGCCGGCGGCACCACGCTGGACTCGGTCCCGAGGACCTCCTCGATGCGCTCGGCGCACACCTCGGCACGCGGCACCTGCATGAACATGAAGGTGGCCATCATGACGCTCATCACGATCTGCATGAGGTACGCGAGGAACGCGGTCAGGTCACCGATCTGCATGCCGCCGCTGTCGATCCGGTGGGCACCGAACCAGACGACGGCGATCGAGGCGACGTTCACGATCGTCATGACGAACGGGAACATCAGCGCCATGATCCGGCCGGTGGCCAGCGAGGTCTGCGTCAGATCCCAGTTGGCCTCGCCGAACCGGGCCTTCTCGAAGTCGTCGCGCACGAAGGCGCGGATGACCCGGTTGCCGGTGATCTGCTCGCGCAGCACCCGGTTCACCGTGTCCAGCTTGACCTGCATGGACCGGAACAGCGGCCGCATCTTCCGGATGATCAGCGTGAGGACGATCGCCATCACGGGCAGCACGGCGAGCAGCACACCGGACAGCGGCACGTCGAGGCCGAGCGCCATGACGACGCCGCCGACGCACATGATCGGCGCCGACACCATCAGCGTGAACGCGAGCAGCGCCAGCATCTGGACCTGCTGCACGTCGTTCGTCGTACGGGTGATCAGCGACGGCGCGCCGAACTGGCCGACCTCGCGGGCGGAGAAGGACTGCACCCGGTCGAAGACGGCGGCCCGCACGTCACGGCCGAGCGCCGCGGCGGTCCGGGCGCCGTAGAACACGGCCCCCGTGTTGCACACGACCTGTACGACGGTGACGCCGAGCATCAGGGCGCCGAAGGTCAGGATGTAGCCGGTGTCGCCCTCGACGACACCGTTGTCGATGATGTCCGCGTTGAGGGTGGGCAGGTACAGCGAGGCGCAGGTCTGCAGGAACTGCAGCAGCACCAGCAGCCCGATGGGTTTCCGGTACGGGCGGAGGTGGGTCCGCAGAAGTCTTATGAGCACGCTCGGTCTCTCGGTGTCGGCGGTCTGGAGGTTCGGCGTTGTGGAGTCGGAAGACGCATGGACCCCTATCGTCGAACACTCCACCCGCGTTACCTCAACCGATTAACCCAAGAGCGCTCAAATTCCGGCCGTTCGCGAGGGCTCGGGCGAAGGCGCTCAGGCGAAGGCGCCCGGGTGGATCTGCTCGCGCACCGCCCGGTACTGCTGCCGCACCGCCTGTCCCACGGCCAGCTCCTCGCCCGGCTCGAAGACCTGCGCGGCCGCGCCCTGCCACAGCGGCAGCTGCCCGGTCATCGCCCACGCGGCCTGCCGCGCCGCGCCGAGCGCCGCGTAGTCCGCGGGCTGCGGCACCACGACCTGCGTGCCGAACAGCATCGGGGCGACGGCCTGCACGGCGTGCAGCTCGGCGGCCGCGCCGAGCAGGAACACCCGGCGGATGTCGACGCCGCGCCCGCGCAGCACGTCCATCGCGTCGGCGAGCCCGCACAGCATGCCCTCGAACGCAGCCCGCGCCAGGTGCTCCGGCTTCATCGACTCGCGCCGCAGCCCGCTCAGGGTGCCCGCCGTGTGCGGCAGGTTCGGCGTCTTCTCGCCCTCCAGATAGGGCAGCAGGACGAGCCCGTGGGCGCCCGGCGTGGACTTCACGGCCAGCTCGGACAGCTCCTCCAGGCCGCCGTCGAGCCCGAGCATCTCGACGGTGCCGCGCAGCGCCCGTACCGCGTTGAGCGTGTGGACGACCGGCAGGTGCATGCCGGTCGCGTCGGCGAGCGAGGTGATGGCGCCGCTCGGGTCGACGAGCGCCTCGTGGTGCACGGCCATCACGGACCCGGACGCGCCGAGCGACACGACGGCGTCACCGGTCTGCACGCCGAGACCGAACGCGGCGGCCATGGTCTCCCCGGTGCCGGCCGAGATGATCAGGCCCTCCGGGGTGGTGCCCGCGGCGTCGCCCGGGCCGAGCACCTCGGGGAGCATCGCCTGCTGCCCGAGGGCGAGTTCCACGAGGTCGGGCCGCCAGGAACCGGAGGCCGCCGACCAGTAGCCGGTGCCGGACGCGCCGCCGCGGTCGGTCGTACGGCGCGCCGGACGGCCGAGCAGCTGCCAGACGAGCCAGTCGTGGGCCTGCATGAGCGCGGCCACGCGCTGCGCGTTCTCCGGCTCGGTGCGGGCCAGCCAGCGCAGCTTCGTCACCGGCTGCGCAGACTGGGGGACGCTGCCGACGGCCTGCGCCCACGCCTCGCGCGAGCCGAGCCGGTCGACGAGGTCGGCGGCCGCGACCTGGGCCCGCTTGTCGTTGCCGACCAGGGCCGGGCGAACCGTGTTGCCCTGGTGGTCCAGCGCGACCAGCGCGTTGGCCTGCGCGGACACGCCGATCGCCTGCACGCCTTCGAGGAGCCCCCCGCCGGCCGCCTCGCCGAGCGAGAGCAGCCAGGCCTGGGGGTCCACGTCGGTGGGGCGTCCGCCGCCCTCCTCCGGTTCCAGCGGATGGGGGGCGTACCCCTGCCGCAGTACGGCCCCGGTGTCGGAGTCACAGACCACAATGCGCGTGAAATCGGGCGAACTGTCCAGCCCGGCGACTATCCCCATGACGGAAAGTCTGCCGTACCGCGGGGCCGTCCGGGACCGCGCCCGTCAGGTGTTGCTGGTGCCCCAGTCGTCGTCCTCGGCGCCCGCGCCGCGCTCCCGCAGCGACCGCACCCGGCCGGCCACGGAGTCGGGCACCTTGCCGCCGACCTTCTCGGTGACGGAGTGCAGGGCCTTGCCCGCGTACTGGCGCGTCTGCTGGGCGCCGGCCTCCGCCGTGTTCCGCACGGCCGGGTTCTGGGCGACCGCACGGGCCGCCTTCTTCAACTTCTCGTACTGGTCGCGTCCGGCCCGCGTCCCCAGTACGTAACCCAGGGCCAGACCGGCGAAGAATGTGAGCCGGTAGCGCATGACGGGCCACCCTTTCCGTAGCTCGGTGATCACCGGGGGGAACCGATTGGCGGAGCACCCCCCTGCTTGCGCTAATGTATGTGTCGCAGCGAGCGCACGCCGCCTGGCACTAGCCCAGGGGGACGCGTTCGAGGCGACGAGACATTCCCCTGTAGCTCAATTGGCAGAGCAGCCGGCTGTTAACCGGCAGGTTACTGGTTCGAGTCCAGTCGGGGGAGCTCGATCTCCTGTAGCTCAATTGGCAGAGCAGCCGGCTGTTAACCGGCAGGTTACTGGTTCGAGTCCAGTCGGGAGAGCTGTCGGACAAGCCCTTCGGAGTTCACTTCGGAGGGCTTTTTCGTGCCTGGTGGAACCGCGTGCGCCGCACCGGAGTCCTCATGGTCGTGCAGAGCCGAACCATCCGAGGCAGGAGATCGTATGAGCGGCTATGCTGCGGCAGACGGCGCGTACACATGTACGCGCCACGCCGTGTAGGGGCGGTAGCTCAGCCGGTTAGAGCAGCGGACTCATAATCCGTCGGCCGTGGGTTCGAGTCCCACCCGCCCCACCATGCCGCCCAAACGTTTCTACCTGGGCGGACCGCAGGGACGGGGGGTGCCGCACTGGTGCGGCGACCCCGTTCATCCGTACAGATCAAGATCCCGACGCCGCGCGGCGTAGAGTGGAAATCTGTAGCGGTGGCGGAGGTGTTCGCGTGAAGCCGCTGGGTGTCGAAGGTGCCTGGGTGCACGAGCCGGAGGTCTTCGCGGACAGTCGGGGCTCGTTTCGCGAGTGGTTCGCCGACGGCCCGTTCCGCGCCGCCACCGGGCAGGGTTTCCCTCTCGCGCAGGCCAACTGCTCTGTCTCCGCGCGCGGCACTCTTCGCGGAATCCACTTCGCCGCGGTCCCCCCGGGGCAGGCCAAGTATGTGACGTGTGTCACCGGTGCTGTTCTCGATGTCGTCGTCGACATCCGCAGCGGCTCTCCCACCTTCGGGCAGTGGGAGGCGGTGCGGCTCGATGAGGCGACCCCCCGGTGCGTGTACCTGTCCGAGGGCCTCGGGCACGCCTTCATGGCTCTGGATGATCATTCGACGGTGGTGTACCTGTGCTCCGAGGGCTACGCGCCGCAGCGTGAGCACGGCATCCACCCGCTCGATCCCGCACTCGCCGTGGCGTGGCCCGCCGGTCCGGCTCCGCTGCTCTCCGACAAGGACGCGGCGGCGCCCACGCTGGAGGAAGCGGGAACGCGAGGGCTGCTCCCCTCGTACGAGGAGTGCCGTGCCTATCGACGGAGCCTGACCGGCGCGTGGTGATCCCCGGCCGCGCGCAGTGCGGGGAACGCCGCGGTCAGGGCGGAGCGCCAGTCGCGGATCGGGGGGACTCCCGCCGTCCGCCAACGGCCGTGAGCCAGCACGCTGTACGCCGGGCGGGGCGCCGGTCGCGGGAAGGCCAGGGTGGTGGTGGGGCGGACCCGGTCGGGGTCCGCGCCGAGGTGGCGGAAGACCTCGCGGGCCAGGTCGTACCAGGTGCCCTCGCCGGCGCTGGTGCCGTGGTAGACGCCGGGCGGGGCGGTGCCGGCCAGTGCCGAGGTGCCCAACCGGACGAGGCGGTCGGCGAGGTCGGCGGTCCAGGTGGCCTGGCCGCGCTGGTCGTCGACGATGTCGAGGGTCTCCTCGCGGGCCTCCAGCGCGATCACGGTACGGACGAAATTGCCCCCGCCGGCGCCGTAGAGCCAGGCCGTACGGACCACGTAGCCCGTGTCGGGGAGGGTGGCGAGGACGGCCCGCTCGCCGGCGAGTTTGGTCCGCCCGTAGGCGGTGCGCGGGGCGGGGCGGTCGGTTTCGGTGTACGGCCTCTCGCCGTCGCCGGAGAAGACGTAGTCGGAGGAGATGTGCAGCAGGAGCGCACCGGATTCCCGGCAGGCGACGGCCAGATGGTGCGGCGCGGCGCCGTTGACGGCGTGCGCCTCGGCTTCGTGGGACTCGGCGCCGTCCACGTCCGTCCAGGCCGCGCAGTTGACGACGACGGCGGGGCGGAGCCGCGCGATCGCGGTGCGGACCGCCGCGCGCCGGGTGATGTCCAGGTCGTCGCGGCCCGCGCCCACCGCCTCGTCGCCGGCCGCCGCCAGCCGGCGCAGCAGATCCTGGCCGAGCATGCCGTGGGCTCCCGTGACGAGCCAGGTGGGGCTCACCATGCGGCGCGCTCCTTCAACGGCTCCCACCAGGGGCGGTGATCGCGGTACCAGGTGACGGTCGCGGCCAGTCCCTCGGCGAAGTCCGTGCGGGGCTCGTAGCCGAGCTCGGTGCTGATCTTCGCGCAGTCCACCGAGTAGCGCCGGTCGTGCCCCTTGCGGTCCTCGACGTGGTCGACCCTGTCCCAGCCGGCGTCACAGGCTTCCAGGAGCAGCCCGGTCAGCTCCTTGTTCGACAGCTCGGTACCGCCCCCGATGTTGTAGACCTCGCCCGGCCGCCCGGCGGTGCGGACCAGTTCGATGCCCTGCACGTGGTCGTCGATGTGCAGCCAGTCGCGGACGTTCAGGCCGTCGCCGTAGAGCGGGACCCGCCGGCCGTCGAGGAGGTTGGTGACGAAGAGCGGTATGACCTTCTCGGGGAACTGGTGGTGCCCGAAGTTGTTGGACGCCCGGGTCACCCGCACGTCCAGGCCGTGGGTGCGGTGGCAGGCCAGCGCCAGCAGATCGCTGGACGCCTTGGCCGCGGCGTACGGCGAGTTGGGGCTCAGCGGGTCGGTCTCGGGCCACGAGCCCTCGCTGATCGAGCCGTAGACCTCGTCGGTGGACACGTGGACGAAGGTCGTCGGCTCATGGCGCAAGGCGGCGTCGAGCAGGACGTGGGTGCCGAGGACGTTCGTGCGCACGAACGTGTCGGCGCCCGCGATGGAGCGGTCGACGTGGGACTCGGCGGCGAAGTGCACGACCTGGTCGTGCTCGGCGAGCAGCGTGTCGGCCAGTGCGGCGTCGCAGATGTCTCCTCGGACGAAGGAGAAGCGGTCGGAGTCGCGGACCGGGTCGAGGTTCGCCGGATTGCCCGCGTAGGTGAGCTTGTCGAGCACGGTGACGGTCACGTCCCGCGGGCCGTCCGGGCCGAGCAGGGTCCGTACGTAGTGGGAGCCGATGAAGCCGGCGCCGCCCGTCACCAGAATCCTGGTCGTGGTCATGAGGCGATCTGCACTTTGCTGTGGTCGCCGAGGACGAGGCGATGGGCCGCGGGGTGCCGGGGCGCCGGGGTCACCTCGACGTCGTGGCCGATCAGGGACGCTTCTATGCGCCGGACGCCGACGAGGGAGGCGCCGCGCAGCACGATGGAGTACTCGATCTCGCTGTCCTCGACGCGGCAGTCCTCCGCGATCGAGGTGAACGGGCCGATGTAGGAGTTCGAGATCACGGTCCCGGAGCCGATCACGGCGGGGCCGACGATGCGGCTGGCGGTCACCCTGGTGCCCGCGTCGATGCGGACCCGGCCGATGACCTCGCTGGCCTCGTCGACGCTGCCCTCGATCCCGGGGGTCAGTGTCTCCAGGACCGTACGGTTGACCTCGAGCATGTCGGTGACGTTCCCGGTGTCCTTCCAGTAGCCCGAGATGGTCGTGGACCGCACGTCGCGGCCCTGGTCGATCAGCCATTGGATGGCGTCGGTGATCTCCAGCTCGCCGCGGCGGGAGGGGCTGATGGAGCGGACGGCCTCGTGGATCAGCGGGGAGAAGAGGTAGACACCGACCAGCGCGAGATCGCTCTTGGGCCGGGCCGGCTTCTCCTCCAGGCCCACCACGCGGCCCGCCCCGTCCAGTTCGGCCACGCCGAACGCGGTGGGGTCGGGAACCCGGGTCAGCAGGATCCGGGCGTCGGGCCGGTCGGCGCGGAAGGCGTCGACGAGACCGGAGATGCCGCCGACGATGAAGTTGTCGCCCAGGAACATCACGAAGGGGTCGTCCCCGAGGAAGTCCCTGGCGATCAGTACGGCGTGGGCCAGGCCGAGCGGGGCTTCCTGGGGGATGTAGGTGACGTCGACGCCCTGCTTGGACCCGTCGCCGACCGCCTCCCGGATCTCCTGCGCGGTGTCTCCCACGATGATGCCGACGTCGGTGACCCCGGCCTCCGCGATGGCCTCGAGGCCGTAGAACAGCACCGGCTTGTTGGCGACCGGCACCAGTTGCTTCGCGGAGGTGTAGGTGATGGGGCGCAGGCGGGTGCCCGCGCCGCCGGAGAGTACAAGAGCTTTCACGGTCCCCGTCCCTCCTCGTCCTCGAGGTCGTCGCGCGTCGCCGACGTACGTTGCCTACGTACATTGCTGGCGTACGTTTACGACGTATATGTACATTTTTGACCCATTACTCACTCGGGTCAAGGGGGTCAGTTGGCAGCCCGAGCAGTTGGCGGTAGCACCCGTCGATGGCGGCGCACATGGCCTCCGGGGTGAAGGCCGCGCGTACCCGCGCGCTCGCCTGGCGGCCCATGGCGGCGGCCTCGTCGGGATGGTCGAGCAGCCAGCCGACCGCACGCGCCGTTCCTTCCGGATCGGCGGGCGCCCCGAGCAGACCGGTTGCGCCCGGTTCCACGAGATCGGGTACGCCGTTCACCGCCGACGCGACCACCGGCCGGGCGGCGGCGAGGGCCTCGGTGAGCGCGCGTCCGAGGCCCTCGTACAGCGAGGTGCTCACGAAGATGTCCAGGCCGGCCACCAGCCGGTCCGCGTCCGGCCGGTAGCCCGTCAGCCGGACCTCGACGCCGAGCTCGGCCGCCAGTCGGCGGACGTCGTCGGCGAGCGGGCCGTCACCCACGATCACGAAGGCGGTCCGCGGGTGCGCGGCGTGGACCGCGGCGGCCGTCCGGACGAAGTTCAGCGGGGCCTTCTGGTGGTCGACGCGGCCTACCGTGCCGATGAGGGCGACATCGGCGGGGACGCCCAGCTCGCGCCGTGCGGCCGGGTCGAAACCGTGGGGGATGTGGTCCAGGTCCACCGCCGAGGGCACGACCCGGACCCGGCCCGGCGGGGCCAGGCGCTGCGCGACGGCCTCCGCCGCCAGGAGCGGGGCCACCGCGAGGAAGGCGTGGGTGAAGCGCCGGGTCGCCCGCTCCAGGACCCGGTACGAGTAGCGCCGCCATCGGGACATGTAGGGGTGGAAGCTGAGGCCGTGGAAGGTGTGGACGACCACCGGCGTGCGGCACAGCCGTGCGGCGAGGCGTCCGAGGAAGCCACCCTTGGCCGAGTGGGTGTGCACGATCGTGAAGCGTTCGCGCCGGATCAGCCGCACCAGTCGCCACAGCACGAGGACGTCCGCGGGGGTGAGCACCTCGGTGAAGCGCGGGACCTCCACGGTGCGCACGCCGGCCGCCCGGGCTCGTTCCCACAGGTCGCCCCCGGGTACGCCCGCCACCCACACCTCGTACACGGCCGGATCCATCCCCGTCGCCGACAGCAGTGTGTTGCCGCCGGCGCCCGCCCAGAACCGGGTGATCACATGCAGGACCTTGATCCGCGGAAGGGCCGGCTGTGGAGGCAGCGCGCCCCGCGGGGTCAGTCGGGCGGGCGCGGGCGGCCAGCCCCTCATGAATGCGTCACCGCCCATGCGGCGCGCTCGGCCGCCACCATCGCCGCGAGGCCTTCGCGGACGCCGGTCGCGGGCCGGTAGCCGAACGCCTCGCGGGCCGTCGTGATGTCGGCCGCGGTGTGGCGGGCGTCGCCGGGCTGTGCCGGGTGGCGGTCCACACGGACGGGCCCGATCAGTTCGGCGACGACGGCCAGGATCTGATGCATCGTCACCGGACGTCCGCCGCCGATGTTGGCGACTCCGTGCCAGGGCGAGAGCGCTGCCTTTCGCATGGCGTTCACCACGTCCGCGACGTAGGTGAAGTCACGCGTCTGCCCGCCGTCTCCGTGGAGCGGGAACGTGCCGTCGGTGAGGGCGGCCGTGATGAGGCGCGAGAACGCCATGTCCGGTCGCTGGCGCGGTCCGTAGACCGTGAAGAGCCGCAGGGAGGTCACCGGTACGGCGAAGCTGTCGCGGTAGATCTCGCACAGGTGCTCGGCGGCGAGCTTGCTCACGCCGTACGGGGAGACCGGCCGCGGGCGCTCCGTCTCGGCCGTGGGGCAGGTCTCGGCGTCGCCGTACACCGAGGAGCTCGACGCGAAGATCATCCTGGGCAGCCGGGTCTCGTGCGCCGCCTCCAGGACCCGCTGCGTGGCGCGTACGTTCCGCTCCAGGTACACCGCGAACTCCGGGCCCCAGGACGCGCGGACGCCGGGCTGGCCGGCGAGGTGGTACAGGGCCTCGGCATCGGCGAACTCCCGCTCCAGGGGAAGGGCCAGCAGGTCTCCTCGCCGGAAGGCGAAGTCGTCCCTGCCCAGCAGGCGCGCGAGGTTGGCCTTCTTGCGTGCCACCGGGTAGTAGTCGGTCATGGCGTCGATCCCGAGGACGTCGTCCCCGGCGGCCAGCAGGTGTTCGCACAGGTGCGACCCGATGAATCCGGCCGCGCCCGTCACAATGGCTCGCATCGGGTCAGCCTCCTTTCCTGGTGCCGCCCGGTCGTTCCCCCACCGCCGACAGCATGTAGCGCGCCGTGCGCACGAGCAGGCGCACGGAGTGGGCGAGGGTGGGGTCCGCCAGGAACTCGGCGTCGAGCGCCACCCGCCGCGGGACCATGACCTCGAGGTAGTACGCCTCCGGGTCCGCCTGTCCCTGGAGCTGCGCGGCGTACGCGCGGGACCTGAGCTGGACCGGCCCGGTGAGCCCCGGCCTGTGGTCGAGCACCCACCGGCAGGCGGGCGGGTAGCGCCGGGCCAGACCCGGGGTCTCCGGACGCGGGCCCACCAGCGTCATGTCGCCGCGCGCCACGTTGAACAGCTGCGGCAGTTCGTCGAGGGAGAGGCGCCGCAGCTGCCGTCCGACCCGGGTGACCCGCGCGTCGTCGCTGCCCGTCACCTCCGGCCCCGGCAGATCCGGGCGCAGCGTGCGGAACTTGTAGAGCGTGAACTCCCTCCCGCCCTCGCCGACGCGCCGCTGGCGGAACAGCACCGATCCACGACTCGTCGCCCGCACCAGCACCGCGATGACGGCCAGCAGGGGAGAGAGCGCGACGAGCGCGGTGAGGCTGACGGCAATGTCCAGGGCCCGACGGGGAGTTGAGAGCCTGGTGGGCGTCACGGGCGTCGTCGTGGCCGCTGATTCCTCGCGGCTCGGCGGCGTGTCCTGCCCGGGGCGCGCCGCGTGGACTCCCGGCCGCGCAAGCCAGCGCAGGAAGTACGCGTAGCCGGCGGCGGTGTCGCGGAGTTCGGGTCCGCCGTGCAGCATCGCCCGCAGGAATCTCGCGGCCGGTTCGACGGTCAGGGAGAGCGCGACGAGCAGGCCCGCCCGCCACCGGGGCCAGTGCCGGAAGGCGAACAGCGTTCTGCTGCACAGCGAGTAGCCCAGCCGTTTGCCGCGGATCTGATCGGTGCTCACGTTCTCGGCGTGGAACACCCGCGCGTCGTTCAGGAAGTACGAAGGCCGGCCTCGCCGACGCGCGCGCAGGGCGAGATCCACCTCCTCGTAGTAGAGGAAGTACCGCTCGTCGAAGCCCTCCAACGCGTCGAGCAGCGACCGGCGCACCAGGAAGAAGGCGCCGATGACCTGGTCGACGGGCCCGGAGCGGACGGTTTCCGAAGGCCGCAGGTGACGGGGAGGAAAGAGCGCGGGCAGGACGAGGTCGAGGCCCGTCATCATGCCGACGAAGCCGCGGAGGCTGGGAAAACGGGAACACGAGACCCCGGGCCGCCCCTGCTCGTCGACGTTCCGGACGCCCACGATGCCGAACCGCTCGGCGGTCGGCGTGTGCAGGAACTCGCCCACGATCCGCAAGGTGTCGGGGAAGAGCCTGGTGTCCGGGTTCAGGAAGAGGACGTGGTCGGAGCCGCACAGGGCCGCTCCCTGGTTGCACGCGGCGGCGAATCCGCGATTGCGGGTGTTGGCGATCACCTTGAGCGGGAGCCCCGGCACGTCGAGGCCGGACGCGGACCCGTCGGTGGAGGCGTTGTCCACCACGACCACGGTGCGGACGGCGAGGACGGACCGGTCGGCGCGAGCGATGGAGCGCAGGCATTCCTCGAGGTAGGGCCCGGTGTTCCAGTTGACGATCACGATGTCGGCCGTCAGGGGGTCCAGGTGTCCGGCCGTCATGGGAGCACCGCCTCGCACGCGGCACACTCCGTACGCGCGAGCGTGTGGCGACGGTTGTACGGGAGGGTAATACTGGCCCGAAACGTACGAAATCGCACATAGGGGTGTGTATGCCTCTGGCGGATCTGGACGCGCTCAGACCCCTGCTGGTGTGTCCGCGGTGCCGCTCGTCGGTGACGGGCGGCACGGGTGGCGGTGGCACGGGTGGCACGGGTGGCACGGGTGGCGCAGGCGGCACGGGCGGCATGCACTGCACGCTGGGTTCCTGCCGCTACCACCGCCCTGGATCCTTCCCCGTCGTGGGCCGGTGGCCGGTCCTCGTCGACTTCGAGCGCAGCGTGCTGCGCCGCGAGGAGCTGGTGATGGCGGCGGACCGCACCGGTGGGACCCAGCTCCGCGGTGACGTCCCCAAGGCCGCCGTCGACCGGCTCCCTTCCCGCGTGCGCGGACTGTGGAAACCCCTGAACCGGGTGGCGGTCCGCAATGTGCGGCGCCTGCTGGGGCTCCTCCCCGGCCCGGCACCCACACTGCTCGTGGTCGGTGGCGGCACGGTGGGCAACGGAGTGGCCGCGGTCTACGACGATCCGCGGGTGACGGTCATCGGGTTCGACATCACCGGCAGCCCGGTCACCCAGTTCGTGGCGGACGCCCACCGGATCCCGCTGGCCGACGCAAGCGTCGACGCCGTGCTGGTGCAGGCGGTCCTGGAGCATGTGCTCGACCCGTGGCAGGTCGTCGGCGAGATTCACCGGGTGCTGAAAGACCGCGGACTCGTGTACGCGGAGACGCCGTTCCTCCAGCAGGTGCACGCCGGCGCCTACGACTTCGTACGCTTCACGGGCAGCGGTCACCGCTACCTCTTCCGGCGCTTCGACGAACTTGCCGCGGGACCGGTCACCGGCCCGGGCACCCAGCTGCTCTGGAGCGTCGATCACCTCGTCCGCGGCGTCACCCGCTCCGCCCTGGCCGGGCGCCTCGTGCGGGGTGTCCTGTTCGGGCTCCGGTACCTGGACGCCCTCGTGCCCGGCCGCTTCGCGATGGACAGCGCGGGTGCCTACTACTTCCTGGGGCGCAAGCGGGAGGGTGGGATGTCGCCGCAGGAGATCATCCGGTACTACCGCGGGGCGCAGCACGCCGACGGGGCTTGAGTCCGGTGCCCGGGGGCGCCGGCCGGTGACGGTCGCGGTGGTCGTCACCGCGTCGCTCCCAGTTCGAGTGCGGCTTCCCAGCGGGGAAGCCACGCGGCGTAGGAGTACCGCCGGCAGGTGACGTCGTGGGCCCGCTGTCCGAGCTGCTCGCGGGCGGACGCCGGGGAGGCCAGCAGGCCGAGGAGGGCGTCGGTCCAGTCCCGGGTGTGGGCGGCCATGGGGGCGCCGAACAGAGAGAGGATCTCCGCGTTGACCCCGACCGGACTGGCGACCGCGGGCAACGCGGCGGCTCCGTACTGGAGCAGCTTGTAGCCGCACTTTCCCCGGCTGTAGAGGGTGTCCGGCACCGGCATGAGGCCGACATCGAGCTCCGCCAGCGCCGTCCGCTGGGTCGTGGCGCTCCAGGCGACACGGTGGGTGAAGCTCTCCAGCGGGCCGAGCGAGGGCCGTGTCGTACCGATGATCGTCAGCCGGGCCCCGGTCCTGCGATGGACCTCGGTCAGCGCTTCCTCGATGAGCAGCAGATGGGCCTCGTTGTCCGGCGAGCCGATCCAGCCGAGGCGGGGCGGGTCGTGGAGGTCGTGCGTGGACTTGCGGGTGTACGTCTCCGGCGCCACGCAGCTCGGGATGACCACGACGTCAGGGTGGTGCTGGGACGCCCAGTCCGCGAGGACCGTGTTGCCCGCGACGACCCGGTCGGCGTAGCGCACGGCGACGTGCGCCTTGAGGGACTTGGGGGCGATACGTCGCGCCAGGCCGCCGTCGCCGTAGTCCCATTGCAGGGCGTCGTCGAAGTCGTAGACGGCGAATTCCGAGCTCGTGAGCAGGCGCCGCTCGCTCTCGCCGCGGCTGAGCGGGGAGGCCTCCCGGTGCAGAAGGAGCCGGCGCGGCCGGGCCGTGGCGATGTCCCGCAGCCGCCGCTCCGCCCGGAGGAGCGCTACGGGGTGCCGGGCCAGCCGTGAGGGTGTCGCGTTACGGCGCGAGAGGTAGCTGCTGACAGCGAAGTCCAGGGCCGTCCGGTCCAGCCACTCGAAGACGCGGACGCGCGAACTGCCTGCGTTGCGGCCGTAAGGCGTTACTGCCCAACGATCCGGTTGGTCGTCCATAAGACACCGTTCCGACGTGTCGGCGGTGTGGCTTCGGAGCCCTCTGCGCCGATCCGGATCCGTGACCGTGAGGATGCGCACGCGGAGCAAAGAACCCATGCTCCTACTAAACGGATAATACCGGCGGTTCCGGAGGAATGCTGAATGGATCTTCGCGACTATGCACAGGTGTTGCATCGGCGTTGGCGGTTCATCGCGGCGTGCGCATTCCTCGGGCTGTGTGTCGCGGGCCTCGTGACGTGGCTGATGCCACGCACCTATACCGCGAGGGCGCAGCTCTTCGTGGCCACCAGCGACAAGGACAGCTCCAACGCCTATCAGGGCGCCCTCTTCACACAGCAGCGGGTCAAGTCGTACACGCAGATCGTCAACAGCCCGGCACTGCTCGGGCAGGTCGTGTCCGAGCTGGGCCTGCGCATGACGCCCGACCAGCTCGCGGTGCATGTCAGCGCGACCGTCCCACTCGACTCCGTGCTGGTCGACATCCGGGTGAACGACAAGTCGCCGAAGCAGGCGCAGCGGATCGCCGACGCGACCGCCGTGCAGTTCACCAAGTTCGTGGCCGGAATCGAGCAGCCGTCCGCCGGGGGCGCGCCGCTCGTCAAGGTCAGCGTCGTCGGGCCGTCCCAGCTCCCCAAGTCGCCGACGAGCCCCCACGTGGCGCTCAATCTCGCGATCGGCCTGCTGGCCGGGCTCGTTGTCGGCGTCACGGGCGCCGGAGTGCGCGAATCGCTCGATACGACGATGCGGACCGCACATGACGTCAGCCGCCATACCGGCCTCACCACGCTGGGGGTCCTCCCCGTCGAACGAGGCCGGGGCCGCCCGCCCGTCCTGCCCGATGCCGGCCCTGCGGGCAGTACGGAGGCGGTCGCCCAGCTCCGCACCAACCTGCGGTTCGGCAGCGGTGGGCAGATGCCCCGCTCCCTCGTCATCACCAGCGCGGAGTGGGACGAGGGGAAGACCGCCACGGCACTCGACCTCATGGTGAGCCTGGGCCGGGCCGGTCAGCGGGTCGTCCTCGTCGAGGCAGACCTCCGCAAGCCCTGGCTCGCCGCGCATCTCGGCCTCGACTCGGCGACCGGCCTCAGCAGCGTGCTCGAGGGCGAAGCCACTCTGGCCGACGCGCTTCAGGACTACGAAGGCCCCCTGACGCGGATCCTGCCCGGCGGGCCGCCGGCGCCCAACCCGAGCGAACTCCTCGGGTCCTCCGCGATGGCGCGCGTGCTGCGCGCGCTCGAAGAGGACGCGGACGTCGTGCTCCTGAACGGCCCGCCCCTGCTCGCGTTCACCGACAGCGCCGTACTCGCCGCCGAGGCGGGCGGGGCGCTCCTCGTCGTCCGTGCGGGGCAGACCCCGCGCGACAAGGTGAGAAGCGCGCTCGACAAGCTGGCGGCCGTCCGGGCGACCGTGCTCGGGATCGTCCTCACCACACCGCCCACGATGTCGCCCGCCGGCCGTCGCCGCCACGACGCGACGGCTTCCCCCACACCATGACGACGCCGCATGTGGCGTCGCTCGTCATGGGGATCGCCGCCCTTCTCTCCGTGATCCCCGCCCTGGTGGCATTCGCCCGTGCCCGCAGGCACGGCGACTGGGATCTCACCTCGTCCCTGGTCTTCCTCATCGGGGTACTGGGCGTCCTGCCCGCGGTGATGTACGTGATCGTCGCCGGCCGGCCGGAGCGGCTGGACGCCTTCGGCAACCTCGTGGTGGATCTCCCGGGGTGGGTCAACCGGCTCGGGCAGGCGGCCAACGGCGTTCTCCTCGGTGCAGGCGTGCTCTTCTTCTGCCTTCGCCTCGCCGGTGGCCGCGCAAAACTCAACGTCGCGCCCCTGGTCGCCATCCTGCTGTCACTGCTGCTGGCGTTCTCCGACGGCCTCGACGGGCGTCAGCTCTTCGCCCCGCGTCAACTCGCGCTGCTCGCCGTCCTCTTGGCGGCCGTCGTCGCCCGTCCGGGGCGCCCGGCGTTCCTGGGGGCGGCGGCCGTCGCCCTTCTGCTGACGGTCGTGGGCGGGATCGAGGCGCTCGTGGCACCGGACCATGTGTTCCGCCCGTGCCGGAATGACAAGTGCACCCCGTTCGGCGCCCTGTACACGGGGGTCCTGACGAACGAGAACATCTTCAGTCTGCTGCTGGTGGTGTGCATCCCCTTCGTCTGGACGGCCGTGCGTGGGCCGGTACGCGTCCTTCTGGCGTGCTACGTCGCCTTCGTCGTGGTCGCCACCGGCAGCCGGCTGGGCACCGTGACAGCGATCGCCACCCTGCTCTACCTCATCCTGTTGCGACCGATGTTCGCCGAGCGGGGCCAGGGCCCCAGGCGCACGTCGGTGGCGGGAAACGCCGCGGCCGTGATCGGTCTCTGCGTGGTCGCGTTCGTCGGGCTGCTGGTGCCTCTTCTGGTCGGAAGCAGCGGGCTGGGGGGAAGGGAGTACCTCTGGAACGTCGCCAGGGAGCGGCTGTCCACATCGATGCTCCTCGGATTCGGCGCCAAGGCGTGGACCGATTTCTCCATCGGTGGAGGCACCCCTGGGGTCCTCTTTCCCTCGCTGCACAACGAGTGGATCGATGTCATGTATGCGGGCGGGATCATCGGGCTGGGCCTCCTGGTCGTTCTCCTCGCATTCATTCTGCTGAGAGGCGGTCGAGCGAACGTGCCTCTCGCCTGCTGCGTACTACTGCCGGTCCTCCTCACCTCGGTTCTGGAACGCCCTTGGTCCTTCGGCATCAGCGATTCGCTGAGCTTCGCCCTCGTCGCCGCGACACTGGTCCCCGGCTCCCGGACGTCTCGGCCAGCAGAGTCTCCAGCGGCCGCAGGTTCTTCTCCCACGTCAGTTGCTGAGCTTGGGAATACGCCTCGTCGCTGACCGACTGCCATTCCGTCTCATCGCTCAGTCGGCTGATCACCGCAGGGAAGGTCTGCTCCGTGTAGGGGACAGATCCGCGCAGCAGATCCAGATGATTTCGCCATGCGGGAACCAGAACAGGGAGCCCTTGGGCGAGGTAGTGCAGGTGTTTCGCCGAGAAACCGTCCCGCCGCAGGTCGTCATCGCTGGAGGTGATCAGCCCGAACTGGTACTGCCGCAGGATGTCGGGCGAGGCATAGCCGAGGTAGTTCAGCCCGAGCCGCGGATCGGGTGGCGGCCCGCCGTAGACGTCGATGTGCGGGTAGAGCTCGGACAGCCGCGCGAGTTGGGGGACATTGATGGACCGCCGCGTGCCCAGGGAACCGAGGTAGACCACGCGCGGAGGGTCGGCGAACCGGGCTCGGCCGGCCGCGGGAGTGCAGCCCCAGTTGAGGCGCATCAGATTGTGCCCGCTGATTCCGTAGTGCTCGAGGGCGTAGTACCCGTAGGACTCCCAGTGAAAGGCGAGGTGGTCGACCCGCTCGAAGAGCTCTGCCTCCCTGCGGCGGAGCCTTTCGTGCTGCTTCGCGGTCAACTGCCCCTCGTCGAACAGCTCGTCCGCCCAGGGTGTGGGGCAGTCGTAGAGCGTGCGGGCGGAACCGGCGACGGTCAATGCCCCCGCGTCGTAAGGGGTCTGGCAGATGACGAGGTCGAAGTCGTCGAGCGGAAGGACCGAGCCCAGAACGGAGCGCCGCAGCCGGTAGTCCGCCATCAGTACGTGGTACGTGAGGTGGCGGCGCCCGAATCTCCATCGCCGGCAGCACAGTTTCGATGCCGCCTCGTTCGCGTACAGAGCGAGTTTCGAGGGCCGCAGACTGCCGGGAAGCTTCTGGCGGACAGATCCTCGGGCGGCGGACGCGCGGCTGAGGCTGTAGGTGTCGGCAAGGGAGACCTCGTGTCCGAGGCTTTGCAGGAACCGCTGGAACTCCAGGGGGCGGACACTGTTGGCGAATCCGTCCAGCTGGCAGATGATCAGAACGCGTTTGGGGTGCTCAACCCGCCTTTGTGGTGTCATCGGCCTCCTCCTCTTCCTCCTTCAACCCGTCCTCGGCCAGGGCCGTGAGATGTCCGGCAGGGGCCGCGACACCGAGTGCGGCAGCTGTCGCGAGTCCGGCGAGCACCGGGACCCCGGCCAGCAGCGCGGGCAGCACGCCGTGCCACCCCAGACGCGTGACCAGCAGCTCGCCGACCGCCGTCACCACCACCGCGGCCCCGGTCGCGGCGGCCCAGCCTCCCGGGAGCCGCTGCTCGCGCAGGCCGGCCTCCCGCCGGCACAGGACGACGAAGTAGGCGGTGCCGGCCAGCAGTCCGATCGTCGTGGCGAGGACCACGCCGGTGACCCCGAGCAGCAGCGCCAGCGGCACCGTCAGCGCGAGGTTCACCACCGTCGAGAACCATCCGTACCGGGTCTCGAGACCGGGGCGTCCGATCGCCCGGACGAAGCAGGTCCTGATCCCGGTGAACGCGACCTGCAGGCTGTAGCCGACGAGCAGAACGGCCGCCACCACGCCGCTGAGCGCCAGCCCCGCACCGAGCCACGTCCGGACCGCGAACCACACCGCGGTGACCATCACCGCGCCGTACGCGAGCGTGAGGGGCAGCCAGCGCCGTTGCAGGACATGGAACTCCCGCACCGCTCCCGCCAGTCCGTGCCGGGCGAAAACGCCGGTCACCCGGGTGAGGAGCGGCGGGAAGGCGTAGAGCGGCAGGCTGCGCAGGGCGCTCGCCACCTGGTAACCGGCCGCGTAGATCCCGACGTAGCGCACGGGGAGCATCGCCGCGATCACGAAGGCGTCGATCTCGCCGTTGAGGAAGACCGTGAAACCCGACAGCTGCATGCGGAGGGCGTAGCCGCCGAACTCCCTGCGCACCGGCTTTCCCGGCAGCAGCGGGCGTCGGAGGGACAGGTGCCGCGCTCCCAGGCAGAGACCGGCGGTCAGCAGGAGCGCGTACCGGCCGGCGGTGACTGCGGCCAGCGCGGGAAGACTTCCCCCCTGGCCGATGACGAGTACGACGGCGACGGCGTAGACCAGGCACGAGCCCACGGTGACCGCGGCCAGGCGCCGGAACTGGGCGTTCGCCTGGAGCAGGGCGGTGGCCGAGTTCGAGGCCAGCGCGAGGGTGAGCAGGGGGCCCAGCCAGAGCAGCAGCCCCTGTGCCTCGCTCCGCAGGTGCGGCGGAATGTTCAGCAAGGTCACCAGGTGGGGTGCCGTCGCGAAGCACACTCCGGTGACGACCGTGCCCAGCCCCAGGAAGACCGCCAGCGATCCGACGACGAGCCGCCCGGCTCCGTCCGTATCGCCTCGCGCGCCGTAGACGGCGTGGAAACGCGCCAGTGAGGCGCCGACCCCGCCGTCCAGCACCGTGAGGGTCGCCAGGAAGACCAGCAGCAGTGACCAGACGCCGAACCGCTCGAGACCGAGTCGGTGGACGAAGAACGGGGTCAGCGCGAAGTTGACCAGCACCGGGGCGGCTTGGGCGACAGCGCTGTAGCTCACGCCGGAAGCGAGACCGGACGGGGAGCCGCGGTTCCGGAGGAGCGGCATCACGGCACCCGATCCGCCCTGATCGCCTGCCACATCGCCTTCGCCTTGGTCTGGTCGAGGTACAGCACGCTCTGCTTTCCCTCCCAGCCGGAGCTCGCGATGGGTGCCGTGACGAAGGTCGTGCGGTCGGAGCTCAGGTGGCGCAGGCCCAGGGCCAGGTCGCGGAGTTCGCCGTTGGACATGGTGTCGTCCACGCTCACCGCGTCGGTCACCGCGTTGAGCACGCGGTGGGTCCGCAGCGGGTCGGTCAGGCTGATCTCGTCGCCGACCTTGCCCAGCAGGCTGTGCAGGAACTGCTGCTGGTGCTCGATACGCCCCCGGTCGCCACCGGGCAGACCGTGCCGCTGCCGTACGTAGGCCAGCGCCTCGGTGCCGTTCATCGTGTACGTGCCCGCCTTGAAGTGCCGGTGCTGCTCGGAGTCGTAGGAGGAGGTCGGGACGGTGATGGTGACGCCGCCGACCTTGTCCGTCAGGGACTTGAACCCGTGCCAGTCGATGACCGCGAAGTGGTCGATGCGGACGTCGGTGAGTTTCTCGACGGTGTCGACGAGCAGCGGAGGGCCGCCCCAGGAGAACGCGGCGTTGATCTTCGCCTTGCCGTGGCCGGGGATCGTCACCCAGGTGTCGCGCGGGATCGAGACCGCGTACAGGGATTTCCGGTCGGCGCTCAGATGCACCAGCAGGATCGTGTCGCTGCGCTGGGCGCCCGGCTTCCACAGCGGCGCCTTGCTGTCGCTGCCGGTGGTCGGCCGGACCGAGCGGCTGTCGACTCCGACGAGGAGGAAGTTCTCCGCGCCTGCGGTTCCCTTCACCTTTTCCGGACGCTGGTCGGAGGGGAGGTCGGGGAGGGCGTGCGGGATGCGCTGCACATGGCCGGCGTAGTGATTCGTGCCCCACCACACGCCACCCGCCCCCAGCGCGAGTACGCCGAGCAGCGCCGCCAGCGCCCAGAGCAGGATCCACCGGGCCCTTCGGCGACGGCGGTGCGGGCCGGTGCCCGGAGGGGGCGGCCAGGTGGGCCAGGTGTGCCGCGCGGACATCAGAAGTCGTCCGGGTACGGCTCGGTCAGCGCCCGTGGGGCGGTGGCCGGCGACGACGGGAAGCTGGGGAGCAGGCCGGCGAGGACCTGGCGGGTGCCGGCCGGGTCGTTGCGCTCGGCGGCGGCGTAGAGCTCGGAGAGGCGCTGCGGCAGTTGTTCGAGGGTGGGGCAGGACGCCTGGCTGGTGGCGAAGATCCGGGGGTGGGAGGTGCGGATGCAGTCCTCCTGCTCCGAGAACAGCGTCTCCTTCAGCTTCTCGCCCTGACGCAGGCTGGTGAAGCGGATCTGCGGATCCGGCACGTTGAGCGACCGGGCGAAGCGGTGGACGAGGTCGACGATCCTGACCGGATCGCCCATGTCGAGGACGAACACCTCGCCGGAGGCGGTCATCCGGCCCGCCTCCAGAACGAGCCCCACGGCCTCCTCGACCGTCATGAAGAACCGTTCCACGTCGCGATGGGTGACCGTGACCGGTCCGCCGGACGCCAACTGCTCGGCGAGCACGGACAGCAGCGAACCGCGGCTGCCCAGGACGTTGCCGAAGCGGACGGCGGCAAGCCTCGTCGCACTGCCGGCGTGGGCCTGCACGGTCAGTTCGGCCAGTCGCTTCGTCGCCCCGAGCACCGAGACGGGGTCGGCCGCCTTGTCGGTGGAGATCAGGATGAATCGCTCGGCGTCCGTCGCCAGAGCCGCCCGGACCAGGTTCTCGGTGCCGAGCACATTGGACTTCACGCCCTCGCAGGGGTGGCGCTCGAGGAGCGGGAGGTGCTTGTGGGCTGCCGCGTGGAAGATCACCTCGGGCCGCAGCTCTCCGAACACCTGGTCGATACGGGCGCGGTCGCGGATGTCGGAGATCACGATGTCGTCGTCGCGGAGCGCGTCGCCGTACAGGTCCAGCTGGAGCCGGTGCAGGTTCGACTCGTCGTGGTCGAGCAGGAACAGCCTGCTCGGCTCGAAGCCGCGCACCTGGCGGCACAGTTCGCTGCCGATGGACCCTCCGGCGCCGGTGACCAGCACCCGCTTCCCGGCGATGACCGAGCGCGCCCGGGGGCTGACCACATGGATCTCCGAACGGCCGATCAGGCGGTGGACGTCCAGCGACCGCATGTCGCTGCCCACCACGTCACGGCGGAGGGCCGCGATGAAGGAGGGCAGGTAGCGCACTCCGGCGCCCGACAGTTCGGCGGCCCGGGTGACCTGACGGAAGCGCTCCGGGCTCAGTCCGGGGATGGCCACCACGACTTCCTCGATGCCGTGCGCGAGCGTGACCTGCGCGGTGTCGTCGAGGGTGCCCAGTACGGGAAGGTCCGCCGTGCCGCGCTTGGCCGGGTCGTCGTCCACGAAGCCCATCGGCACGAGTCCGAAGCCCGGTGCGCCGAGCAGATCCCGGGCGAGCGCCTGTCCGGCTTCGCCGGCTCCCGCCACGAGGGTGCGCAGTCCGGCGGGGCGCTCGGGCCGAGGACCGGGCAGTCCCGGCTTCGCCGGGTGGGGGGCCGGGGCGCGCCGGGCGGGAGCCAGCCGGGCGAGCTCGGCGCAGACCCGGTCGACCGCGTCGTCCGCGAGCCCGGGGTGCAGGGGCAGGGACAGCAGTTGCGGGAAGAGTTCGTCGGCCCCCGGCAGGCCGCCGGGCGGAGTGATCGCGGTGTGCCGGAAGTACTCCATGTGGTGCAGGGGGATGAAGTGCACGGAGGTGCCGATCCGGGCCTCGGCCAGCCGCTTGACCAGCTCGTCACGGCTCATCTCGAACGCGTCCTGGACCCGGACCACGTACAGGTGCCAGGCGTGGCGGCCGTGCGCGGGGCGGTCGGGGAGCAGCAGCCCGGGCACCTGCCGCAGGGCGTCGTCGTACCGGTCGGCCATCGCCTCGCGCCGGCGTTGCCAGCCGGAGAGGTGGTGCAGTTGTGCGCGCCCGATCGCGGCCTGGACATCGGTCATGTTGGCCTTGAGTCCCGCCTCCTCGACGGTGTACTCCCAGTTCCCGCCCAGGGCGTTGCGCCGCCAGGCATCGGCGGACATCCCGTGCAGCCGCGCCCGATGGATCCACGCGGCGGTCCTCTCGTCGTCGGTGGTCACCATGCCGCCCTCGCCGATCGGCAGGTTCTTGGTGGCGTAGAAGCTGAAACAGGTGGCCCCCGAGAGGGCGCCGACACGGCGGTCGCCCACGAAGGTTCCCAGGGCGTGGGCAGCGTCCTCGACGACACGGGAGAGGGGCAGTCCGGCCGCCTCGGCCAGCTCGGCCAGGGGTGCCGGGGCGCCGGCGAAGTGCAGGACGATCATCGCGGCCGGCCGGCCGCAGGTGCGGGCCGCGAGGGCGACGGTGGCGGGTGACGGCATGCCGGTCCGGGGGTCGACATCGACCAGCGCCGGACGGAGCCCCGCGTGGATGATCGCCTCGGCGGCGCCGCAGAAGGTCAGCGTCGGCACCAGGACCCTGCTCTGCGGCGGCAGCCCCAGCGCGCGCAGTGCCAGCTCGATCGCCGCGGTGCAGGAACTCACCGCGACCGCGTGCCGGGCCTGCACGTAGGTGGCGAACTCCTGCTCGAAGCGCGCCGTCTCCCGGCCGGTGGTCACCCAGCCCGAGGCGAGGACGCGCTGAGCCGCCTGCTGGGCCTCCTGGCTGATCAGGGTGGACGCGAAGGACACGCGCGGCTGCGCGGCGCCGGGCATGCCGTCCGTACGGGGGCCGCGGGCTGGATTCTGGCGACGATGGATCGTCATCACGTTGTCCTTAGTCCTCCGAGCCGTGGAGGCGGCGCGCGGCGACGCGCGGGCTGGACTCCGTCGACGTGGAGGTGGGCGGATCCCGCGGATGCGGTGCGCTCGAGGGACCCGAGGGAGCGGGCTCGTCGAACCGGCCCTTCTCGCCGTACGTGCGCGAGCGAATGAGCGGCAATCCACTTAAGTCGTATACTTACGCCGTATATCCATATAACGCGCAGCTGTCGACGAGGTCAAGCGATGAGAAGCCTTCCTCGCCGGGAGGGCTCACTCGCCCCATTGGTCGAGCAGCGCGTCGGCCAGATCGGGGTCGGGTTCGGTGGCGACGAGGGCCTGTTCGGTCCAGATGATCTTTCCGCGGGTCGTGTAGCGGGTGCCCCAGCGCCGGGCGAACTGGGCGACCAGGAACAGTCCGCGCCCGCCCTCGTCGGTGGTCTTGGCCCGCCGCAGGTGCGGCGAGGTGCTGGAGCCGTCCGCGACCTCGCAGATCAGATGGTTCCGGTCGTGCAGCAGCCGCAGCCGGATGGGCTGGCTGCCGTACCGGATGGCGTTGGTGACCAGCTCGCTGATGATCAGCTCGGTGGTGAAGCCGATCTCGTCCAGGCCCCACGCCTCCAGCTGACGGGCCGCCTCGCCCCGCACGCCGGCGACCGCCGCCGGGTCCGAGGGCACGTCCCACTCGGCGACCAGCATCGGGTCGAGGAGCCGGGTGCGGGCGACGAGCAGTGCCACGTCGTCCCGCGGGCGCTCGGACAGCAGCGCGTCGACCACGGCCCGGCAGGTCTCCTCCGGCCTGCGGTCCGGGTGCCCCTCCAGGGTCCTGCGCAGCAGCGCCAGACCGGTGTCGAGATCGCGGCCGCGGTCCTCGACGAGCCCGTCGGTGTACAGCACGAGCCGGGAGTCCGCGGGCAGTTGCAGCTCGGCGGTCTCGAACGGCGTCGTGGCGCCCAGCCCCAGCGGCGGCGAGACCGGCAGCTCCGGGAAGGTGACGGTGCCGTCCGGGTCCACCAGGGCCGGGCCCAGATGCCCGGCCGTCGCGACGGCGGCCCGCCCGGTGCTCGGGTCGTAGATGGCGTACAGGCAGGTGGCGCCGGTGACCGCCGGTCCGTCCTGGTCGGCGACGGCCCGGTCGCTGTCGATGTGGGCGACCAGCTCGTCCAGATGACCGAGCAGCTCGTCGGGGGACAGGTCCAGGGCGGAGAAGTTGTGCACCGCCGTGCGCAGCCGGCCCATCGTGGCCGCGGCGTGCAGGCCGTGCCCGACCACGTCGCCGACGACCAGGGCCACCCGCGCGCCGGGCAGCGGAATGATGTCGAACCAGTCGCCGCCCACCCCGGCACGGGCCGGCAGATAGCGGTGGGCCACCTCCAGGGCCGACTGCTCGGGCAGGGCGCGGGGCAGCAGGCTGCGCTGGAGGGTGACGGCCATGCCGTGCTCGCGGGTGAAGCGGCGGGCGTTGTCGATCGCCAGCGCCGCCCGCGCGGCCAGCTCCTCGGCGGCCGACAGGTCGTCGTGCTCGAACGGCTCGTGCGACGAGCGCCAGAAGTCGGCCATGCCGAGGACCACGCCACGGGCCCGCAGCGGCACCGAGATCAGGGACCGGATGCCGTGGTCGAGGACCTTCTGCGCACGCTCCGGATCCTGGGCGCGCCAGCGCTCGGAGGCCGCCAGATCCGCCTCCAGGACCGCCCCGTCGTCCGCGATGGGATGGTCGGGGGACAGGAACCGGATCAGCTCCCCGACGGGATAGAGCGGCGCGTCGTCGCTGATGCCGCGGAAGGCGGCGCGGCGCATCTCCATGTGGGTACCGGTCGGCTCCTCGCCCCGCAGGACGGGGTCGAGCAGCTCGACGGTGACGTAGTCCGCGAACCGGGGGACCGCCACCTCCGCCAGCTCCTCGGCGGTACGGGTCACGTCCAGCGTCGTGCCGATCCGCACCCCGGCGTCGTAGAGCAGCCGCAGCCGCTCCCTGGCCACCTCGGCCCGGCCCGCCAGCGCCCGCAGCTCGGTCGTGTCGCGCAGCGTCGCCACGGTGCCGGGGCCGCCGCCGTGCGGCTCGGTGGGCCGGATGTTGACCGCGAGCAGCCGGTCCCCGGCCGGGTGGACCTCGTCGGTGGCCGTACGCCCCGAGCCCAGCAGCTCGGCCGTCTCCGGCTCCAGGCCCAGTTCGTCGATCCGGCGCCCCTCCGCGTCCGCCGGCAGGTCGAGCAGGCGCCGCGCCTCGTCGTTGGCCAGCACCAGCAGCCCGTCGCCGCCGACGATCAGCACGCCCTCCCGCACGGCGTGCAGCACCGCGGCGTGATGCTCGTACATCCGGGTCATCTCCGCCGGGCCCAGGCCGTGGGTCTGGCGGCGCAGCCTGCGGCCCACCAGGCCCGCCCCTACCGTGGCGATGACCAGCGCGGCGGCGGCGGAGCCGAACAGGACCGGCAGATGCCGGCCCAGAGCGTCGTTCAGCGTCTCGATCTTGACCCCGCCGGACACGATGCCGACGACGGTCCCGTCCGGCCGGGTGATGGGGACGGCGGAGACCACGGAAGGGCCCTGGCTCCCGGAGAAGGTCTCCGTGACGGTCCGCCCGGCCCGCACGTCCTCTATGACGTTCTCGGGGCCGATGATGTGCTTGCCGATCAGGCTCGGGTCGGGGTGGGTGAGGCGGGTGCCCGACGCGTCGGAGACGACGATGGCGTCGACCCCGGCGCCCTTGCGGGCCGCCTCCGTGAGCGGCTGCAGCACCGCCGTCGGGTGCGGGCTGTCGAGCGCCTGGAGGATGCCCGGGGCGTGCGCGAAGGACTCGGCGGCGGCCAGCGACCGGTGGCGGGCGTCCTGCGCGGTGTCGTGCCGCACCTGCACCACCATCGCCACCACCGCGGCCGCCACCAGCAGCAGCACGGTCGCGACCTGCAACAGGAACACCTGGCCGGCGACGGTGCGCGCGCTCAGCAGGGAGCCCAGGCGTCGCCCCGGCGACCGGTGCGGCGCCTTCCGCCGGTCTCCGGCCCGAGTCACGGCCCGGTTCCCGGATGCGGAACCTCACGCCGATGCATATCCATATGTTCCTCCATGTTCCCCGGCCCCGCCTCGGCGCCCGCCCGCCAGTGGGACGGCAGAGGGACAATTGTTCCCAAGGGGAGAGGGATCACTCCGCGGGGGGTTCACTCCGCAGAGGATCGCCCCGAAGTTCTCGGGAGGCCTCGATGGCACAGACCCGGTTCGCGCCCGACCGCGGGCTCACCTCACGCATGGTGGCGACGATGTTCTTCATCGGCCTGCTGTACGTGGTCGTGGTCGGCGTGCTCGTCGTGCTCCTCAAGGGGGCGTGGGCGTTCGTGCTGCTCTTCTCGGGCGCGCTGTTCATCGGCCAGTTCTGGTTCAGCGACCGCATCGCCGCCTTCAGCATGGGCGCGCGCGAGGTCACCCCGGAGCAGGCCCCCGAACTGCACGCCGCGGTCGACCGGCTCTGCGCGCTCGCCGACATGCCCAAGCCGCGCGTCGCCGTCGCCGACTCGGACGTGCCGAACGCGTTCGCGACCGGGCGCAACCGGAAGAACGCGATGGTGTGCGCCACCACCGGCCTGCTGCGCCGCCTCGAACCCGAGGAGCTGGAAGGCGTGCTCGCGCACGAGATGTCGCATGTCGCGCACCGCGACGTGGCCGTGATGACCATCGCCTCCTTCCTCGGTGTGCTGGCCGGCCTCATCACCCGCTCGGCGATCTGGAGCGGCTTCGGCCGCAGCAACCGCGACAGCAACGCGGCGGTGGCCGTGCTGATCGTCACCGCGGTCAGCGCCGTCGTCTACGCCGTCAGCTTCCTGCTCACCCGGCTGCTGTCCCGCTACCGCGAGCTGTCCGCCGACCGGGCCGCGGCCCTGCTCACCGGCCGCCCCTCCGCCCTCGCCTCCGCGCTGACCAAGGTCACCGGGCAGATCGCCCGCATCCCGACCCGGGACCTGCGCAAGGCCGAGCCGTTCAACGCGTTCTTCTTCGCGCCCGCCTTCAGCAAGGAGAGCGCCGGCCGGCTCCTCGCCTCGCACCCCACCCTCGAACAGCGCCTCGACCAGCTGAGCCGGATCTCGGCCCAGCTCGGCCGCCCGTGACAGGACGCCGCATGGGATTCCTCGACGCCCTCCTCGGCCGGAGCAAGCCCGTCCGGCCCGACCTCGACCAGCTCTTCGCGCTGCCCTCGGCCGCCGTCACCCTCCAGGCCGCGGCCGGGCTCGTCCCCACCGGGGAGGGCTCCGTCTGCTTCGCGAGCGTGGAGGGCGGCGCCTTCGACCGGATCCAGGACGAGCTCGCCGAACTGCTCGACGGGCCCGTCGAGTTCACCGAGGACGGGCTCGGATACACCTGGCTCCACGTGCGCCACGCCCCGGACGACGTGGCCGGACTGGTCAACGACCTCCACGCGGTGAACACCTCCCTGGAGGAAGGCGGATTCGGGCCACACCTCCTGTGCTCCCTGATCGGCTTCGGGGACCCGCGCGAGGCGCGCTCCGTGGCGCTCGTCTACCTCTACAAGCGCGGCACCTTCTACCCCTTCGCGCCCCGGCCCGGCCAGGAGCGCAAGCGGGACAACACGCTGGAGCTCGAGGTGCGGGCCGTGCTCGGCGACGACCTGCGCGTGGAGCCCGATCTGGGCCGCTGGTTCCCGGTCTGGGACGCCCCCGGGTTGGCGTGAAAACGCGCACGAACAAAAAGTCCTGACGCGCACAACCGTTTGGGTCTTCCGTGGGTCTACACCGCGAGTCAACCGAAGGCTCACTCGAATCACACGGTTTCTTCACTCTCGCGGGTCACACGGGCCCACGGGATCACAAGAGCCGTACTTCTCAACTGGAGAAGCATCCATGCGCATTCGTGCCAGTCTGGTCGCCGCGATGTCCGGCGCCGCGGCTCTGACCGCCTTCGTCGCCCCGGCCGTACAGGCGGACGACGCTCCCTCCGCCCCGTCCGCCGCGGACGCGGTGGCGCCGCTGGTGGTCGGCGAGCAGAAGAGCACCTTCTCGACGGCGGGCGTCGACGACATCCAGATCACCAAGGTGACCGTCAACGGCAACAAGGACGTCGTCGTCGGCGGCACCCAGGCCAAGACGTTCAACGTCTACGTGACGGCCACCAACCCCGAGGGCATCGAAGGCGTCCAGGCCTTCCTGTGGCACGGCACCGACCTCTCGAGCGAGGACGGTATCGACGGCGCCATCATCCCGAACTCCGACGACATCTCGCGCGACTGCGAGTACTGGAGCGAGACGACCGCCACCTGCAAGATCGTCCTGACCGCCGACCCGATGACGAACATCTACAAGAGTTCGCTCAACGGCAAGTGGAACGTGTACGCCGCCGCCGTGGGCAAGGACGGCGACGTCGCCGAGAACGACGTCTACAAGAACCACTGGGTCAAGCGCGCCGCCCAGATCAAGTCGTTCAACGCCTCGCCCGAGCCGGTCGCCAAGGGCAAGCCGATCACGGTCTCCGGCAGCCTGAGCCGGATCAGCTGGACCTACCTCAAGTACTACGGCTACGGCAGCCAGCCGGTCCAGCTGCAGTTCAAGAAGGCCGGCAGCAGCACCTACACCACGGTCAAGACCGTGAACAGCTCCTCCACCGGCGCGGTGAAGACCACCGTCACGGCCTCGGCCGACGGTACGTGGCGCTTCTACTACCCGGGCAACAGCGCGACGTCCACGGCGACGTCGTCCGCCGACTACGTCGACGTCCGCTGATCGCCTGAGCCGATGTGCGCCAACGGCCCGGAACCTCCTGGAGGTTCCGGGCCGTTGACGTGTGCCGGGGCAGGTCAGCCCTGGAGCTCCTCGGCCACGTACGCGGTCAGCCAGGTCCGGAAGTCGGGGCCCAGGTCCTCACGTTCGCACGCGAGTCTGACAATGGCCCGCAGATAGTCTCCACGGTCGCCGGTGTCATAGCGGCGGCCCTTGAAGACGACTCCGTGGACCGGGCCGCCGACCTTCTCGTCCGCGGCGAGTTGCTGGAGGGCGTC
Organism: Streptomyces sp. NPDC050145; assembly: GCF_044460245.1. NCBI lineage: Bacteria > Bacillati > Actinomycetota > Actinomycetes > Kitasatosporales > Streptomycetaceae > Streptomyces > Streptomyces sp. NPDC050145. The sequence goes on along the minus strand of NZ_JBITJS010000005.1, from coordinate 232,465 downwards.
GGTGAGCTGGATCTCGCCGCCGCGGCCGGGCTCGGTCTTGCGCAGTATGTCGAAGACGTGGGGGTCCAGGACGTAGCGGCCGATGATCGCGTAGTTGGACGGGGCGTCGGCCGCGTCGGGCTTCTCGACGAGGTCGGTGACCTTGACGACGTCGCCCTCGCCGGTCGCCTCGACGGCGGCGCAGCCGTAGAGGTGGATCTGGGCGGGGTCGACCTCCATGAGGGCGATGACGCTGCCGCCGTGCTGTTCCTGGACCTCGACCATGCGGGCGAGGAGGGGGTCGCGGGGGTCGATGAGGTCGTCGCCGAGGAGGACCGCGAAGGGTTCGTCGCCGACGTGGGGGGCCGCGCACAGGACGGCGTGGCCCAGGCCCTTGGGGTCGCCCTGGCGGACGTAGTGCATGGTGGCGAGGTCGCTGGACTCCTGGACCTTGGCCAGGCGGCTCGCGTCGCCCTTCTTCTGGAGGGCGGACTCCAGTTCGTAGTTGCGGTCGAAGTGGTCCTCGAGCGGGCGCTTGTTGCGGCCCGTGATCATGAGTACGTCGTCGAGACCCGCGGAGGCGGCCTCTTCGACCACGTACTGGATCGCCGGCTTGTCGACCACCGGGAGCATCTCCTTGGGAGTCGCCTTGGTGGCGGGCAGGAACCGGGTGCCGAGACCGGCGGCCGGAATGACCGCCTTCGAGATCCGTGACGTCATGGTGGTGCGTTCCCCCGTTGCGTGTGATGCGTGGTGCGTCGTGCGTGTGGTCGGTCAGGCGCCGACGAGGTCGGCGTCGCCCGCCGTCGCGCCGGCCTGGTCGGCGGCCTGCGCGGGGCGGGGCGCCGGGGTCCGCTCGGCGAGCGGCAGGACGGCAGGCGTCGCCTCCTGGTCCAGGAAGATCCGGCGCACGACGCGCTCGGCCGCGTGGCCGTCGTCGTACTGGACGAAGCGCTCACGGAACGCCTGACGCAGGGCCGCGGCCCGCTCGCCGTTCCAGGCGCCGCTGCGGAACACCTCGATCAGCTCGTCCTCGGAGGTCGCGGTCGCGCCGGGGGTCTGGCCGGGCTCCTGCGACAGAAGGTCGAAGTACACGCCGCGCGCCTTGCTGTAGACCTCCCAGTCGTCCACGTACGAGACGATCGGCCGGTCGAGGCAGGCGTAGTCGAACATGATCGACGAGTAGTCCGTGATCAGGACGTCGGAGGCCAGGCACAGGTCCTCGACGACCGGGTAGCGGGAGACGTCCTTGATCAGGCCGCGCTCCTGGAGGGCGGCGAGCTGCGGGTCGGCGCCGTAGAAGTAGTGCGCGCGCACCAGGACGACGTGGTCCGGGCCGAGCTCGCGGCACAGCCGCTCCAGGTCCAGCCGGGGGATGAAGCCCTTCTGGTAGTCGCGGACCGTGGGGCAGTACAGGATCGCGGTCTGCCCGTCCTGGATGCCCAGTTCGGCCCGGACGCGGGCGACGTCGGCCGAAGTGGCCTGGAAGTAGACGTCGTTGCGCGGGTAGCCCGAGTCGATGTTCTCGAAGGCACAGGGGTAGACGCGCTCCCAGATCTCCGTCGAGTGCTGGTTCGAGGAGAGGCTGAAGTCCCACTTGTCGACGCGCTCGAGCATCTGGTGGAAGCTCATGTTCTTCGCGGCGGCCGGGAAGCGCTGCTGGTCGATGCCCATCTGCTTGAGCGGCGTGCCGTGGTGCGTCTGCAGGTGGACCTGGCCGGGGCGCTTGACGATCTCGTTGGGGAAGTTGACGTTGTTGACGAGGTACTTGGCGCGGGCCATGACCTCCCAGTAGCGCGGGGAGCGGCTGACGACGTAGTCGACGCCCGCCGGCACGTTCCCCTCGTCGCCTGCGCGCACCACCCACACGCCGTGGACGTGCGGGGCCAGCTCCTTGGCCTTGTGGTAGATCGCCGCGGGGTTGCAGGCCACGCCGCGGTTCCAGTACGCGCTGTAGACCGCCAGGTTCTCGTCGAGCGGGCGGCGCTGGTACATGCGGTACAGCTGGTCGTACGCCTTGCGGCCCAGCGCGTTCTTGGTCTTCAGCGCGCGCTTGCGCAGCTTCGACTTGGTCGCGCCGGCCAGCTCGAAGGCCTGGTACGCCGGGTAGGAGCCGCGCTCCAGGAGCTCGAACCGGACACCGGTCATGCCCTCGGGGCGGGTGAAGCCGGCCGGCTTGAAGCGGCGGTACTGCTGGGTGGAACGCTTGAAGAAGGAGGCGCGGTCCGACGGCACGATGCGGTCCGGGCGGACCAGGGTGAAGAGGAAGTGGCTCGCCATGCGCTCGAACATCAGGGCGCGGACGGGCTCCAGGTGCGGGCGCTCGTCGAGGAACGCGAACAGCCGGGCGTACTGCTCGAAGATGCCGAAGTGCTTGCGGCCCGGGGTGCGCATCGAGTTGCCCTGGCGGCGCTGGCGGTACTCCACGCACACGTGCTCGAGGCAGGCGATGCGCTCGGCGGTCAGCATGGTCTTGTAGACCATGAGCGCGTCCTCGTAGATGCCGTCGGTGAACGTGAAACCGTTGCCGACGTAGAACTCGCGGCGGTACACCCTGTTCCACACCACGGCGAACATCGTGAGGTACTCGGGGCGCTCCAGCGCGGTGAAGACGTCGCTGCCGGCGGCTTCGAGCATCTCGCCGGCCGCGCTGGCCTGCACCCGGTTCGTCCAGTACGTGCGGACGTGGTTGAGGAGCAGGATGTCCGGGTCGGCGGTGAGGTCGAGACGGTCGGCGACGGCCTGCAGGGCGCCCTCGGCCAGGGTGTCGTCGCTGTCCAGGAAGAAGATGTAGTCGCCTCGCGCGCGCAGGGCGCCGAGGTCGCGGGCCTTGCCGATGCCCTGGTTCTCGGTGAGGTGGACCGGGACCACGCGCTCGTCGCGGGCGGCGTACTCGTCGAGGATCCGGCCGCAGGCGTCGGGGGAGGCGTCGTCGATCGCGACGATCTCGAAGTCCGTGAAGGACTGGTCGAGGATCGAGTCCAGGCAGGCGCGCAGATATCCCTGAACCCGGTAGACCGGCACAACAAGGCTTATTCGAGGGGCGATCGCGTTCTCGGCGTGGCTCATCTGGCTTCCCTGGTCGTGGGGTCCCGGTGTCCGCCCAGCACACGACTCTGTGAAGGATGTGAAGAGCGCGGGTGAATATTACATGAGGGTCCGACATCTACTGTTTCGGGCGTATATCAGCCCAAACACCCTTACGTTTCCCACCCGCTTGTGCTAGACCCGCGAGGAGTCGGCACGGTTGCGGACCGCGCGCGAATTGTGACCCACGGCACATTGACCCAGGGGCTCTAGCGCGGCGCCTGCCAGATCACCGGGGACGCCGCCGCGCCCTCCTCCACCGCCCCGTCGTCCGTCACCGTCAGGCGGACGCCCGGGCGGCCGTCGGGCAGCGTGGCCCGCGCGTCGACCGTGACCTCGATCCGGGAGACACCCGGGCGGCGCGAGGCCGTGGCCAGGGCGCGGCGCAGCGCCGCGAGGAGATGCCCCTGGGCCTGGCCCGGCACCGCCGACTCGACGGCGCCGGTGAAATGGACCGACGGGCTGAACCCGAGGACCGCCGCCGCGCCCGCCGTCTCGCGCAGCACCTTGCCGCGGAACGTCGACGGGGCGTCCGACGGCGGCTGCTGCAACGCGAAGATCGTCGTACGGACCTCCTGGACCGTCGACTCCAGCTCGTCCACGGCCTGCGCCAGCATCGTGCGCACCTCGGCCGCCTGCGCCCGGCGCGCCGCCGTCTCCAGCATCATCCCCGTCGCGAACAGCCGCTGGATCACGAGATCGTGCAGGTCACGGGCGATCCGGTCCCGGTCCTCGAACACGGCGAGCCGCTCCCGGCCGGCCTGGGCGTCGGCGAGGACCAGCGCGAGCGCCGCCTGCGAGGCGAACTGGGTCGCCAGCCGGTGGTCCACCGACGTGTAAGGGCGGGCGCCGGGGGAGCGGGGCAGGGCCAGGGTGCCGATCAGCTTCCCCGCCGCCTGCAACGGCAGCATCATGCTCGGCCCGAACAGACTCCGTACGTGCGTCGTCATCCGCGGATCGCTCGCCGAGTCGTCGATGAACACCGGCTCACCGGCGAGGAGTTGCGCGAGGACCGCGGTGCCCGGCCGGATCGTGGCGCCCAGCAGCAGACCAGGGTCGTCCGTCGTGGCCGCCGCGACGATCTCCATGCCGCCCTCCTCGGTCGGCTGGAGCACGACCCCGGCCGCCGCGTCCGCGAGCAGCCGCGCCTGCTCGGCGACCGTCGTCAGCGCGTCCCCCGAGGCGCCGGTGAGCAGCGCCGTCGTCACCGCCGCCGCGCCCTCGATCCAGCGCTCGCGTTGCCGCGCGCTCTCGTACAGGCGGGCGTTGCCCAGCGCGATGCCCGCCTGGCCGGCCAGGACCCGCAGCACCTCGAGGTCGGCGCCGGTGAAGCCCTCGGGCGTGTGTCGCCCGGTCAGCCGCAGCCGGCCGCACACCGCGCCCTGCACCAGGACCGGCACCGCGAGCAGCCCCGGCTCGTGCAGCACCGTGTCGTACGGCTCGCCGGGCGGCAGCTCGGGCCGGGCGCCCTCGCTGGTCACCACCTCGACCAGCCGGCCGTGCTCGGGGTCGAGGAGGCCGAGGACACCGTGCCGGGCGCCGGTCAGGGCGGTCGCGCTGTCCACCAGCTGCCGCAGCGTGGCCCGCGGTTCGAGATCGGTACCGATGGTCAGGACCGCTTCCAGGAGGACGGACAGGCCGGACGAGGCGTCGGGCCCCGGCCCGCTCGGGCTCATCGTGAGGATCGCTCCGTACACCGGTTCAATCGGCCAGCGGGTCCAGGACCAGCGGCTGGACCTTGCCCTCCATCATCGCGCCGAGCCCCTGCACCGCGCACACGTCGGGCCGCTCGGCGATGTGCACCGGCATGCCCGTGGCGTCCCGCAGCATCTGGTCCAGGCCCGGCAGCAGCGCCGAACCGCCGACCATCATGATCCCGCGGTCCGCGAGGTCGGCCACGAGATCCGGCGGGCAGTCGCGCAGCACCCTGCCGATGCCGTCCAGGACCGCCGTCAGCGGGGTGTGGATGGCGCGCCGCACCGCGGAGGTGTCGACGTGCACCGAGCGGGCCAGGCCCGTCGCCACGTCCCGGCCGTGGATCTCGGTCTGCTCGGGGCCGCTCGGCGTGAGCCCGTTGCCGCTCAGCGCGAGCTGGAGAGGGCGCACGGACTGCGAGGGCAGCATCAGCTCGTGGTGCTGGCGCAGATGCTGCACCACGGCGTGGTCGATGGCGTCGCCGCCGACCGGGATCCGGTCGGCCGTCACGATCGCGCCGAGCGACAGCACGGCGATCTGCGTCGTCGCCGCCCCGCACACCATGATCATGGTGGCCTCGGGCTGCTCGACGGGCAGGCCGCAGCCGACGGCCGCCGCGATCAGCGTGTCGACCAGCTCGACCCGTCTCGCGCCGAGCCCCACGAGGGTCTCCACCGCGGCCCGCTGGGCGAGCGGATCGGCGTCGTGCGGGGTGCAGGCCGCCGCCCGCAGCCGGGGCTTGCGGCGCAGGGCGCGGCGCAGCTTCTCGCCCAGCAGGTGACGCAGCATCCGCTGCGCCATCTCGATGTCGACGACGGTGCCGCCGGAGACGGGACGCACGACCCGGATGTAGTCGGGGGTGCGGCCGGTCATCTTCTCGGCGAACTCCCCGACCGCGATCAGGGCGCCGGTACGGGTGTTGACCGCGGCCGCGCTCGGCTCGTCCACGACGAGACCCGCGCCCTTCACGTACACGCGGGTGCGGGCAGCGCCCAGGTCGACGGCGAAGTGGCAGCGGCGCAGCTGCTCCAGACTGACGGTCATGGCAGTTCCTCCCGAGAGCGCAGACCGTGGACGGGCCGTCGGAATGCGGCCCACTAGAAATCGTGCGTCGGGCGGGGGCATCGCGCGCGCTGGAGTGGGCCGGGTGGGGCGGGGCTCAATGGGGGTTGCGCATGCGCACGATGTCGGTCAGCCGGCTCAGATCCCGGAAGACGTGCCGGGCACCGGCCCGCTCCAGTTCCTGCTGGGCACGAGCCGACTCGGCGTACCCGAGGAACGGCAGGCCGAGCGATGTGGCTGCCTCCAGTTCGGCGGGGTGGGAGCCGATGACCACGCCGCGCCCGGGCTGCATCGTCCGACGCAGGGCGTCGGGGTGCGGCAGCAGGAGCGCGGGGCCGTGGCCCCGGCCCTGTACCGCGCCCTGTACGGGAAGGGAGCGGCGCTCCACGTACGTCCGTACGACGTGTGAGGCGACGTCGGAGACGACAGCGACGGACAGCCCCGCCGCATGCAGGGCGCGGACCAGTTCGTCCGCGCCCGCGACGGCCCGGGCCGAGCCCAGGGCTCGCGCCTCGATGCGGTCGAGCCTCTCGTGCAGGGGGCGGCTCAGGCGCGGGTGCCGGGCGAAGGTCCTGAGCACGTCGAGGGGGTGCGGCTCGGTGTCACCACGGCCGGTACCGGTGTCCAGCGGGGCGCCGCTCAATGTCTCTTCGGGGTCGCGGAGCTCCATGACGAGCTCGGTCATCTCGAGGGCGGCACGGCGGGCGTCCCCGGGGCGCGGGTAGAGGTCGACCAGAAGGCCCTCGAACCCGAGAAGCACGGAATCGGCAGCGTCGATCAGGCGTGACACGTCGTCGAGCGGTTCCCGGGCGGGCGCGGCCTGCACATCGGGGAGCAGCCAGTCCACCGAGCACCCGGGCAGCGTGCGGGCTTCGAGCGCCTCGGTGGTGGCCAGGTCGGACGCGGCCGCCTGCGCGAGGCGTTCGGCCAGCGTGTAGGGCAGGTCCCGGACCGGATAGCCGGCGGCGGTGGCGGGATCGGTGACCCGTACGACGGCGCGTGCCCCGGGCACCACGTCGTCCAGCGGATACGTGTATGTGCGTACGTCGACCTCGTAGCACTCCACGTATGACTCGTTCCGGCCGGGCGGCCCGGTAGTGAGGTGTCCGTTGGCGCGGACGTAGACCAGGGTCGTGCCGGGGGCGGGCGGGACGCCTTCGGCCGGGAGGTCGAGGGGGCCGCGGACGAGGGACTCGGGGGGCGGGCCGGCGGGTTCGTCCGGCGCGTCGGGGGTGGTCGTCGTGGCCGGACGGTCGGTCAGGCGGAGCAGCGCGTCGGTGTCGTAGCGGTTCGACAGGGCGGCGTGGGCCAGGGCGAGGGCGTCGGTGCGCAGGTCGGTGCCGGGGAGGACGACGGCGTCGCTGGTGGCACTGGCGAGGACGCGGCCGATGTTCTGGCGGAAGGCGGGGTCGTTCATGGGCGGGCGCTCGATGAGGGAGTCGGCCACCTGGAAGAGCCGGTCGAGCCGGCCCGGGACGGAGTCCATCAGGGGGCGCCGGTCCGGCGGGACCAGCTCGTTGAGCCGGTCCGCCGCGTCCGGCCCCTCCGTGTAGCGGATCAGCTGGGCCAGGACCCGCAGTCCGTCCTCGTGGCCGAGGGCGGCCCGGGCCACTTCCTCCAGGGCGTGCCGGCTGCTGCCGCCCAGGTGGATCGCGCAGTCGAGCTGGGCGGCCAGGATCGAGGCGCACAGGGCGCGGTGGCCGCGGTGGCGCTGGACGGCGAGTCCTTGCAGGGCGGCGACGACGTCGGACACGGTCAGGCCCTGGTCGTCCACCATGTCGAGCGCCTCACCGGCGGCGCTCACGGCGTCCGGGACGTGGCGGCCCAGCGAGCCGATCAGGGCGCGGCGGCCCCGGGGCATCCCCAGTACGGAGGCGGCGATCTGCCGGGCCGGGGACTGGGAGCTCAGCGTGGGAGCCAGTCCGCTGCGGCGCATTTCCGCGTTGAGGTCCGCGACGAGCGCCGAGCGCGCCTGCTCCCGGTGGCGCAGTGACTCGTCGAGCACCCACGCCAGTTGACGTTCCGCCGACGCCGACAGGTGCTGATGGACCCAGTGGGTGGGCGGATCTCCTACGGGGCGCAGGCCGAGGACGCGGGCCCGGTCCTCCGCGACGAGGCGCGCGGAGACCGCCACTTCCAGCGGGGCGGGGAAGAAGCGGGGAGTGACCTTGGGGATGCGGACGCCTTTCGGCCAGAACGTCACGGAGATGTCACTCGTGAGCTGGAGGTCGGCGGCCGTCCCGGCGAGCTGCGTGACGACGGATTCGAGGAGGCGGTCCAGTGCCTCGGGCGTGGCGATGAGCACCTCGTGCAGATGCGGCGAGGAGGTGGCCACCGTGTGGTCCGTCTCGGTGAGGTCGGCGCTCCTGGCCAACCGGTCGGCCAGCACGGAGAGTTGATTGCTCCGGCCGTCCTGGGCGCTGAACAGGACCGAGGCGTGGTCCGGCAGGATCGTCGCGGGCTCGGGCTCCGGCGTAGCCTCTGCCGAGGGGGCGCGTGGCGTCCGGGACTCCCGGTCCAGGTCCGCCCGCAGCGCGAGCAACGTCAGCCGCAGCTCCGTCAGTTCGGCGCGGGCGGCCTCCGCGCCGGGGCCCGGGACGCCGTCCAGTGGGGTGCCCTCGTACAGGTCGAGGACGAGCTGGACCATGGCGCGGGTCGAGCCGATGGTCAGGGGCGTGCGGTTCGTGTAGGCGGTGTCCGCGGCCCGCGCCGCGTTCAGGAGCTCCGTCACGTCCACCCGGTCGGCGCTGGTGTGCACCGCGTACCCCTCGCCGACCTCCGCGATCAGTCCGGCTCCGGCCCCGCGCAGCCGGGACACACAGGCGGCGAGCCTCGCGTCCGGGTTCTGGGGGCGGTCGTCCGGGCCCCATACGGCGTCGGCGAGTTCGGCGCGGGTCAGCGGATGGCCGGTGCGCAGGAGCAGGGCGGACAGGACGGCGGCGTCGGTGGGGGAGTAGAGGGGGATCTCGGGGGCGTCGTCGTCCAGGTCCGGGGTGATCGTGAGAGGGCCGAGGAGGCGGTAGGTGAGCGGGGGGCGGATGACGCAACCGGTCGAGAGGGCGGTCCGGGCGTGCCCGTCGGCGAGGCCGCGCAGGTTGCTCTCGGTCTGCACGAAGCCCCCTGACCGCAGGGTTTCGGTGAACTCGGGCGAGCAGCCCAACTGCGCGAGCAGATCGGCTAGTTGCTGGGTGTCGCGGTCGAAGGCGCCCGCGTGGTCGACGCTCGCGGGCACGAACTGTACGAGTTTGACGGTGCCGTCCGGCAGCAGCATGATCCGCGATCCGCGCACCCTGCCATGGGTGAATTCGGCGTGATGGACGGCCACCAGGGCGCTGCCCAGGCTCTCGGCCACCCGGGTCAGCAGGGCGCCGGGCAGCCGCTCCGGGATCAGGGCCCCGAGCGCAATGCCCTCCAGGTACTCCATCACCAGGTACGGCGTCGGCGCCTCGGCGTCCGCGTCGGACACGGCGACCACGTTCGGGTGCCGGAGCCGCAGCAGTTGCTCCGCCATGTGCCGGAACGCGGGGCGCCCCCGCGCGGGCAGCGACGGGTACAGCTTCACCGCGACGGTCACTCCGGACGACGTGTCCTCGGCCCGCCACACCGAACCGCCCGGCCGCATCTGTCGTACGAGGCGGTAGCGCCCGCCGAGCAGCACGCCCGGGGCGGGGATCGCGGGCGCCGCGGAACCGCCCATGCGCTCCAGCGTCTGGGCGCTGACCTCCGCCACCGCCCCGCCCCCCTCCGGGGCCGCGCCCGGCGACGTGGTCACGGGCAGCTCCGGCGGCACCGTGTCCACCAGTGAGTCGATCAACGCACCCCGCTCCGCGAGGAGTTGCGTCGTGCGCCCGCGTTCGCTGCGCGGCAGGGAGCGCAGCAGCAGGTCCCGGACGCCGGGGCGGAACGCGTAGGAGCCGGGCGGTCCCGGGACCTCCACGAGCAGGCCGGAGACGATGATCTCGGCGAGGTGCGCCGGGCGCGGATCGGGCTCCAGGACCGAGTGGACGAGCCGCATCACGGGCAGATGCGGCACCCCGAGCGCCAGATGCCCGGCGAGCCGGAACGCCTCCGGCGAGGCGGAGCCCCGGAACCCGAGCACCAGCCGCTCGGCGACGGTCGTCGGCGCCGGTTCGCCGTCCGGGCCCGCCGCCCCATAGAGGTCCGCCTCCGACGGGTCCGGGGCTGTCACGTCGGCGGGCCCGGCGGCGGTCAGCCAGGCGGCCGCGCCCGGGACCCGCGCACCGCCCGGCGCGGCCGTCAGCCGGGCCCAGTGGGACAGCCAGCGGGGGTCCGCCTCCAGGACGGGGAGCGCGAGCGCGTCCGGGGCGTCCTCGGGGCGGGGCCAGGCGTCGGGATCGTAGGGGGTGAAACCCAGCGCGGAAGCGGGAGCCGCCGGGTGCGGGGCGGTGAGGCGGCCCGGGACGGCGGGCAGGGCGGTGCCGGGCCACAGGCGTTCGGGGAGCGGTTGCAGCACCGCGAGCGGGACACGCCGGGCCAGGGCGTGCAGGGTGCGGTACCAGCGGGCGCCCGCCTCGCCGCTGTGCCACTGGGGCCCGGAGCAGTCGCTGAGGACCAGCACGACGGTCCGGCCGTCGGGCGGCACGACCAGGCCGCGGATCCGGCCGTCCGGCGACGCCTCGTGGACGGCGATCGTGCGGAAGACGCCCGACTGGCCGAAGAGGCCGTGCAGTTCCCGCAGGAGGGGCCGCCAGACCGGCATGGTCGGCCCGCTGTCGTGGACCAGCACGAGCCGCAGCCAGCGCTCGGGTGCGGGGCGCAGCACGGGCAGCCAGGCGTCGGGGCCGCCGCCGAGCCGGGCGATGCGGTCGGCGGTGGCGTGCTCGTCGAGTTCCGGCGCGCCCGTCGGGGACGGCACCCGGCGCTTGAGGGGCCGCAGCGCGCGCTGCAGGGGCAGCGGGTGCCGCAGCATCGGCGGGGTCGGGGCCAGTGGTCCGGCCGGTCCCGCGGCCCGCGCCTCGGCCACGTAGAGGGTGACCCGGGGCGGCTCCGGTGCGAGCGGCCGGGGCTCGGAGGGTGCGGGCGCGGGCGGTTCGACGGGGGCCGGCGGTGTGCGCGGGCCGGGCGACGGGCGCGGCGGATCAGCCGGTGCCGTGGGGACGTCGCGGGCCCCCGCGTCACCGGAAGCGGCCGCGTCGCCCGAACCGGTGACGCGCTCCGCCCGGTCCAACTCCCGGGCCAGCCACAGCAGTTCCGCCAGCTCGGTCGGAGTGGGGCGCTCGCCGTCCGCCGCCGCGGCCAGCGCCGCCGCGAGCCGGTCGAGGTCGGCTGCCATCGTCGTCAGCCGCCGTCGTCGGGCCGCGCGCCGAGGCCCGGCATGAGCTGCTGGGCGAGCTCCTCGCGGGACGCCGTGTCCAGGCCCGCCGCGCCGGTCAGGTACAGCGCGTTGAGCAACTGGTCCGTGGCCAGCTCGCCCGCGTCGGCCCGCCGCAGGAACCGGCCGATCAACTCCTCGGCGTACCCGTCGGTCTCGCCCAGATGCGCGTCGACGATCGCCGCCAGCTGGTCCCGGCCCGGGCGGCGCAGCCGCAGCCGGACGCAGCGGCGCAGGAACGCGGGCGGGAACTCCCGCTCCCCGTTGCTGGTCAGCACCACGAACGGGAACGCGCGGCAGCGCACCCGGCCCGCCGCGACCGGCACCGTCGCGTCCGTGCCGTCGGCCCGCACCCGCGCCTCCGTGCCCGCGCGCAGCAGCTCGGGGATCTCGTACTGGCCCTCCTCCAGCACGTTCAGCAGGTCGTTCGGCAGGTCGAGGTCGCCCTTGTCGATCTCGTCGACGAGCAGCGCGCGCGGCCGCTCGTGCGGAAGGAGCGCGGTGCCGAGGGGGCCGAGCCGCAGATGGTCGGCGACGTCCGCCACGCCTTCCGCGGTCGGGCGCCGCTCGCCGCGGGCCGCGTACAGACGGGAGAGCGGGTCGTAGCGGTACAGGCCGTCCGCGAGCGTCGAGCGGCTCGTCACGTTCCAGCGCAGGACCGGGCCGAGCCGCAGCTCGCGGGCGACGGCGTAGGCGAGGGAGGACTTGCCGGTGCCGGGCGGCCCGGTGACCAGGAGCGGGCGGCGCAGGTACAGCGCCGCGTTCACCAAGTCCACGCTCTCCGGTGTGGGCCGGTAGGTGTGGGCGCGGTGCAGCCGGTCGGGCGAGACGGCCGCCGTGTCCGCGTCCTCCGCCGGCGGCGGCAGCACCGGTCCGCCGTCGAACGTCCGCCAGGGCGGCGGTGCGGGCAGCCCGTCGATGCCGTCGTGCGGCGCGGACGCTCCCGTGTACACGGACCACTGCGGCATGTTCGGCTCGTCTCCGTACGTCGTTCGGTTCGTCGTTCGGTTGGTCGTCGTTCGCGGATGATGCGGGGCGGTGCGGGTCGGTGCGGGTGGTCAGGCGACCGGGCAGTGGCGGTGCAGCGCCTCCCGGTCCGGGGCCGGGAAGCAGCGCGGGGAGTCCCACAGCAGCTGGATGTCGTGCGCCCAGTGCTGCTCCTGCGCGCTCGCCCGCTCCCGCAACGCCATGATGTGCTGCGGGAGTTCGTCGAGCGGCAGGCCGGACACGTACGTGCCGAGAGCGTCGAGGAAGGCCGTGCCCGGGCACGGCGTGCCGTCCTCGTGGCCGCCCGCGCAGCCGGAGCGCGGCCACAGCAGCACCGGGACCGGCTTGGCGAGCGCCGTGTCGAAGTGCGGCCGCGGACCGGGGCCCGGCGGCGCGGCGAACCCCACCACGTCGGCCCGCGCCAGGTCCGACTGGCTGGGCGGCGGCCCGCCGGAGCAGTCGACGCGGTGCACCCCGGACGCGGGCCGGTCCCCGCGCGCCCGCCAGCTCTTCGCGAGCCGGCGCCGCCGCCCGCCCTCGCGCCGGCTGTGCGCGGTGACGACCACCGGGTAGGCGCAGCCGAGCGGTGTCGGGTCGCCGTCTCCCGCGGGCCAGCGGTCCACCGGCCAGTTGAGGAACGGCCGGGGCAGCTCGAAGGCCACCAACTCGTCGGTGTCGTCCGGGAGATGGTCGATCGCGGTGTCGATGACGGACTCGACGTAGCCGGGCACCTCGGAGCTCGGCAGCGTGCGCGGCTCCTCGACCAGATGCGGATGGCCCTCGTGGTACGCGGACACCGTCACCCGCACCTCGTCCTCGCCGGCCCCGCTGTGCTCGACGGTGAACACCACCGGCGTCCAGGCCGCCGGCGCCGCCCGCGGCCGGTCCCGCGCGCTCTCGCCCAGCAGTTCGTCGAGCCGGTCCGCGAACCGCTCGGCGACCTCCGGCTCCGGCGCGTTCAGCGCGTGCCACGCCGCCATCGGCAGGGAACGCAGCTCGTGTGAGGGGACCGGCGGCGCCCAGGGGCCCGCCGCCTGCCGGTACAGCCGCTCGGGGCGGCAGTCGAGGCCGGTCCGCAGCGCCTTCTCCACCAGCGCGTTCAGCCGGGCCGGGCCCGGCAGGTGCAGGACGAGGTCCTCCCAGTACCGGACCATGACGGACAGCGGCATCATGCGGCCCGTCATCGTGCCCGCGTCGCCCGTCACGCTCGTGACGATGCCCACGACCCGGTTCGTGCCCGCGACGGTGAGGGCGGCGCCGCTGAACCCGGAGCGCAGCGGCTGCCCGTGCGCGAGGTCCGCGACCAGCTCCACCCACTCGTCGCGCACCCGGGTCGGGCTCACGGCCCGGTACGCGATCTGCGTGCCCTCGTCGAACTTCTTCGGGAAGCCGTACGCGTGCAGGGTCGGCGCCCGGCCGTCGGCGCCCGCGTAGGCCTCGCTCTCGGCGCCGAAGCGGGCCGGTGTCACGTCGACCTCCCGGGCCAGCTCCAGCACCGCCAGGTCGCCCGGCGCGGTCGCGTCGCCGCGCCAGCCGGCGCCCACCAGGACCCGGGCCTCCACCGGCCGTTCGGCCCGGTCGTTGGGGAACGTCACCGTCAGCGGCGCGCCCTCGCCGGCGACGACGTGCGCGCAGGTCAGCACGGTGCGTCCGGCGATCAGGAAACCGGACCCGAGAACCCGCCCGGCCCGCTCGATGCGGGCCTGCCACTGGCAGTCGTTCATCGGCCGGCCGTGCCCTCCTCCGCCGGGCCGGGCGCGGAGGACCAGCTGAGCTTGACCACCAGATGCCCCTCGGCCGCGCCCTTCGTGATGACGGCCCCGACCTCCGCCGACATCTTCACGCCGAACTCGATCTCCACCGCGTCCGGCTTCAGCGCGCCGTCCCGCAGCACCCGCAGCGCCGACTCGGCCGCCGAGCGCACCGCGCCGAGGGACTGCTCGAAGGTGCGGGACGCCCGGAGCGCGTCGTTGTCCCGGTTCACATGCCGGGCGCCGCCCGGCTCCGCGTCCTCGCCGGCCGCCTCGAACAGCACCGGCGCACCCTCGGTGACCTCGAACTCCACCAACCCGTCCACGAACTGTGGTCCCCCGCCCTGCCCTTGTGCTCGACGTGCCTCGTGCTCCCCGCCATTGTGCTGCCCCCTGGCGGGAAAACGCCAGGGCATCTTCCCGCCAGCCCCTGCCAACTCCCTTGGAGCACAGGGACCGTGACACTCGTCCCAGCACTCGCGCACCACCCCTTTCCGAGGCGTACGACGAGAGGCGACGACGATGACCAGAGGACCAGCCGCGAGACGTGGAGCGGCCCTGCTGTCGGCAGGGCTCACGCTCGCCCTGCTGCCGCTCGCGGGCGCGCACGCCGCACCGGACGACGGGGCAGGACCGCCCGGCCCGGAGCGGCGGACCACGAAGACCGCCCGCGCCACCCACACCGTGACCCTGGTGACCGGCGACAAGGTGACCGTCACCGACATCGGCGGCGGCAGGAAGACCGTCGACGTGAAGCGGCCCGCGGGCGCCGACGGCGCCGTGCGCACCCAGGTGAGCGACGGACGGATCACCGTCATACCCCAGGAGGCCCAGCGGTATCTGGCCGCCGGGACCCTCGACCCCCGGCTCTTCGACGTCAGCGCCCTGATCGAGCAGGGCCTCGCGGACGGCAAGGCCGACGCGACCCCGCTGATCGTGACGTACAAGGGGAAGAGCGCGCGCTCCGCAGCCGTCACCCCCAAGGGCGCCGAGCGCCGCCGGAAGCTGTCCAGTGTCGGTGGCGCCGCACTCGCCGCCGCCAAGGGGCGCACCTTCTGGAACGCGGCCACGGACAAGGGCGCGTTCGCCGACGGCATCGCCAAGGTGTGGCTCGACGGCCGGGTGAAGGCCGACATGGAGCAGTCCAACGCGCAGATCGGGACGCCGAAGGCCTGGGAGGCCGGACTCACCGGCAAGGGCGTCAAGGTCGCCGTCCTCGACACCGGCTACGACACCACGCACCCCGACCTCGCCTCGCGGGTCGGCGAGTCGAAGTCCTTCATCGCCGGGCAGGAGGTCGCCGACCGGGCCGGACACGGCACCCACGTCACCTCGACGGTCGGCGGCTCCGGTGCCGCGTCCGACGGCAAGGAGAAGGGCGTCGCCCCCGACGCCACGCTCGCCGTCGGCAAGGTGCTCAGCGACGAGGGCTTCGGCACCGAGTCCGAGATCATCGCCGGTATGGAGTGGGCCGCCAAGGACATCAAGGCGAAGGTCGTCTCCATGAGCCTCGGCTCGCAGGAGGGCAGCGACGGCACCGATCCGATGGCCGCCGCCGTCAACTCCCTCTCCGCCGAGACCGGCGCCCTGTTCGTCATCGCGGCCGGCAACTCCTACGGCCCCGGCACGATCGGCTCGCCCGGCGCCGCCGACTCCGCCCTCACCGTCGGCGCCGTCGACGACCAGGACGAGCGCGCCTACTTCTCCAGCCAGGGCCCGCGCCTCGGCGACAACGCCCTCAAGCCCGACGTGTCGGCCCCGGGCGTCGACATCCTCGCCGCCCGCTCCTCGCTGGTCGAGGGCTCCGGCTCGTACACCACCATGAGCGGTACGTCGATGGCGACGCCGCACGTCGCCGGTGTCGCCGCACTCCTCGCGCAGGCCCACCCGGACTGGACGGGCGCCCAGCTCAAGGACGCCCTGATGTCGACGTCGAAGCAGCTCGGCGACTCGGCCTACGCGGTCGGCTCGGGCCGCGTCTCCGTGCCCGACGCGATCGCCGCGAAGATCACCGCGACCGGCAGCGCCGACCTGGGCTTCTTCAAGTGGCCCTACGAGAGCAACAAGCCGGTCACCAAGACCGTCACCTACTCCAACTCCTCCGACCAGCCGGTGGAGTTGAAGCTCTCGGCGGAGGGCGCGCCCGACGGCGTCGTCAGCCTCGCCGACAGCACGCTGACCGTGCCCGCGCACGGCACCGCCGCCACCACCGTCACCGGCGACGGCAGCAAGGCGCCCGTCGGCACCGTGAGCGGGCGGATCGTGGCGAGCGCCGCCGGGACCCCCGTCGCGCACACCGCGTTCGGCCTGGTCAAGGAGGAGGAGCGGTACACGCTCACCGTCCACGTCAAGGACCGGGACGGAAAGCCGACCGCCGCGAACCTCGTCATGCAGGAGCTCGCCGAGCGCACCGACCCGGGTGTCGTCGCCGTCGGCGACTCCGGCACCGTCGAGGTGCGCCTGAAGCCGGGCACGTACACCGCCGACACCTTCCTCGACGTGCGCGGCGCCAGCGGCCCCGACTCGCTCGGCCTCGCCTACCTCTCGAACCCGGAGATCACCCTCGACCGGGACCGCGAGATCACCCTCGACGGGCGCACCCTGCGCGAGGCCGGGCTCAAGCTGCCCAAGGACACCGACCCGCGCCAGCGCCTCATGGAGTACGACCGCAAGGCGAACGGCGCCGACGTCCTCGGCATCGTCCAGGTCCCGATCAAGTACGACTCGCTGTTCGTCGCGCCCACGAAGAAGGTCACCGGCGGCAGCTACGAGTACCGCACCGTCTGGCGTCAGGGGCAGCCCCGGGTCGCCGTGGACGGCATCGCCGAGACGTACGAACAGCCCGGATCCACGCTGATCGAGGGCCGCAGCAGGCTCGGCGTGATCGACGCCGGGAACGGCGCGCCCGGCGCCTACGCGGGCCAGGACGCCCGGGGCAAGGCCGTCCTCGTGGACGCCGACGGCACCCTCACCGAGGCGCAGATCGCGCAGGCCGCCCAGGACGCGGGCGCGAAGGCCCTGTTCGTCACCGACGACGCGCCCGGCCGTCTCAACACCCTGTTCTACGACGACGACCACAACGACCGCCCGATCCAGATCGCGAGCGTCACCCGGGCCGACTTCGCCCGACTGAAGGACCGCGCCCGCGACCACCGCTCCCTCGACATGACCGGCACCGACGACGCCTCGTACGTGTACGACGTGTCGAAGGGCTTCGCGGGCGCCGTGCCCGACCGGGGCCTCGCCTACGCGCCGGACACCGACGACCTCGCCACCGTCGACACCACCTACTACGGCGACCGCAAGACCGAGGGCGGCGAGTTCCGTTACTCCCTCACCGACACCTTCAAGATCGGCGTCGGCTTCCAGGAACGCCACACCTTCCCCGGCAAGCGCACCGACTACGTGTCGATGGAGCCGGGCCAGAAGTGGCACGAGTCCGTCAACCTGCCGAGCCTGGAGGAGCGTTCTGGCCTGGTCGGCTACCGGACCGGCCGGCACACGGAGCTGAACTGGTTCAAGCCCGTCTGGCACCCGTGGCTCGGCACCGGGCTCGGCTGGGGCCAGCAGCGGCGCGGCGACCAGATCCAGTTCAACGTGCCCGGCTGGGGCGACTCGGGCCCCGACCACACCGGCTTCGGTGACCCGTACGACTCCGAGAGCGGCATGAAGCAGTACACCGAGGTCTTCGCCGACGGCGTCAGCCAGGGCCGCCGGGTCAGCTCCGCCGGATACGTGTGGCAGGCCGACCCCGCCGAGAAGACGTACAAGGTCGTCACCGACACGGCCCTCGACCCCGCCAAGTGGGGCCTCGGGAGCACCGGGCACACCGAGTGGACCGTCCGCTCGGCGCGGCCCGCGACCGACGAGCAGGTCTTCCTGCCGCTCATCAACCTCGGCTTCGACGTCGACACCGACCTCGCCGGAAAGGTCGCCGCGGGCAGCCGACTGCCCGTCGGTCTGTACGCCGAGTACGTGAAGGGCGCCGTCGGCACCGGAACCCTCGGCGGCGGCAAGCTGGAGGTCTCCTACGACGACGGCAAGACCTGGCAGTCCGTCGCCCTCGACGGCCGCGGCGCGTCCTGGACGGGCGAACTGCGGATCCCGGGGGACGCGGCGTCCGTCTCGCTGCGGGCCTCGGCGAAGGACGACAAGGGTGCGACCGTGACCCAGGAGATCGTCCGGGCGGTCGGCGTGAAGTGACCTGCTGAGAACGGGAGTTCGGGCCGGGGCCCGGCGTGGAGCAGGTCCGCGCCGGGCCCCGGTTGTTCCGTATGCCGATACGGATGTGCCCGGCATGTGGACGTCTCTTGTGGTGGCGGCGTGTTCGCGGCAAGGATGCGTGCATGGCCCCTGTACTCGTCTCGCGTCGTCACGTGGATCTGCTGCGTGTCTCCACGATGCTCTGTCGGGCCACCTGTCTGCGCGCTCCGGCCGGCTGCTGAAGCAGCCCCGTAGGCGGCGTCGCCGGGCCTTCCCTCGCTGAAGGCCCCTTCTTTCTTCCTGTTCTCACCTGTCCGACGTGCTCGCGCGCGCCGCCCGCCCGTACCTCGTGTCCGGGGCCGTCCGGCGGCCTGTCCCGGCACGTCCTCCCGCCATGAGCCCGAGGTGCCCCATGCCCGAAAACCACCCGCTGCTGCACTGGTTCCTGCCCACCGGAGGCGACGGCCGCGACCCCGGCGGTGTCACGTCCGTGCAGGGCAGGACCGGTGCCGCGACCCGGCGGCGGGCCGACATCGGCTACCTCGCGCAGGTGGCGCGCGCCGCCGAGCAGGCCGGGTTCACCTCCCTGCTCACCCCGGTCGGGCTCGGCTGTGTGGACCCGTGGATCCTCACCTCGGCGCTCTCCCAGCACACCGAACGTATCGGCTTCCTCGTCGCCTTCCGGGCCGGCTTCAGCAGCCCCACCCTCCTCGCCCAACAGGCCGACGCCTTCCGCCGGTTCACCGGCGGACGCCTGCGCCTGAACGTCGTCACCGGCGGCGACTCCGTCGAACAGCGCTCCTACGGGGACCAGTTGGCGCACGACCAGCGGTACGGCCGCACCGACGAGGTCATGGCCGTGCTCCGCGACCTCCTCGACGGCAAGCGGATCGACTTCCAGGGCCAGCACGTCCAGGTCGAAGGCGCCCAACTCACCGACCCCGCGGTCGAGTTCAAGGTCCCCCTGTACTTCGGCGGCGCCTCCGCCGCCGCCGAGGACGTCGCCGCCCGCCGCGCCGACGTACAGCTCCTGTGGGGTGAACCGCCCGCCGCGGTCGCCGAGCGCGTCGAGCGGCTCCGCGGCCGCAACCCGTCCCTCCGTTTCGGCCTGCGCCTGCACGTCATCAGCCGCGACACCGCCGACGAGGCCTGGGCCGAGGCCGACCGGATCCTCGCCGGGATGGACCCCGAGGCGGTCCGCGCCAGCCAGGAACGCTTCGCCCGCATGGACTCCACCGGACAGGCCCGGATGACGGCCCTGCACGGCGGCAGCACCGACGGCCTCACCGTCGCGCCCAACCTGTGGGCGGGCATCGGCCTGGTCCGCGAGGGCGCCGGCACCGCCCTCGTCGGCAGCCACGACGAGGTCGCCCGGCGTCTCCACGAGTACACCGAACTGGGCATCTCCGAGTTCATCCTCTCCGGCTACCCGCACCTGGAGGAGGCGTTCCGCGTCGGCGAGGAGGTCGCGCCCCGGCTGCGGCGTCTGGTGGGTGCGGAGGCATGAGCACCGCGCAGCTGAAGACCCGGGCGCCGGACACCGGGCTGCCCGCCCCCGTCGGCGTACGGCGCCCCGCACGGCCGGGCCGGGAGGCCGCACAGTGGCTGGCCCTGCGGCTGATCGCCTTGGCCGTCCTGCTCGCCGCCTGGCAGGCGGCCGTCTCCGCCGAACTGTGGCCCCGGGTCCTCGTCCCGTCCCCCGGCGACGTCGCGCACGCCTTCGCCGTGGGGATGACCGACGGCTACAGCGGGCACCTCATCACCGAGCACCTGGCCGTCAGCCTGCGCCGGATCGGCATCGGCACCGGGTACGCGGCCCTCGTCGGCGTCCCGCTCGGCCTGGTCATCGGCGCGGTGCGGCCCGTCGCCGTCGTCCTCGAACCGGCGGTCACCTTCCTGCGGACGCTGCCGCCGCTCGCGTACCTGTCCCTGCTCGTCATCTGGTTCGGCATCGACGAGTCGCCGAAGATCTGGCTCCTGGTCGTCGCCGCGCTGCCGCCGATCGCCGCCGCGACCGCCGCCGCCGTCCGTGACGTGCCCGGCGATCTCGTCGAGGCCGCACGGGCCCTCGGCTCCGGACCGCTGACCCTGCTGCTCGCCGTACGCCTCCCCGCGGCGCTGCCCGAGATCCTCACCGGGATCAGGATCGCGGTCGGCGTCGCCTACACCTCCGTCGTCGCCGCCGAGACCGTCAACGGCGTGCCCGGCATCGGCGGCATGATCCGCGACGCCCAGCGCTACAACCAGACCGCCGTCGTCATCGCGGGCATCCTCGCCATCGGCGTCTCCGGCATCGTGCTCGACGCGCTGCTGAAGGCCGTCGAACGGTCCGCCGTCCCCTGGCGCGGACGCGGCTGAACTTCCCCTGCCCCGCTGCTCACTTCTGGAGATCCGTCATGCCCTTCCACCGCCGTACGCTTCTCGCGGCCGCCGCCGCGCTCACCCTCGCCGCCACCGCGACCGCCTGCGGCACCGGCGGCTCCGACAGCGCCTCGGGCCGGACCCAGGTGCGCATCGCCTACCAGGCGATCCCCAACGCCGACCTCGTCGTCAAGCACGAGCAGCTCCTCGAGAAGGCGCTGCCGGACGCCGACGTGAAGTGGGTGAGGTTCGACTCCGGCGGCGACGTGAACACCGCCGTGATCTCCGGCGCCGTCGACCTCGGACTCGCCGGCTCCAGCCCCGTCGCCAAGGGCCTGTCCGCCCCGCTCGACATCCCGTACAAGGTGCTCTGGATCCACGACGTCATCGGCGACAACGAGGCCCTCGTCGCGAAGAAGGGCAAGGGCATCGAGACCGTGAAGGACCTCAAGGGCAGGAAGATCGCCACGCCCTTCGGCTCCACCTCCCACTACTCGCTGCTCGCCGCGCTCGACGACGCCGGGCTCAAGGCCTCCGACGTGACGCTCGTCGACCTCCAGCCGCAGGACGCGCTCGCCGCCTGGCAGCGCGGCGACATCGACGCCGCGTACGTGTGGACGCCCACCCTCGGCGAGCTGGAGAAGGACGGCACCGTCCTCACCACCAGCCGGAAGATCGCCGAGTCCGGGAAGCCCACCGCCGACCTGGGCGTCGTCACCGACGACTTCGCGGCCGAGCACCCCGAGATCGTCACCGCCTGGCTCAAGGCCGAGGACCGGGCCGTCGCCCGCGCGAAGAACGAGCCGGACAAGGCCGCCGCGTCGATCGGCGCCGAGCTCGGCATCCCCGCCGGCGAGGCGAAGCGCCAGCTGAAGCAGCTCGTGCTGCTCAGCGCCGAGGAGCAGCGGGGCGCGGAGTACCTGGGCCGGCCGGGCGCGCCCGGCGCCCTCGCCGCGAGCCTGCGGGACGCCGCCGTGTTCCTCAAGGGGCAGAAGGCCGTGGACGCGGTGCCCGCGCGCCCGGTGTTCGAGCGGGCCCTCGCCGTGAAGGAGCTGGACCGTGCCGCGAAGTGAGCCGGTGACGGCGGCGCCGGACATCGCGCTGGACGGGGTCACCGTCCGCCACGGCCGTGGGCCCGAGGCCGTGACCGCCGTCTCCGAGGTGTCCCTGAGGGTCGGCGCGGGCGAGTTCGTGGTCCTGGTCGGCCCCTCGGGGTGCGGGAAGACGACGCTGCTGCGCCTTGTCGCGGGGTTCGAGCGGCCGGCTGAGGGCGAGGTCGACGTACGGCGCACGGTCGGGGTCGTGTTCCAGCAGCCCCGGCTGTTCCCGTGGCGGACGGTCGGCGGGAACCTCTCCTTCGCGCTCGCCCGGCACGGGGTGCCCCGCGCCGAACGGGCCACGCGGGTCGCCGAGTTGCTGGACCGCGTAGGGCTGGCCGGGATGGCGCGGCGGCGGACCTGGGAGCTGTCCGGCGGGCAGCAGCAGCGGGTGGCGATCGCCCGGGCACTGGCCACGGAGCCTCAAGTCCTGCTGATGGACGAGCCGTTCGCGGCGCTCGACGCGCTGACCCGGGAGCGGCTGCAGGAGGAGGTGCGGGCGCTGGCCGACGGCACGGGCACCACCGTGCTGTTCGTGACGCACTCCGTGGAGGAGGCGGTGCTGCTCGGCTCGAGGGTCCTTGTCATGGCGGCGGGCCCGGGCCGGATCGTCGCCGAGGTCCCGGTCGGGCTCGACCGGGGCGCGGCCGACGCGGCGGGGCTGCGGGCGACGCCCGAATTCTCGCGGCTGCGCGGGGAGTTGACGGCCGTCATGCGCGAGGCCGGCTGACGGAGGAGTCTTCCGGTCTCCCGGGAAAGCAGAAGGCGCCGCCTCCCCGTGGGACCGGGGGAGACGGCGCCGCATGCGTGCGCCCGACAGGCGTGTTACACGAGCCAGCCGACGAAGTTGAAGACGCCGGCGAGGATGTCGGTAAGCAGGTTCATGGTGTCGCGTTCTCCTAGAGGTGTTGCATGTGTGTGGGACTTGCACGTGCATCGCGATGCGTTTCGCTACGGTCTGCAGCCCGTTGCTTGCGCTCCGTAAGCATCGTTGTTCACCTGGGTCACATGCAAACTCTGGGGCGACGATCACCTGTTCAAGGGAACAACTGCTCGCCTGTTCGGTTGCGGGGTCATGTCAGGCGATGCCCCGGACCACCCCCAGATCCACCAAGTCCTGGGGGCGAAGCCGCAGTTGAGCGGCGGTCTCGTGCACCTGGTCGGCCGGCCGCTTGAGGATCGCGGCCGCGAGCTCGGGGGCGATCACCGAGAAGTACGCGTCCGGGGTCACCCACGTGTTCCCCGGCGCCGCGAGCGCCAGCGCCCCGCCCGAACCGCCCTCGCCGATCACCAGCGTCGTCACCGGCACCGGGCACTCCGCGACCGCGACGAACAGCTCCGCGATCGCGGGGCCCGCCCCCGCCCGCTCCGCCGCCGCGTCGTTCGCGGCCCCCGGGGTGTCGACCAGGGTCAGCACCGGGATGCCGAGCCGCCCCGCGAGCCGGATCAGCCGGGTCGCGGTCCGGTAGCCCGCCGGGGTCGTCGCCGTGCCGCACTGCGCCACGTACGCGACCGTCCGCCCCGGATCGCCGTACGCCGGCCTGGGCGCCCCGAAGCCGCACAGGATGCCGTCGTCCGCGCCGCCCGTCCGGTCGCCGCGCAGCTCCGCGCGGTACGTGAAGCAGGCGTCCAAGTAGGCGGGCGCGTGCGGCCGTTCGGAAGCCCGGGCGCGCAGCACCGCGTCCCAGCCGGTGGCCGGGAGGTCGGTGAGGCCGAGCGCGGCGGGCACCGGGGCCGGCTCCGGCTCCGGGGCGCGCGCCGTGAGCAGCCGCAGCCGGCGCCCCACGTCCTCGCGCAGCGCGTCCGGCGGCACCACCGCGTCGACCGCGCCCGCCGCGAGCTGGCCCTCCGCCGTGTAAGCCGCCGGGTCCGCGTCCGCCGGGCGCACCCGGGACCCCGCGAAGCCGATCTGCGCGCCGGGCAGCGCCAGCGTGACGTCCGCGCCCGCGCCGAGCGTCGCCCAGCCGCCCCCGGTCGTCGGGTCGCAGGCCACCGCGATCTGCGGCAGCCCGGCGGCCCGGGTCAGCGCCGACTGCCGGGCCGCGCGCTGCAGCTGGGTCAGCGCGAGCATGCCCTCCTGCATCCGGCTGCCGCCCGTCGCGACCAGGGCGACGACCGGCAGGCCGTGCGCGCGGGCGTGCGCGTGCGCGGCCTCGATCCGGTCGCCGGTGGCGCGGCCGAGCGAACCGCCCAGGTGGCCGAAGGCGAAGGCCAGGACGACCGCCGGGACGCCGGACACCGTCGCCGTACCGGCCACCACCGACTCGGGCGACCCGCTGCGCGCGACGGCCCGCGCCTTCGACTCCTCGTAACCGGGCCAGCCCAGCGGATTGGCGTCCGCGGGCGGCTCCGGATCCGGCAGCGCCCGGAAGGAACCGGGATCGCACACGAGCTCGGGGTGAGCGGCGCCCCGCGGGTCGGACTTCGGAAGGGTGGGCACGTGCGCTCCTGAGGGCTGACGGGTCCGGTCCCGGTCCAGCATGCGGGGCGCCGGTCGCGGGGCGGTGGACGGCACGGACATCAGGGTCACCGATGCCTGGGCGGCCGTCGACCGCCCCGGGGCCGCCTTGAGAGGATGAACCCGGGGCCCGACCGGGGCGGACAAGGTGAGGAGAAGGCGTTGGCACGGATAGCACTGGTCACGTATCGGGCCGGCGAGGACGGGGGACCCGTCGACGCGGACCTGCCGCTGCTCGTCGAGGGCGTCGAGCGGCTCGGGGCCCGCGCCGACGTCGTCGTCTGGGACGACACGGACGTCGACTGGAGCGCGTACGACCTCGCCGTCGTCCGCTCGACCTGGGACTACAGCTGGCGCCGCGACGAGTTCCTCGCCTGGACCGAGCGCTGCGCCGCCGCGACCCGCCTCGCCAACCCGCCCGGCGTGATCCGCTGGAGCACCGACAAGCGCTACCTCGGCGAACTCGCCGAGGCCGGCGTGCCCGTCGTCCCGACGACGTACGTGCCGCCGGGCGCCGTCCCCGAGTTGCCCGCCGACCGCGCCTTCGTGATCAAGCCGACCTCCAGCGCGGGCGCCCGCTACGCGGCCCGCTACACCCCGGCCGAACAGGACGTCGCACTGCGGCAGTTGGCGCGGATGCACGAGGAGGGGCTGACCGCCATGGTGCAGCCCTACGTCGACGGGATCGACGTCAGCGGGGAGCGCGCCGTGCTCTTCTACGGCGGGCGGTTCCTGCACGCCATCCGCAAGGGCGCGGTGCTCTCCGCCGGAGTCGCGTTCGACGCGCGCAAGGTCCCGCACCCCTCCCTCGAACCGTGGGAGCCGACCGAAGCCGAGTTCGCAGTCGCCGAACGGGCCCTCGCGGCCGTGCCGGGCGGGCCCGAGCAGCTGCTGTACGCGCGGGTCGACCTCGTCGACGGGGCCGACGGGCAGCCCTGTGTCATGGAGCTGGAGCTCGTCGAGCCGAACCTGTTCCTGAGCGCGGTGCACCCCGGATCCGTCCCGGCCGTCGCCGAGGCCATCGTGAAGGCCGCCGCCGGCTAGGGCTCCCCGGCCGTGGTCACCTCCGTCCAGCGCTGGAGCAGCCCCCATGTGAACTCGGCCCGGATCCGGCGCGGGGTGCCGTCCTCGTCCGGGGCCGTGAACTCCAGGCCCCAGCGGGTCGGGGCCGAGCCCTCCAGGGGGCGGGCCGGAGGGAAGGCGCGGGCCGCCTCGTCGACCGTGCAGGACCACGGAGTCAGGTCGGCGAGGGTGCGCAGGGCGGGGCCCGGGGTGCCCGGGGCGCGGGTCAGCCACTCGTTCCAGACCGCACCCGTGGGCGCGAGCAGCACCTCGAAACGGAGCGTGGGCCACAGCGGCACCGGCCACTGGAGCGCCGTGCAGGTCAGGTCGCCCAGGCGGCGGGGCCGTTCCGACGCGGGGGCGCCGAGCACCGAGCGGTACCGCGACGCCGCCGCGCGGGAACGCGGGGAGTGCAGCATCGCCTGCCAGCGCCGGTTCGCCTCCCGCATGTCCGCCACCGAGACGCCGAGGTCCGCGCGGGCCGTCTCGACCAGCTCCGGATTGTGGTCCGCCATCCGGCGCAGCAGGACGAGCTGGAACTCGAGCGGGCCGAAGGGCTCAGCGGGACCGGTGGGCGGGGTGCGTCGCGCGGGTGCCATGTCTGTCATGGTCGCGCACGGAGCCCGGGGTGCGGCCGTCCGGCAGGAACAGCACCGAGTTGACGTAGCGCGGGCGGCGGGCCGCCGGGGTCAGGGCCCGGCGCAGCAGGCCCTGTGAGGCGATGTACGCGGTGCCGCGCTGGTGCGCCGCCAGGTCGAAGGAGGGCAGCGGCAGCCAGTCGGTGCCGGGCAGCACCCAGCCCTCGTAGCCCCGCTCGCGCAGATGCCGTACGACCGGGGTGATCGGCTGGATACGGGTCTCCAGCTCGATGAAGAGCGCCGGGCGGTCCCGGGTGAGGAGGGCCTCGGCGCCGCGCAGGACGGCGAGTTCCGCCCCGTCCACGTCGATCTTCACGAACTCGACGTCGTCCAGGGCGAGTTCGTCGAGGGTGACACAGTCCACGGCCTGACCGGTCGTGGCGTGCAGGCCGTCCCGGCGGACCAGCGACGACACCCCGCGGTCCCCGCGCGCGTCGTGCGGCGGCTGCCACAGCGGGGCGGTGCCGGGCCGGTCGCTGGCCGCCGCCCGCACCACCCGCACGTTCGCGGGCGTGGTCGCGGCGAGCGTACGGGCCAGGTGCGGTACGGGTTCCAGGGTGACCACGCGCCGGGCGCGGGCGGCGAGGCGGTGGGTCCAGGGCCCGTACCAGCCGCCGACGTCGACCGCGGTGGCGCACCCGGAGCCGTCGGGAACCATGTCGGACAGGCGGGCCAGCTCCGGTTCGAAGCGCGGGTAGAGGGCGCGGGCCGCGGCCGCGGTCAGGCGGGCGGGCAGCCAGGGGGCGAGACGGGCGGCGATCGTGGTCACGTCACACCGCCCCCCTCGAACTGTTTCAGGAGCCGTTCGTGCTCGTCCTCCGCGAGCTGCTCGCCGGACGAGGGCAGCAGTTGCGGCACCCCGTCGACGATCGGATAGCGACGCTGCAACCGGGGGTTGTAGAGCGCGCCGCCGTCGGGCAGGAGGCGCAGCGGCCCCTTGTCGAGCGGACAGGCGAGCAGGGTGAGCAGCGGGTCGTCAGGCTTCATGGGACAGCAACTCCTTAGGGGGTTCCACGGTCTGTGTCGTCGTGGCCGGGGGCGGATCGTGCTTGGGCATGAGCAGCAGGACGGCGACGGCGAGCGCCGTGCCCGCCACCCGCAGCGCGAGCCGCAGCGGCTCGGAGGGCAGTGACTCGCCGAACGCGAGCGTGCCGAGCACGACCGTGAACAGGCAGGTCACCGTCGTGCACACCGGCACGATCAGCGAGGCCCGGCAGCGCTGCAGCGCCGCCTGCGACATGACGAGCCCGCACGCGCCCGTGCACAGCAGCAGGTACGGGTACGGGGAGGCGAGCAGCCGGGGCACGTCCCACAGCAGCCCGGACACCCCCTTGATGGCGAGCGAGCTGACGCCGTAGAGCAGGCCGACCGCGACGCCGTACTCGACGCCCGCGCTCGGCATCCGGTGCCGGCGCCGGGCCCGCCGCTCCGCGCCCGCGTACAGGTACAGGCCGGCGGCGAGCGAGGGCACGCACACGAGGAGGATGAGCGGGGCGGGGGCGGCCCCGCCGACCGCGTCCGGGTCCTGGCCGGTGTCGCGCAGCGAGAGCACGACCATGACGAGGGCGGCCAGGATCGCGCCGATCGCGTACCGCTCGCGGCCCGAGGTGCGTTCGCCGAGCAGCCGCGCGGACAGCAGGAGCAGCAGGACGAGACCCGACACGAAGATGCCCTGGGCCGCCGCGATGGGCAGCGTTCGGTACACGGCGAGCTGGGCGCCGAAGCCACCGGCCAGCGCCAGCGAACCGGCCAGCCACAGCGGGCTGCCCACCAGGTGCCGCAGGAGCCGCGCGGGACGGCGGACGCTGATCGCCGGCAACCGCCCCAGCGCCCGCTTCTCCAGCACGAAGCCGACGCTGTACAGGGTGTTCGCGAGCAGCGCCGAGGCCACGCCCCACACCACGGCCGGCACAGCCGCTCACGCCTTCCGCGCGTGCAGCAGCAGGATCGAGGAGAGCGAGGGGGCCGCGCAGGCCAGCCGGTCGAGCGGGCGCAGCGGCCCCGGCACCCCGTGGAAGGGTGCCCCCGAGACGCCGACCACCCGGTAGCCGGACGCGGCCACGAACGAGCGCAGCGCGCGGGCCGTGTACAGGCGCAGGTGCCCGACGACCTCCCGGCCGGGCCTGCCGTGCACCCCGCGCAGGCTCACCTCGGAGAACACCGGCTGCACCCCGGCGAGCAGCAGCCCGCGGTTGTACCAGGCGGCCAGGTTCGGTGTGGACAGCATCAGATGGCCGCCGGGCCGCAGCACCCGGCGGATCTCGTCCAGCGCGGAGTCCGGGTCCACGAGGTGCTCGATCACCTCGGAGAACAGCACCGCGTCGGCGGCGCCGTCCGCGAACGGCAGCCCGTGGTCGGACAGTTCGCCCCGCACCACGTACGGGATCCGGGCCGCCGCCCGCCGCAGCGCGTCCTGCGACCAGTCGACGCCGACCAGCCGGTGGCCCGGCAGCAGCGCGGCGGCCGTCGCGGCGGCCGAGCCGTCGCCGCAGCCCAGGTCGAGGACGGTCGCGCCCGGGGTGTCCGCGAGGGCCCGCGCGAGGATCCGGGTCTGGCGGACGGTGCGCGGGGTGCCGGAGGCGACCGGCACGTCCGGGTTCTCGTAGAAGTCGCGCAGGCCGGGCGTGCGGGGTTTCGGCGGGGTGAGGTGCGGTGGCGTGAGGTTCGGTCGCGTGGGGGGTGCCGTCATCGTGCCTCCTCGTGGGTCGCGCGCAGATGCTCCTCGAACAGGTCGCGCAGCCGGGCGCCGTCACCGGGGCCCAGCAGCGTCCGCGACCAGCGCAGGGCCAGATGGAGCCGGCCCGCGGTGGACGCCGTGGTGACGGTCAGGCCGCGCGGGGTGCGGGCGGGCGCCGAGAACCAGACGGCGCCCGCGCGGATCCCGTCGCCGAAGTCCAGCGGGTACGGGACGCGCCCGATGTTGCTGAGCAGCGTCGTCGAGGTCCACGGCGCGGCGGCCCGGCGCAGCATCCGGGTGGCGGCGGCCCGCCAGGCGACGGGCGCGTACGGCGCCGTCAACAAGGCGGCGCCGTGGCCGAGTTGGGGGCGCGGCAGGCTCTTGAGGGCGGCGGTGCGTGCCGCGACGACCTGGAGCAGCTCGCCCGTGGGGCGGGCCAACTCGGCGGCGCTGAAGGCGACTTCGACGAGGCGGGTGCCGTTGCCGATCGGCATCGACACGTCCCGGGGGCGGTCGTCGACGGGCATGGTGATGCGCAGCGGGCGGCGCGGATCGTGCGCGCCGCGCGCCGTGTTCCAGTCGACGAGAGTGCGAGCGGTGGCGGCCATCAGCTGGTCGTTCACGGTGTACGGGGCGCCCTTCGGGCGGCGCGGCACGGGTAGCTCGCACACCAGCAGTCCGTTGCCCGGGGACGATTCCGGGCGGACGCCGGGCGCGACCCGTGCGGGGGGCCGCCACGGCGACGGCATGACCGGCTGGGCCGGGGGGTGCGCGGCGGCCGGTGCGGGGGCCGTGACGGTGGGCGGGGTGTTGTCCGGTCCGCCGTACTCCTGCGCGGCGGTGGCGAGCACGCGCAGGCAGGCCGGGCCGTCCAGCGCCGTGTGGTTGACGGTGAGGAACAGCACGGTGTCGCCCGTGACCGGATGCGGGACGGCTTCCAGGCGGACGGGCGGTGAGCTGGTCAGTGGCGGGGCCTGCGCGAGGGAACGGGCGCGGGCCGCCTCCAGCGCGTCGGGGGCCGGGGGCGGGAACGAGACGGGCGGGGCGTCCGGCCCCTCGGTCAGCTCCCACTCGTACCGGCGTGCGTACCAGCGCCGCGGGGTCTCCCGCATCAGCACCCGGGGGTGCCGGGTGAGGGCCCGACCGAACGCGCCGGTGAGCCGCTCGTTGTCCAGGCGTCCGCTCAGGTGCACCTCTATGTGCACGGTTTCCGGTTCGTCGTCCTGGAGGCAGTGCCGGGCGACTTCGTCGACCACGGGGAACGGAATCCGGTGCCCCGTGGGGTTGGCCCGGCCTTGTTGCCGGCCCTCGACTGTCGTCATCGGGTCCCCTTCCGCTGGGGGCGGGGGGCCGCCGTAGGTGTGGGGGTGCGCCGCCGGGTGCTGCGCCGTCGTGGCTGGTCGCGCAGTTCCCCGCGCCCCTTACGGGGCGTATCTGATCCGGCGCCGGTGAGGGGCCGCCTCACTGCCCAGGTCATTGCCGTGCCTCCCCGTCCGGTCCGGGGGACTCTCCGCCCGTTGTCACCAGGGCTGCGAAGACCGCCAGCAGCGCCAGGAGTTGGGCGGTCGCGCTGAACGGGCCCGCGCCCGCTCGGACCGGTTCGCCTGAACCCGTTGCTGCGATCACTCCGGCCGCCGCCATCGCCAGGAACGCCAGGGGGACCAGGAGGGCGCGGCGCCACCTGGCCAGGAGGGCCAGGGCCGGGACGAGGGCCGCCCAGGGGCCCGCGATCACCACGGCGACCAGGGTCAGGGCGAGTGTGCCGAGGATCCAGCCCGGCGCCGGAGGGGTCGGTGACGGCGGTGTGGGGTCGGGGTCGCGTCGGCGCCACAGGGCCAGGCCGATCAGGACGACGATGCCTGCCACGCCCGCGAACAGGCCCGCCTGGTAGGTGGTCGCGGGCGCGTAGGAGAGCTCCACCGTGCCGCTCGCCCCCTGCGGGACCAGCCACGCCTGTTGCCAGCCGTCGAGCCGCAGCGGCGTGAGCTTCTTGCCGTTCAGGGTGGCCTGCCAGCCGTCGTTCGCGTTCTCGTACGTGGTCAGGTACGCGGCCGCGCCCGCCTCGACCCGCACCCTGCGCTGGTCGCCGAGCCAGTCCCGTACGGTCATGCCGCGGGTGGCCGTCTCGGCGGTCGCGGCCGTGTCCGCGCGGGTCAGGGTGACGTCCGTGAGGGTCAGGGCGCCCTTGCCGCTCGCGGTGAGCGTGTGCTCGCCGGCCGGCAGGTCGAGGGGGCCGCACAAGGTGACGTCCAAGGGTCGGCGTTCGGTGAGGTCGGCGACCGTGCCGCGTACGGAGGTGCGGTGGGGGGTGCCGTCGACGGTCACCGTCGGGCCCTTGCCGCAGGGCAGCTTGAACTGCCATTCGGGGTCCGGCTGTTGGAGGCGGTACCGGTCGAGACCGGGGAGGTACGCCTCGGTCAGGCCCACCGGCAGCTGCATGTCCTCGTCGGCGACCGGGTTGTGGACCGTCAGTGGGGCCGTTCGCGTGATCGTGATGTCGAGCCGGTTCGTGGTGATGGTGTCGAAGCGGGCCATGCCGTTGACATCGACGCCCGCGACCGCCGCCCCGTCGGGGCTGCTGATCTCGATCTGCTCGGGCCGGGTGGACAGACCGCCCGCCGGGGCCAGGACGAGCGAGGACACGGGCTGCTTGTCCGGCCAGCGGAGGTGGATCGTGGGGCGGTCGCCCGCGATCCAGGCCGTGGTCAGATCACCGTCGGTGAGATTGCGCGCGGAGGTGTTCGTGCCGAGCGCGGCCGTGGAGTCGGCGGTCGCGGTGATCTTCCGCTTCTGGCTGGGGGCCACGTCGTAGAGGAGCTGGTCGAGGGCGTCGCCCGCGGTGGGGGTCGCCGTCGCCCTGAACGTGTAGCGGCCGGAGCCGGAGCTGGTGAACACCCGGTTCAGGGCCGGCTCGGTGTCGGTGAGCGTGAGCCCGCCGCCGCTCACCGCACGGTGGAAACTGAACCGGTCGGCGCCCGCCGAGTCCGCGGGCAGCCGCAGCGCGCGGTGCGCCCGCACCCCGGGCACGTCGATGTCACGGAACCCGGCACCGGTGAGCCCCGGCTTGGCGCGCTGCGTCTCCAGGATCGTGATCCGCAGCCAACGGGCCTCGCCCGCAGGGGCGTTCACCGTCTGCCGCGTACCGTCCGGCTGGATCTCCGCGGTGGTGCTGCCCCGGTCGGTCTCGATCCGGATCCGGGTCGGCGCGGCCCGCACCCCGTCCTGCGGCAGCGGCGTGAGCCTCAGCCGCCCGGGGAGGTCGGTGGGCCCGGAGAAGTCGATACGCAGCCACTCGCCGCGCGCCGAGTCGGGGGCGCCCTCGGCCCAGGCGGTGTCGGGATCGCCGTCGAAGGCGTTCACGGGGTCGAACTGGGGGAGGTGCAGCAGCCAGTTGCCGCTGGAGGACGCGCTGACCGCGCGGGCCCCCTCGATCCGGGCCGTGGTCTGCCGCTCGACGCCCCGCGTCGGCAGGATCTGCTTGGGTTCCTCGCCCGGGTTCTCGGCCGCCTTGGGGCTGTTGCGCTCCGTCGGCGTGTACGGGTACGAGGTGTTGGTGTTGACCAGGCCGAAGCGTGTGTCGGCGCGGCGCAGCCCGTCCGCCGCGATCCGCAGCGCGGGATCGCCGATCCCCGGATGGTTGTCCCCGGTGAGCACGGCGGGCCGGTCGCGGAACTCCGGATCGGCGGAAAGCCGCAGCAGCGCCTCGGGCCCGCCGCTGACCTCGGCCGTGTTCCGCACCGGCAACAGGCCTGCCTGACCCGGCCGTTCGGCCTTGTCGTCCGGCGCGTAGATCTCGACGGAGCGCTGGCGCGGGTACAGGCCCTCGATGGCGATCGGCGTGTTCTCGGCGATGCGCCCGCCGGTGACGACGGGGCCGAAGCCGGTGACGCGGTGGAAGCCGGACTCGGTCAGGGTGCGCTTCACGGTCGCGGTCGGTACGTAGCCGAACTGGTCGGGGTCGAGATCGTTGCGGACCACGACGTAGTGCAGGCCCGACCGGGAGACGAAGTCCTGGAGGCCCGGGACCCGGCCGCCCGACATGAGGGCCTGCTCGACGGCGTCGAGGGCCCGCCGGTTGCCGGCGGTGCCGAAGGGCACGTAGTCGCGCTGCGCCCACCGGGACTCGGCGAGCACGTCGAGCGGCTGGTCGATGGGGGAGCCCCAGGTGTAGACGCCGTGCGCGGTCGCGGGCACGACCAGGGCGCGGGAGTCGGGGGAGTACTTGTGCAGCCAGTCGGCGGTCGCCTGCCAGTACGTGGGCAGCTTCTGGAAGGAGCCCGGCTGGAGGATCGAGCCGTTCAGGTAGGGCCAGGCGAGGCCCGGCAGCACCAGCACGGCCGCGAGCAGCGGCGCGTATCGGCGGACCTTCAGCGGCCGGGCGCCGCGCGGGTCGGAGGCCACGCCCACGAGATGGGTGAGGCCGAGCGCGAGCGCGAGGGCGAGCCCGGTCTGGAACTTGTAGATGTTGCGGAACGGCGCGAGCCCCCCGTCCAGCCAGCCCTGCACGGTGCCCGCGAAGGGGGCGCCGAGCGCCCCGCCGTACCCGGCGAGCGTGACGAGCAGCGCCGCGAGCACGGTGAGCAGCAGCCAGCGCCGCTCGGGCAGATCGCGCCGGGCCAGGCCCGCGAGGCCGAGGCCCGCGGCGAGCGCCGAGCCGACGACGGCGACCGCGGCCGTCGCCACGGTCCAGCCCGCGGGCAGCCAGGCCTCGCCGAGATGCAGGTACGCGACCCAGTTCCCGGCGCCGCGCAGCACCTCCGTCGCCGCCATCGGATCGGTCGTGGTCCGTGAACTCTCCACGTAGGGAAGGAAGTTCTCGCCGTACGCCCCGAGCAGGAGCAGCGGCACGATCCACCAGGCCGTGGCCAGCACGACACCCGGGATCCACCAGGCGATCTGGCGCCGCTTGCGCGGACCGGCGGGCCGGGACAGCAGATACAGGCCCACGGGCAGCAGCGAGGCGAGCGTGGACGCCGCGTTGACCCCGCCCATGAACGGGATCAGCAGCGCCGAGCGCACCGCCGAGGCCCGCGCCGAGACGCGCGGGTTCGCGAGCGGCAGCAGCACCCAGGGCAGGAACGCGCCGGGCAGCGCCGCCGCCGACGTCGACCCGACGACGATGGTGAACGTCGGCCACAGCGCGTACACCGCCGCGCCGAGCAGCCGGCTGCGCGGGCCGCCGACGCCGAGCCGCTCGGCGAGCCGCAGCGCGCCCCAGAAGGCGACGCTCACCACGATCGACATCCACAGCCGCTCCGCCAGCCACACCGGGACGTGCAGCAGGTCGGTCAGGCCGTAGTACGGCAGCATCGGGAAGGCGTAGCCGATGTACTGGTCGGCGATGCCGCCGAAGCCCGCCCGGTCGTGCCACAGCTGCCCGAGGTCGGCGAGGAACTGCCACGGGTCCTGGGCCACGCCGAGCTTCGTCTCGAACGTGGCCCGGCCCGGCTGCACCGCGCAGAACGCGACGAACAGCACGGCCCAGAAGGTCAGCAGCCAGCGGCGCGGACGCGGGCCCGGTTCGGGCTCGGGGGGCGCCGGAGCGGCCGGTGGGGCCTGGACCGTGGTCGTCATGGGGCACACCGCCTGAGAATGAGGAGAAGGTTCCACGTGGCGAACTCGCGCAGGCCCGGCACCCGCGTCACCGTCTCGCTGAGGAACGGCCAGTACCGCGAGCGCGCGGTCAGGACCGAGACGTCGTCGCGGGCCCGCACATGGCGCAGAGTGGACCCGACGTGGTGCTGGAAGAGGTTCTCGCCGAGAGTGTGCTTGGGCGGCCGGCCGGTGCGCCGCCGGTAGCGCTCCGTGGCGCGGTCCGCGCCCAGGTAGTGCCAGGGCGCCCACTCGTGACCGCCCCACGGGGACAGCCAGTTGGTGAACGAGACGTAGACGAGGCCGCCGGGCCGGGTGACCCGGACCAGCTCGCTCAGGAACGTGTCGCGGTCGGCGACATGCTCCAGGACGTTCGACGTGAACGTCACGTCGGCGCAGCCGTCGGGCAGCGGCAGCAGATAGCCGTCCGCGACGACGGTGGAGCCCGGCGGCGCGTCGCCGAGCTCCCGGGTGTCCGGCTCGAACAGGACGCCCTGGGCGCCGCGCGCCCGGAACTCCCGCGTGAAGTGCCCGCTGCCGCCGCCCACGTCCACGACGACCTTGCCCGCGACCTTCCCGTACGCCTCGACCTGGTCGGCGGCGTCCCGGGCGAGCAGCCGGTAGCAGGCCTCCGGGTCGCGCTGCTCGCCCATGAACGCCTTGAAGAGGGCGAGCGAGCGGCGCGGCGACGGATCCCTGAATCCCGTACCCGTCATGGCGTCCAGCCCCGCACCGCCTCCGCCGCGACCGACTGGAAGCGGCGGACGGAGTGCGCCCAGCGGTAGCCGGCGGCCCGTTCCTCGGCGGCCTTGCCCATCAGTTCGCGGCGCCGGGCGGACAGGGCGAGCGTGCACCAGGCGGCGGCGAACGAGGACGGGCCGTGGGCGAGCAGCCCGGTCACCCCGTCCTCGACGGAGTCGCGCACCCCGGGCACGTCGAAGCCGACGGCGGGCGTCCCGCGCGCGGCCGCCTCCGTGATCACCAGGCCCCAGCCCTCGACGGCCGAGGGATGCAGCAGCATCCACGCCTCGCACAGCAGCCGGTGCTTGTCGGCCTCGGAGACGTGCCCGGCGAACTCGACGCCCGGCCCCGCGAGTTCGCGCAGTCGCGGGGCCTCGGGTCCGTCGCCGACGATGACGAGGCGGCCGCCGGTCACCGGCCGCACCCGCTCCCACAGGCGCAGGAGCATGTCGATCCGCTTGTACTCCACGAGCCGGCCCATCGCGAGGAACAGCGGCTCGGGGGAGCGGTCGGCGCGCGGGCCCGGCTCCTCGACCCCGTTGGGGACGAGACGGATCCGCGCCGGGTCGACGCCGATCCCGTGCAGGGCCTGCGCCGTCGAGGGCGAGACCGCGACGAGCAGGTTGCGGCGCTGGGCGACTCCGGACAGGGCCCAGTGCTCCAGCCTGCGGCCCAGGTGGGCGGCGGGCGCGAGCGGGCCGCGCAGCCGCATCCGCCACAGGTCGGTGTGCACGTGGTTGACGAGGCAGAGCGTGGGCCCGTCGTGCCACAGCGGCGCCAGGTACGGCATGCCGTTGCAGACCTCGACGAGCAGGTCGCAGTCGCCGACCTGACGGGCGAACGCCGAGCGGGCGCGCAGGTAGTGGGCGGTCTGGCCGCCCGCGGAGACGACCCGGTAGTCGCGCTCGGCGGCGGGGCCGCCGCACAGCAGGGTCACCTCGTGGCCCGCGCGGGTGAGCCCGTCGGCGAGCCGGTCGATGAGGAGTTCGGAGCCGCCCGCGTTCGGATTGCCGAGGTCGCGGTGGGCGAGGAACACGATCCGGCGTGGTGCGGGCGGTGCGGCCGGAGGGTGCTGCGCGCCCGGTGGGGACGCGACGCGCAGGGGGGACGGCACGTGCTGGGGCATCCTTGCTCCAACTCGTCTCGGGGTGCGGAGCTCTGTGGGGGCACTTGCGAGAGGTGCGCGGCGCTGGTCGGGCGCCGCGACCGGTCCGTACGGGAGGTGTGCTGGGCCCGTACGGGGTGCGTGCTGGGTCCGTACTCGGTTCGGTACGGGTCCGTACCGGTGGGTACTGTGCCGGGGCTGTGCGGGGACTGTGCACGGGGTGGGGTGGCACAGTTTTCGCCGCGGCGTTCGCCGCGGCTACTCACCCGCGTGACAACTTTCGGGCTTTCCTGGTCTGACGTACCGTCACATCGTGGACGTTTCCAGGGCTGTCGGGGACGTATCGGGATCAGGGCGCCGAAGCCCCTCGGGCCGCTCCCGGCCCCCCGCGCCCCGCCCGCCCCGCACCGCGAGGAGCACCGCGCCGGCCGCCAGGACCAGGACCCCCGCACCGCCCGCGACCAGCGGGACCGTCGTGCCGAGCAGCGTCAGCCGGTCGTTGTCGTCCTGCGCCAGCGCCACCTGCGCGCGCTGCGTCGCCGGGGTGAACGCGATCTTCCGGCTGTCCAGGAGCACCGCCGCGTCCCGGTCCGTGCCCGGTGCGCGCAGCGTCTTGCGCGGGCCGATCGCCGCGTACAGGACGCGGCCCGTGAGCCGGTCGGCGACCAGCTCGACGCCGTGGTTGGCGTACCACTCCTCGGCGAGGACCTGGCCCCGCTTCGGCTGCCCGACGAGCTTTCCGGGGACCAGGCGGGAACCCGTCCTGGCCGGGGCGACCGTGCCGGTGAACCGGTAGCCCTCGTAGCCCTGGACCTTCGTCGTGCCGCGGAAGCGGAGCGGGATCGTCGCGCCCAGCGTGTTGTCCCACCAGGTGTACGTCCGCCGCTCCACCCGGAACGGGAACTTCAGGTAGGCCTCACCCCGGAACGCGGGGCTCTCGCCACAGCAGTGCACCGGGAGGTTCGTCTTCCGGTCCGTGACCCAGCGCTCCTGGGTCCACTGCAACGCGTCGTGCGGATCCGCGGCCGGCAGCGAGGCGTCCGTGTCGACCGAGGTCGTCACGTCCCACACCGCCGTCCCGCCGCGCTCGCCGTCCGCGACGTCGCCGCGCACCTGACGGGTGATCGTGATCCGTTTGTCGTGCACGGTCCGGATCTTTCCGGTGTCGAAATAGCTGCCGGTTCCGGTGAACACCGTCGTGGTGTCGGTGTTCAGCGGAGTGCGTTCGGCGCGTGGTTCGACGTACCACGCGAGCAGCCCGGCGAGCACCAGAAGGAACGCGCCCACACCTATGGCCACCAGCGGAAACGTCCGGGACGCGGCCCGGGTCGAGGTCGGGGAAGCATGCGAGGCACTGCGACTCATGGGGCGCTCCTGGGGGGTAGGGCGCCACGGCATGGCCGTGGTCGGCCGGTCATGGGCCGGGAACCGTAGACCGGCTCTTGACGCAGTGTCAATCTCCTGACCACACTGGGGACTTGCCGGAACACACAGGGTGGGGACCGACCTCAGAACTCCGAGATCTTGGACGAGAGGCTGACCCTGCGATGAACCGACTGCTTGCCGCGGCGCTGTCCGTGGCCGCCGGTGCGGCCCTCGCCGTCGCCGCGGCCTTCGGCGTGCTCGCGCTGATCGACGCGACCCCCGAGCAGCCCAACACGCCGCTGCTCACCTATGAGACACCCGGATCGGGGCGCTGACCCGTGCCCACGACCACCACCCGCTCCGCCTGGTGCGACGTGCCGCGCCCGCAGGTGCGGCAGTTCTCGGCGCTCTCCCTGGAGGAGGCGCCGCGGCTCGCCGAGGACATCCTGCGGGAGATCCGCCACGAGTTCCCCCAGTTACCCCTCGTCATCGACGCGTCGGGCGAACCCATGGCGCTCGTCGGCATCCGGCGCGCCATCGAGGGCTTCGTCCGGCACCTGGCCACCGTCTCCGGCGCCCTCGGCGACACCGACGGGACGACCGACCAACTCCCCTCCATGTTCCAGGAGTTCGGACGCGGCCAGAGCCTGCACGGGCAGAGCCTCGACGCCCTCCAGGCCATGTACCGGCTCGGCGTCAAACTCGCCTGGCGCCGCCTCGCCGACATCGGCCAGCGCCTGCGCATCCCGCCCCCCGCCATGTACGAACTCGCCGAGTCCGGCTACGAGTACCTCGACAGCCTCGTCGACCAGTCCGTCCGCGGCTACGCCGAGGCCGCCGCCCGGCAGGCCGGAGAACGCCTGCGCCAGCAGCGCAAACTCATGGACCTGCTGCTCGACGGGCACGCCGTCGCCCCGCCCGACCCCGTCAAGGCCCTCACCGAACGCGCCGCCCGCATCGGCTGGCCCGTCCCCGACCAGGTCGCCGTCGGCGTCCTGCTACGCCCCGCGCGCGACGCGGTCGCCCCCGCCGTCGGCCCCGACGTCCTCCTCGACATGGAGACCGAACGGCCCCGGCTCGTCGTCCCCGACCCCGACACGGGCGGCCGGCCCGACCTGCTGCGCCGCGCCCTCACCGGCTGGTCCGGCGCGATCGGCCCGCCCGTCGCACCGGCCGACGCCGCGAAGTCGCTGCGCTGGGCCGAGTCCGCCGTCGCCCTCATGGAACGCGGCCTGCTCCCCGCCACCGACGTCCTGCGCTGCACCGAACACACCCAGGCCCTCGTCCTCCTCCAGCCCGAGGAGCTCGTCGACGACCTCGCCCGCCGCGCCCTGGCCCCCCTCACCCACTGCGGCCCCGCCCACTCCCGCCGCCTCGCCGAGACCCTCCTCGCCTGGCTGGAGACGCGAGGAGGCGCCCCCGAAGTGGCCGCCCGCCTCGGCGTCCACCCCCAGACCGTCCGCTACCGCCTGCGCCAGATCCGCGAACTGTGGGGCGACGAGGTCGACGACCCGGACCGCCGCTTCGAACTCGAACTGGTCCTGAGGGCCCGTCGCTTACGAGGAGAACTCGGGCCCCCGTAGACCCCGCTCCGGACCGGCGGCGGCGATCCATTGCCCCCGGGGAGAGCCTGTACGTACCCTGTGTTCGCGATGCCGAATGACGGTTGAAATTTCGAACAAGGGAGGGGGTCGGTGATGGGACGCCTCGTGCCGGCCGTGACCCGGGCTCTGGACATCCTCGAGCTCTTCCTCGACGGGGACGGGACGCTGACCGCCCCCGACATCGTCCGCAAGCTGCAACTGCCCCGCACCACCGTGCACGAGCTGGTCTCCACGCTCGCCGCCCGGCAGTACCTCGTGCAGGAGCCAGGTCAGCCCGGCCGTTACCGCCTGGGCGTGCGGCCCTACCAGCTCGGCAGCCGCTACGCGGAGCAGCTCGACCTCGCCGCCGAGGGCCGGGAGGTGGCCCGCACCGTCGCCGAGACCTGCGACGAGACCGTCCACGTCGCGATCCTCGAGGACACCGACGTCATCTACATCGCCAAGGTCGACTCCACGCACGCCGTGCGCATGGTCTCCGCCGCCGGCCGCCGGCTGCCCGCCCACTGCACCTCCGTCGGCAAGATGCTGCTCGCCTCGCTGCCCGAGCGGGAGCTCGACGCCCGGATCCCGGACGACGCCGAGCTGACCGGCATGACGGAGAACTCGATCACCGACCCGGCCGCCCTGCGCACCCACCTCGCCGCGATCCGCGAGCGCGGGGTCGCCCTCGAGAGCCGCGAGTCCAACCCGGACGTGTCCTGCGTCGCCGCGCCCGTGCGCGACCGCACCAACCGGGTCGTCGCCGCGCTCTCCATCTCCGTACCGATGATCCGCTGGAGCGACGACCGCGAGGCCGAGCTCGCCGAGCTGGTCGTGAAGGGCGCCGCCGACCTCTCGGAGCGGCTCGGCCACCGGGGCCGGCCGTGAGGGCCGAGCAGGCCGTCGCGGCCTGTGCCGAGCTGGGCGAGGGGCCGACCTGGGACCCGGCGGCGGGCCGGCTGATCTGGGTCGACATCCTCGGCTCCCGCGTCCACACCTACGAGCCCGCCACCGGCCGCCGCACGGTCCGCGCGACCGAGCAGCACGTCGGCGCCGCCAAGCCGCGCACAGACGGCGGCCTGGTGCTCAACCTCCGTGACGGCGTGGGAAGTTGGGCACCCGACGGCGCCTTCTCCTGGCTGCACCGGGACCCGGTCCCGGGCCGACGCGGCAACGACGCGGCCGTCGCCCCCGACGGCGCGCTCTGGGCCGGCTCCATGCACTACGACGAGGCGCCCGGCGGCGGTCACCTGATCCGCGTCGGCCCCGACGGCACGACCACCGAGATCCTGCCCGCCGTCACCGTCTCCAACGGCACCGGCTGGAGCCCCGACGGCCGCCTCATGTACTACGTGGACTCCCCGACCCGCCGCATCGACGTCTTCGACGTATGGGGCGAACGCCTCGGCGAGCGGCGGGAGTTCGCACGGATCCAGGAAGGTTCCGGTTTCCCGGACGGCCTCACCGTGGACGCCGACGGCTGTGTCTGGGTCGCCCTGTGGGACGGCGGCGCCCTCCACCGCTACACCCCCTCCGGCACCCTCGACCGCACCGTCCCCCTCCCGGTCCGCCGCCCCACCGCCTGCGCCTTCGGCGGCCCCGACCTCACCGACCTGTACGTGACCACGGCCCGCGTCGGCCTCGACGCGCCGGCCCCCCTGGAGGGCTCCCTCCTCGTAATCCCGGACGCCGGGCAGGGCCTCCCGCAACCCGCGTACGGCGAGCGGTAGTTCGCCGACGACACCGGCCCCGCCCGTGGTGGACACAGGCGGGGCCGGGGCTCGCGGGGCGGGACTCAGGCGCTGAAGGAG
Source organism: Streptomyces sp. NPDC050145 (assembly GCF_044460245.1). Classification (NCBI taxonomy): domain Bacteria; kingdom Bacillati; phylum Actinomycetota; class Actinomycetes; order Kitasatosporales; family Streptomycetaceae; genus Streptomyces; species Streptomyces sp. NPDC050145. The sequence goes on along the minus strand of NZ_JBITJS010000005.1, from coordinate 191,879 downwards.
TGCACCGTCGTGCTCCGGTACGTCTCGCCGGGACGCAGCACCGTGGACGGGAACGACGGCTGGTTCGGGGAGTCCGGGAAGTGCTGGGTCTCCAGGCAGAGCCCGTCGCCCTGCCGGTAGGTCCGGCCGGAGGGGCCGGCGAGGGTGCCGTCGAGGAAGTTGCCGGAGTAGAACTGCACGCCCGGCTGGTCGGTGGCGATTTTCAGGGTGCGGCCGGAGCCCGGGTCGCGCAGCGTCGCGAAGGGCACCGGCCGGTCCGTGACGCCCTTGTCCAGGACCCAGTTGTGGTCGAAGCCCTTCGCGGTGACCAGCTGCGGGTGCGCGGTGCGGATGTCCCGGCCGATGGGCTTGGCGCGGCGGAAGTCGAAGGGCGTGCCCGCGACCTTCGCCAGCTCACCGGTCGGGATGAGCCCGGAGTCGGTGGGCGTGAACCGGGAGGCTTCCAGGGCGAGTTCGTGGTCGTAGATGCCGCCGCTGCCCTCGCCCGCGAGGTTGTAGTACGTGTGGTTGGTGAGGTTCACGACGGTCGCCTTGTCCGTCACCGCCGCGTAGTCGATGCGCCAGTCGCCGCGCGCGGTCAGGGTGTAGGTGACCCGCACCCGCAGCGTGCCCGGGTAACCCATCTCGCCGTCGGGCGACGTGTAGTGGAGGCGCAGACCCACATCGGGGCCGGCGACGAAGCCTTCCACGTCCCAGACCCGGGTGTTGAAGCCCATGGCGCCGCCGTGCAGGGAGTTGTCCCCGTCGTTCACGGACAGTTGGTAGGTCCTGCCGTCGAGCGTGAACCGGCCCTTCGCGATGCGGTTGCCGTAGCGTCCGATCGTGGCGCCGAAGAACGTGGTCCCGGTGACGTAGCCCTCGATGTGGTCGTAGCCGAGGGACACGTTGGCGTACCGGCCGTGCCGGTCCGGGAGTTCGAGGGACTGGACGATGCCGCCGTAGGACAGGACCTTGAGACGCGTCCCGCCGTTCTCCAGGGACCAGCGGTGGATCTTCGTGCCGTCGGCGAGCGTGCCGAAGGGTTCCTTGTGCGGCGTGCGACCACCGCTGCCGGTGGCGTGTGCCGTACCACCGAGGGCGGTGGCGGCGACCCCCGCCGCGGCCGCCGATGCCAGGACTGTGCGTCTGCTCAGTTCCATACGTGACTCTCCCTAAGGTCAACTGTGCTGTCAGGAACCGGACCTGCGCTTGTTCCACACGTCGAAGCCGACCGCCGCCAGCAGGGCGAGGCCCTTGATCACCTGTTGCCAGTCGGTGCCGACGCTCAGGAGGTTCATGCCGTTGTTCAGGACGCCGAGGACCAGGCCGCCGATGATCGCGCCGAGGACCGTGCCGACGCCGCCGCTCATCGACGCGCCGCCGATGAACGACGAGGCGATGGCCTCGAGTTCGAAGTTCAGGCCCGCCTTCGGCGACGCCGCGTTCAGGCGGGCCGCGACCACCAGACCGGCCAGCGCCGCGAGGACGCCCATGTTGAGGAAGACCAGGAAGGTGACCTTCTTGTCCTTGACGCCGGACAGCTTCGCCGCGGGCAGGTTGCCGCCGATCGCGTAGATGTGGCGGCCGAACACGGCGTTGCGCATCACATAGCCGTAGCCGACGATCAGCGCGCCCAGGATGAGCAGCACGATCGGTGCGCCCTTGTAGCTGGCGAGCAGCAGCGTGACGACGAGGATCGCCGCGACGATCGCGACCAGCTTCAGCAGGAAGATGTTGCGCGGCAGCACCTGGAGCGAGAACTCCTGCTCCCGCCTGCGGTCACGGACCTCCTGGAGCACCGCGAACACGACGAGGGCGAGCCCGAGCAGCAGGGTGATGTTGTGGTAGTTGGTCTCCGGGCCGGTCTCCGGCAGGAAGCCGTTGCCCATCTTCTGCAGGCCGTCGGGGAACGGTCCGAGCGTCTGCCCCTTCAGCAGGATCTCGGTGAGCCCGCGGAAGAGCAGCATGCCCGCGAGCGTCACGATGAAGGAGGGGATGCCGAGTTGGGCGATGAGGAACCCCTGAAGGGCTCCGGCCGCCGCGCCGACCATCAGGCACAGGACGAGCGCCAGCGGCCAGGACATGCCGTGCTGCACCGTGAGCACGGCGGCGAACGCGCCGGTGAACGCGGTGAGCGAGCCGACCGACAGGTCGATGTGGCCCGCGATGATCACCAGCATCATGCCGATGGCGAGGATCAGGATGTAGCTGTTCTGGAGGACCAGGTTGGAGACGTTGCGCGGCAGCAGCAGGTCCCCGTCGGTCCACACGGCGAAGAGCGCGATGATCAGGCCGAGCGCGATCAGCATGCCGTACTGGCGCATGTTGCGGCGCAGGCCGTCGAGCACGAGAGGCAGCAGCCCGCCGGCCGAGGCCCCCGGCGGCGCGGCCGCCGGGCTCTTGTCGGTCACTTCGGTGCTCATCGCGTTACCTCTTTGTCCTTCGTCATCTGGCGCATCAGCACTTCCTGCGTGGCCTCGGCCCGCGCGAACTCACCGGTCAGCCGACCGGCGGCCATGGTGTAGATCCGGTCGCACATGCCCAGCAGTTCGGGCAGTTCGGAGGAGATGAAGACGACCGCCCTGCCCTCGGCGGCCAGCCGGTCGATGACCGTGTAGATCTCGTACTTGGCGCCGACGTCGATGCCGCGGGTCGGCTCGTCGAGAATCAGCACCTCGGGCCCCGCGAAGATCCACTTGCTGAGGACGACCTTCTGCTGGTTGCCGCCCGACAGCTTGCCGACCGGCTCGAACACGGTGGGCGCCTTGATGTTCATCGACGTGCGGTACCCCTCGGCGACCTGCCGCTCGTCGTGCTCGTCGACGATCCCGTGCCGGGCCACCTTGCCGAGCGCGGTCAGCGAGATGTTCCGGTTGATCGTGTCGATGAGGTTGAGGCCGTAGTGCTTGCGGTCCTCGGTGACGTACGCGATCCCGTGCCCGATCGCCTCCGCGACCGTCTTCGTACGGATCTCCCGGCCGTCCTTGAGGACCGTGCCGCTCGCGTGCCGCCCGTACGTGCGGCCGAACACGCTCATCGCGAGCTCGGTGCGGCCCGCGCCCATCAGCCCGGCGATCCCGACGATCTCCCCGCGCCGCACCTGCACCGACACGTCGTCGACGACCTTGCGCTGCTGGTCGATCGGGTGGTGCACGGTCCAGCCGCGGATCTCCAGGGCGGGCGCGACCCCCTCCTCGGGCTGGTGCGGGGTGCGCTCGGGGAAGCGGTGGTCGAGGTCGCGCCCGACCATGCCCGAGATGATCCGGTCCTCGGTCGTCCCCGGGTCCTTGACGTCGAGCGTCTCGATGGACCGGCCGTCGCGGATGATCGTCACCGAGTCGGCGACCTTGCGGATCTCGCCCAGCTTGTGGGAGATGATGATCGAGGTGATGCCCTGCTGCTTCAACTCCAGGATGAGATCCAGGAGTTTGCCGCTGTCCTCGTCGTTGAGCGCCGCCGTCGGCTCGTCGAGGATGAGCAGCTTCACCTCCTTGGAGAGCGCCTTGGCGATCTCCACGAGCTGCTGCTTGCCGACCCCGATGTCGCACACCCGGGTCTCCGGGTGGTCGTCGAGGCCGACCCGCCGCAGCAGCGCGCTGGCGTGCCGCAGCGTCTCCCGCCAGTCGACGAGCCCGCGCCGCGCGTGCTCGTTGCCGAGGAAGATGTTCTCGGCGAGGGAGAGGAACGGCACGAGCGCCAGCTCCTGGTGGATGATCACGACGCCGTGCTGCTCGCTCGCGCGGATGTCCTTGAAGCGGCAGACCTCTCCGTCGAAGAGGATCTCGCCTCCGTACGTGCCGTGCGGGTGGACGCCGGAGAGCACCTTCATCAGGGTCGACTTGCCGGCGCCGTTCTCCCCGCAGACGGCGTGGACCTCGCCCCGGCGGACGGACAGGCTGACGTCCGACAGCGCCTTGACGCCGGGAAAGGTCTTGACGATCGAGCGCATTTCCAGGACGGGTCCCGCCATGGTCCTGCCTTCCGGTGAGAGTGGGGTGGGGCGGTCGGTGGGTCCGGTCGGACCGCCGCGCGCTACTTGAGCTGGCCCTCGGTGTAGTAGCCGCCGTCCACCAGGACCGACTGGTAGTTCGCCTTGTCCACGCTCACCGGCTGGAGCAGATAGGCCGGGACGACCTTCGTGCCGTTGTCGTACGACTTGGTGTCGTTGACCTCGGGCTTCTTGCCCTTGAGGGCGTCGTCCACCATGTTCGTGGCGACCTCGGCGAGCTTGCGGAGGTCCTTGTAGACGGTCATCGTCTGCTGGCCCGCGATGATCGACTTCACGGACGCCAGCTCGGCGTCCTGACCGGTGATCACCGGGAGCGGCTTGGACGAGGAGCCGTAGTTGTCGGACTTCAGCGCCGACAGGATGCCGATCGAGATGCCGTCGTACGGGGACAGGACCGCGTCGACCTTGGCGCTCTTGTACGACTTGGTGAGAATGTCGTCCATGCGCTTCTGCGCGGTCGCCCCGTCCCAGCGCAGGGTGGTGACCTTGTTGAGCGCGGTCTGGCCGGAGCGGACGACGAGCTTCTTGTCGTCGATGTACGGCTTGAGCACGCTCATCGCGCCGTCGAAGAAGTACCGGGTGTTGTTGTCGTCGTTCGACCCGGCGAACAGCTCGATGTTGAAGGGGCCCTTGCCCTTCTTCAGGCCCAGCCGGTCGACGATGTAGTTCGCCTGGAGCTCGCCGACCTTCGCGTTGTCGAACGAGGCGTAGTAGTCGACGTTCTCGGTGCCGAGGATCAGGCGGTCGTAGGAGATGACGGGGATCTTCGCGTCGGCGGCCTGTTGCAGCACGTTGCCGAGGGACTTGTTGTCGATCGCCGCGACGATGAGGGCCTTGACGCCCTGCGTGATGAGGTTCTCGATCTGCGAGACCTGCTGGTCGGGGTCGTCCTCGCCGAAGACGAGCTTGGTCTTGTACCCCTTCGCCTTGAGGTCCTTCTCGACGTTCTTGCCGTCGGTGATCCAGCGCTCGGAGGACTTGGTCGGCATCGCGATGCCGATCGTGCCGCCCTCGGATCCGCCCGCCTTCTCCTCGCTGCCGCCCTCGCCGCTCTGGCCACAGGCGGTGAGGGTGAGGGCGAGGGCCGCTCCTGCGGCGGTCGCGACGAATGCGGCTCGGCGGTGTGCCATGGTCATCATCCTTGGGGTCGGGGGGTACGGGTTCGGTCGGGCTGAGCGCGGGGTGGGAGCGTCAGGAGGCCATGTCGAACCGGCGGAGGTCGCCGGGCAGCCGGGTGCCCAGGGGCGACATGCCGCCCCCGGCGCCGTGCCGTTCGAGCAGGTCGAGGGCGAGCCGGCCGCGCCGCACCCGCTCCCGGGCGGTGGCCAGCGTGACGTCCCGCAGCTGGGCGCCGTACGGGTAGATCGACGGCGCCTTGGCGAGGCCGAACTTCAGGTACAACGGGGCGCCGCGGCGCACCAGTTCGGCGATCTCGTACATCCGGACGTACCCGCCGAGGTCGTCCGGGGCTTCCACGTACAGGTCCATCGGGGCGGCCGAGACCCGGCGGATCTCGGTCAGATGGGCGAGGGTCAGATCGCTCGGCACGTTGAGGGAGTCGGCGCCGAGCCGCTCGTAGACGGCGTACGCGGCCGGGTTCACGGGGCCGATGAGCGCGGAGACCTTGAGCGTGGTGTCGGCGGGGATGACGCCCGTGGCGCGCGCCCGGTGCAGGGTCCACAGCACGCCCTCGTCGGCGACGAGCAGGCACTTGACGCCCAGCTCCGTGGCGCGGACGGCGTCCTCGACGCATCCGGCGACGGCGTCGTGGCCCCGGGAGCGCAGCCCGGCGCCGCCCGAGTCGGTGCGCACCGAGGCGCCGGTGTCCCAGGTGCCGCGGGGGCCGGTGAACAGGCAGAGCTCGATGCCGCGTCCGGCGGTCGCGTCGACCATCTCGGTGATCTCGGCGTCCCGCAGCATCCAGACGCCGCTGCCCTGGCTGACGCGGTGCACGGGCACGTCCAGGCGGGCCGACTCGGCCAGCACGGTGGCGAGGGCCTCCGGGCCTTCCACGGACGGGATCTCGACGCGCCAGGTGCCGCCGTCGGGGAAGGTATGGGGGCTGGTGTCGCCGGGGTCGGCGGGAGGGGCGTGCAGGCCCAGGGCGGACAGTGCGGGTTCGCCGGGGCGGCGGGGTGTGTCGGTCACGCGGGGCCCTTCCGGTGCGGTTCGGCGTTTCTGTTGTTCGGTATCTCGAACGTGGTTCGGATCGGTGAGCGGACTTCGGGCCGTGACGGGGTGCGCCGGTAGAGCGCCGGCCCGGACCGGCTAGGGGCGCAGCAGCACCTTGCCCACCTTCGGGTCGCCGGAGGCGGTCAGGTCCATCGCCTCCTCGAAGCCGCCCAGGGGGAGTTCATGGGTCACCAGGGGGCGCGGCCGGAGCAGGCCCGCGGCGAACAGGCGGACCGCGTGCGCCCAGGCGGCCGGTGTCGCGCCGAACACGGTGCGCACCTCCAGCTGCCGTACGACCAGATCCGTCGGGTCGAGGCCCTGCGCACCCGGAGCCGGGATCCCGGTGAGCACGAGCCGCCCGCCGCGCCGGAGCAGCGAGGCCGCGGTGCGGGCGGCCGAGACGGATCCGGCGGCCTCGATCACGACATCACGGTCGTCCGGCAGCGGCTCGTCGCACAGCCGGAAGTCCGTCGCCCCGAACTCCCGGGCCAGGCCCTCCCGTTCACGGTCCAGGCCGACGACGAGCAGGTCCGCCGGCGAGCCCGCCGCGAGGATCTGCACAGCCAGCAGCCCGAGCGTCCCCGCCCCCACGACGGCCACGCGCGCGCCCGGCGAGGCGCCGGCCTTCAGCGCGGCGGCGGCGACGCAGGCCGCCGGTTCCAGAAGTGCCGCGGCGGTCAGGTCGGCGTCGTCGGGCAGTACGTGGAGCAGCCGGGCCGGCAGCGTCAGCGTCGCGGCCATCGCCCCGGGCCGGGTGAAGCCCGTCTCCTCGTACCCGGCGGTGCACAGCGTCGTGTCCCCGGCGTGGCACCGCTCGCAGACCTGGCAGTTCCGGAAACCTTCGCCGACGGCGCCGCGTTCCACGAGCGCCTCCGGCACGCCCTCGCCCACGGCCTCGACGACCCCGGACCACTCGTGCCCCGGCGTCACCGGGTACCGCACGTACTCGGCGGGCCGGTTGCCCCGGAAGAGCTCGCGGTCGCTGCCGCACACGCCCACCGCGTGCACCCGCACCCGCGCCTCCCCGGGCCCGGGCGCGGCGGGCGCGTGCGGGACCAGCCGGTGGCGGCCCGGCTCCTCTACGACGACGGCGTGGCTCACGCGCTGCCCTTCGGGTCGCGCTTCTCCCAGCCCTCGGCCCACAGGTCGAACCGGGCCTGCTGCTGCGGGAACTCGGCCGCCGCGTCCACGTCGAGCTCCACACCGAGCCCGGGTGCGTGCGACAGCTCGAAGTAGCCGTCCACGACCTCCGGCGCGCCCTTGACGAGGTGCTTGATCCCGGCGTCCGCGAAGTCGTTGAAGTGCTCCAGGACCTTGAAGTTCGGTGTCGTGAAGCCCACTTGGAGCGAGGCGGCGGTCAGCACCGGGCCGCCCACGTTGTGCGGCGCGACCAGCATGTAGTGGGTCTCGGCGGTGGCGGCCAGCTTCCGGGTCTCCCAGATGCCGCCGATGTGGCCGACGTCGGGCTGCAGGATGTCCGCCGCCTGGCTCTCGAACAGCTCGCGGAACTCGATCCGGTCGTGGATCCGCTCGCCCGTCGCCACCGGGATCTCCACCTTGGCCGCGACCTTCTCCAGCGCCTTCAGGTTCTCCGGCGGCACCGGCTCCTCCAGCCACGCCGGCTTGAAGGGCGCGAGGTCCCGGGCGAGCCGGATCGCGGTCGCGGGGGAGAAGCGGCCGTGCATCTCCAGCATCAGCTCGGCGTCCGGACCGATGGCGTCCCGCACGGCCTCGATGAGCGAGACCGCGTACAGCGACTCCTCGTGGCCCAGCTCGAAGTGCCCGGTCCCGAACGGGTCGATCTTCAGTGCCCGGTACCCGCGCTCCATGACCCGCTTCGCCGCGTCGTGGTACGCCTCGGGGGTCCGCTCCGTCGTGTACCAGCCGTTCGCGTAGGCCTTCACGCGGTCGGTGACCTTGCCGCCGAGCAGCTGCCAGACGGGGACGCCGAGCGCCTTGCCCTTGATGTCCCAGCAGGCCATCTCGATCACGGCGATGCCGGACATCACGATCTCCCCGGCCCGCCCGTAGTCCCCGTACTTCATCCGGCGGACGAGATCCTCGATCGCGAACGGGTCGGAGCCCAGGATGTGGTTGGCCTGAGCCTCCTTCAGATAGCCGACCAGCGCGTCCGTGCGGCCCAGCATCCGGGTCTCGCCGACACCCGTGAGTCCCTCGTCGGTGTGCACCTGGACATAGGTCAGGTTCCGCCACGGTGTGCCGACCACATGTGTGCTGATTCCCGTGATGCGCAAGGCTGTTGCCCCCAGTGATGTTCGATATTTCGTCACGCGTTCGAAATCGTGGCGTGACAGTAAGGACGGCCCTGTGGAGGTGTCAATGGGTCTGCGTGGATCCGCTCACGTCGGAAGGGCGTGTTCCGCACAGAAGATTCACAGTGTCGTCGTCTTGCCTCACCGCGTGGCGCCTAGCCTCCCTACGTCATGGACTACTGCCACCCCTGCCGACGCCACCTCAACGGCGCTGTGACCTGCCCCGGTTGCGGCACGCCCGCCGAGGCCGTGCACGCCTACGCCGAGGCGCTCGCCGCGCAGGAGGCGGTCGAGGAGACCGCGGCGGAACCCGAGGAGGCGCCGCTCCGCCCGCGCGGCCGGCGGCGCCGCTCCACCCGGGCCCGGACCCAGCGGCGCAGGCGCCGTCGCGTGCTGTTCGTGGCGGCGGGGCTCGCCCTCGCGGCGGGCGGACTCGGCGTCGCCGAACTCTCCGACTCCGGTCCGCCGGCCGACACCCAGGCCGCCCCCGACGTCACCGGCGCGGAGGAGACCGGCACCGGCTCCACGCGTCCCGCCGAGCCGAGCCAGGGCTCGACGCCGCCCGCCTCCGCCACCGGCGGCCCGACGGCCTCCGCGTCCCCGAGCGCGAGCCGCGCTCACCCCGACGCCGAGAAGTCCCCGTCGAAGGAGCCGGAGAAGAAGGAGAGCCGGAGCCCGGCCGGCGCGGACACCCCGGCCACGAGCACACCGCCGCAGGCCCCCTCGACCGCCCGGCCGACGACGAGCGCCCCGCGCCCCACGTCCGCGCCGCCCGCCCCGGCCCCGGCACCGACCGAGACCTGCGACCGCTTCCTGTGGTGGTGCACCTGACGGCTGCCGGGGCATCTGGGCGAGCGGCCAGGCGGTGTCTCTGACGGTTGCCGGGGTGTCAGAGCGAGCCGTCGGGTGGTGCGGCTGACGGCTGCCGAGGTGTCTGAGCGCGCCGTCGGGTGGTGCGTCTGACGGCAGCCGAGGTACCTGGGCGAACTGTCAGGCGGTGCGCCTGACGGCCTGCCCGGTGCGGCCGGCGGCTCAGGCCGTGCCGATCATCCGCCGCAGCATGTCCCGGAACACGAGCCGCTCCTCGTGCGACAGTCCGGCCAGCGGCTCCCGGGCGAAGTCCAGCGAGTCCCGCAGGCTCCGTGCCACCCGGACGCCCTCCTCGGTCGGCGCGGCCACCTTCACCCGCCGGTCCCCGGGCGAGGGCTGCCGCTCCACCAGGCCCCGGGTCTCCAGCCGGTCCACGATCCCCGTGATGTTCGACGGCTCGCACTTCAGGCGGTGGGCGATCTGCCGCATCGGCAGCGGGTCGAGCGAGAGCAGCCCGAGGACCCGCGCCTGCGCCCCCGTGAGGCGGTGCCGCGCGGCGGCCTCCTCGTACTCCTGGTGGTAGCGCGCGACGACGGCCCCGATCAGCTCGACGACTTCGAGCGTGAGGGGGTCGGTGCGGCGCGAACGGGTGGCGGTCATGCCATCCAGGGTACCCAGATACTTGACATTCTGAAATATTCAGACGCATGGTTGTTTCAGGTAGTGAAACAATCGGACCCACGGTCCGAGCCGTACCCCCAGCCGCGAAGGATCAGCGCATGTCCGCCGACACCCCTCAGATTCCCGCCACCGGCCGCGAGTGGGCCCTGATCAGCCGCCCCGTGGGCTGGCCGAAGCCCGAGGACTTCGAGCTGCGCGAGGCCCCGGTGACCGCCCCGGAGGCCGGCCAGGTCCTGGTCAAGAACCTGTACCTCTCGGTCGACCCGTACATGCGCGGCCGGATGAGCGCCGCGAAGTCCTACGTCGCCCCGTACGAGCTGGGCAAGGCCATGCAGGGTGGCGCGGTCGGCGTCGTCATCGCCTCGAACGACGAGGGCGTCGCGGTCGGCGACCACGTCCTGCACTTCCTCGGCTGGCGCGAGTACGCGACCTTCGACGCCAAGCAGGCCGTCAAGGTCGACCCGGACGCCGCGCCCCTGTCCACCTACCTCGGCGTCCTCGGCATGACCGGCCTCACCGCCTACGCGGGCCTGCTGCGCACCCTCTCCTTCAAGGAGGGCGACAGCGTCTTCGTGTCCGGCGCGGCGGGCGCGGTCGGCAGCCAGGTCGGCCAGATCGCCAAGCTCAAGGGCGCCTCGCGCGTCATCGGCTCGGCGGGCTCCGACGAGAAGGTCAAGCTGCTCCTGGAGGAGTACGGCTTCGACGCGGCCTTCAACTACAAGACGGGCGAGGTCCACACCCTCCTGAAGGAGGCGGCCCCCGACGGCATCGACACCTACTTCGACAACGTCGGCGGTGACCACCTCGAGGCCGCCATCGCCCGCCTGAACCGCGACGGCCGCGTCGCCATCTGCGGCGCGATCTCCGTGTACAACAGCACGGAGCCCGCCCCCGGCCCGCGCAACCTCTCCCGCCTGATCCAGACCCGCGGCCGCATCGAGGGCTTCCTCGTCGGCGACCACTACGACCTGCAGCCGCAGTTCGTGCAGGAGGTCGGCGCCTGGATCCGCTCCGGCGAGCTCAAGTACCGCGAGACCTTCGTCGACGGCATCGAGAACAACCTGGAGGCGTTCATGGGCGTCCTCCGCGGCGACAACACCGGAAAGATGATCGTCAAGCTCTGACCTCCGCCGCCCCCGGCGCATTGTGGCCCCCGTCTGTGACGGGGGCCACTTTCGTTCTGCGCGCCATTCGCTACTCTCTTTCCGTAATACGGATCTAACTTTCCGCTTAATGGATTGATCAAGGGAGTACGGGCATGGCCATCACGCAGTCCGACGTCGTCTACACCGCCGTAGCCACCGCCGAGAACGGCCGCGACGGCCGCGTCGCCACCCACGACGGCAAGCTCGACGTCGTCGTGAACCCGCCGAAGGAGCAGGGCGGCTCGGGCGAGGGCACCAACCCGGAGCAGCTCTTCGCCGCCGGCTACAGCGCCTGCTTCCAGGGCGCCCTCGCGGTCGTCGGCCGCCAGGAGAACGCCGACGTGTCCGGCTCGACCGTCACCGCCCACGTCGGCATCGGCAAGAACGACGAGGGCTTCGGCATCATCGTCGACATCAAGGCGTCGATCCCGAACGTGGACGCGGCCACCGCCAAGGACCTCGTCGAGAAGGCCCACCAGGTCTGCCCGTACTCCAAGGCGACCCGCGGCAACATCACGGTGACGCTCTCCGCCTGACCCGCACACGGGCCCGCACGGGCCCGCGGAGGCTGTCGGACCCGTCCCGTAAGGTGTGCGCCATGCGTGATCTCGGGGCGGGCTTCGGCTATCTGATGAAGGGGCAACGATGGGTTGCCCAGCACGGCAAGCAGTACGGCTGGAGCCTGCTGCCGGGTCTGATCACCCTGGTCCTGTACGCGGCGGCGCTGGTCTGCCTCGCCGTCTGGGGCGCCGACTTCGTCGGGTGGGCCACCCCGTTCGCCGACGACTGGTCCTCCCCGTGGCTCGGCCTCTTCCGCGGCTTCCTCACCGTCGTCCTCTTCGCCCTCGCGCTGCTCCTGTCGGTGCTGACCTTCACCGCGGTCACGCTCCTGATCGGCCAGCCCTTCTACGAGTCCCTCTCCGAGCAGGTCGACCTCGCCGAGGGCGGCCACGCCCCCGAGTCCGGCCTGCCGCTCTGGCGCGAGCTGTGGATCTCGGCGCGTGACAGCCTCCGGGTCCTGCTCCGCGCGGGCCTGTGGGGCGTGCTCCTCTTCGCCTGCGGCTTCCTCCCCTTCGTCGGCCAGACGGTCGTCCCCGTCATCGGCTTCTTCGTCACGGGCTTCTTCCTGACGGAGGAACTGACGGCGGTGGCCCTCCAGCGCCGCGAGGTCCAACTCCGTGACCGCCTCGCCCTGTTGCGCTCCCGCAAGTCCCTCGTCTGGGGCTTCGGCACGCCCCTGGCGGTGGCCTTCCTGATCCCGTTCGTCGCGGTCTTCCTGATGCCGGGCGCGGTGGCCGGGGCCACGCTGATGGTCCGCGACCTGGAATCCCCGCCCGACGACAGCGCGGCGCCGGGAGTGCGCCCCGCCGCCGCCCACCCGCACCAGCACCCGCACCTGGCGGCGAACCCGTACACGGCCGACGGCAGCACCCCGCGATGAAGACAGCGAACCTCGCCGTCCTCTTCGCCGTCGAGCTGATCGCCCTCGGCGCGGTGGGCGCCTACGGCTTCACCCGGGACGTCTCCACCCCCCTGGCCTGGCTCTACGGCCTCCTGGGCCTTGCGGTGATGATCGCCACCTGGTCTCTCTTCGGCTCCCCGAAGGCCCGCTGGAAGACCCGCGGATCCGCACGCGTGGCCTTCGAACTGGCCTGGTTCGGCGCCGGAGTCGCCGCCCTCGCCCTGCCCGGCGCGTACGCCTGGGCGGCCCTGTTCGCCGCCGTCTGCGCCCTGAGCAAGGCACTGGCCGCGGCCTGGGACCAGTAGGAAGAAGCTCAGGCGTCAGGCGTCCGTGCCGAACGTGTAGACCGTCCGCGAGCGGAACACCTCGCCGGGCCGCAGCACCGTGGACGGGAACTCCGGCCGGTTGGGCGAGTCGGGGAAGTGCTGGGTCTCCAGCGCGATCCCGGCTCCCGGCTCGAACGGCAGCGCCGCGTCGAAATGATCCGCCGTGTAGAGCTGCAGCCCCGGCTCGGTCGTCGCGACGCTCAGCGTCCGCCCCGACACCGGGTCGTGCAGCCCGGCGACCTCCACCGCCTCGGCCGTGACGCCCTTGTCCAGTACGTAGTTGTGGTCGTACCCGGGCCCGGCCGCCCGCGCCGCGCGGAAGTCGAAGCGGGTCCCGGTCACGTCGAGCAGCTCGCCGGTCGGCACGAGATCGCCGTCCGCCACGGTCACCCACCCGCCGTCGATCCGCACCGCGTGCCCGGCCGCACTCCCCGCCTTCTCGTCCGTACCGCCCAGGTTCCAGTACGTGTGGTTGGTCAGGTTCACCACCGTCGGCGCGTCGGTGACCGCCTCGTACGCGATGCTCAACGCCCCACCCGGCTCCAGCGCGTACGTCGCCGAGACCTCCAGGCGCCCCGGGAAGCCCTCCTCGCCGTCCGGTGACACCCGGCTCAGGCGCACCGCGTGCGGCCCGACGGCCTCCGCCGCCCACACCCGCTTGTCGAAGCCGCGCTCGCCCCCGTGCAGGGAGTTGGGCCCGTTGTTCCGCGCCAGCGGGTACGTGCGGCCGTCCAGGGTGAAGCGGCCCTCGGCGATCCGGTTCGCGTACCGGCCGACCAGCGCCCCGAAGTACGGCCCCGTGTGCGCCAGATACCCGTCCAGGTCCGGGAACCCGAGCACCACGTCGGCCGGCGCGCCCGCCCGGTCGGGCACCTCCACCGATTGCACGATCCCGCCGTACGTCAGGACGCGCACCCGCACCCCGTCGCGTTCGAGGACCCAGCGGTGGACATCCTGCGGACCGTGTTCGCCCGTGTCGGAAGGTGTGCCGGAAAGCGTGCCGAAGAGTTCGCTGCGCATGATCGGGACCCTACGCCGGGCCCCGCCCCCTCAGGCCCCGGGTGTGCGCACCGGGTTCCGATCCGTCACCCCGCGGTACGCGAGCGCCGCGAGCCGCGCCTGTCCGTCCCGGCTCGGATGGAACCAGTCCCAGTGGCTCAACTGCCGCTGCCCGAACCGGTAGTCGAAGACCGCGCCGCCGTCGTACCGGCACCGCTCGTCCTTCGCGCACACGTCCTCGAGCACCTCGTTGTACGCGATCACCCGCTCCTGCACCCGGTCCCGCCGCGCCCCCGCGACCGAGTCCAGGGCGTCCGGATCGGCCAGCATCGACGAACAGATCCCGAGCTTCCACACCTGCTTGCCCAGATCGCTGGCGCGGCCCTCGGACCACAGCCGCTTCAGGTCCGGCACACTCATCACGTAGACCTGTGCCTTCGGCGCCGCCTCGCGCAGCCGCCGCAGCGACTTCTCGAAGTCGTCCCGGAACGCGCTGACCGGCGTCATCGACGTGGCGGTCGGCCGGCACGCGTCGTTGGACCCCGCCATCACCGTCACCAGCTCCGGCGTGCGGGCCCCCGCCCGCGCCATCTGCGCCGGCAGATCCTCCATCCGGGCACCGGTCCGCGCGTAGTTCCAACTGTGCGTCCGCGCCCGGCTCGTGCCCAGGAGTCGTACGGCCAGACTGCGCACCTGCGCGTCCGAACCCGTCGCCCACGACACCTCGGGGCAGTCCGACAGCACGCTGCACGCGTCGAAGCCGCGCGTGATCGAGTCGCCCACCGCGGCGACCGACTCCGGGCTCGTGTCCCAGGCCGGCGTGGGCGAGGGGGACGGCGAGGGCGAGGAGCGGGTGCCGCGCGCGCCCTGCGAGGTGTCGGCCGAACCCGAACAGGCCGTCAGCGCCGAGAGACCGAGGACGCCCGCCACCACACCGGCCACCGCCCGGTGACTCCGCGTCCGCATCCGTGGTCCTCTCCGTCCGTCGCCGTCAATCGCCGTCGTCAAGCTTCGTCCGCCGTCCGTACACCCTGCCGCCCCGTCTGACGCCGTACGCGGGGCCTGGGTTGCGCCCCGCCGGGTGAAAGGTCGGAGTTTGCGCGCCCCGGGACCGACAGTACGACACACTCCTTGCACCGCTCCGCGATAGCCTCGCCCCGGGGTCCCCGGTCGACCTGGTGAGATCTCGCTGTACCGGTTCCGCTAAATTACAACACGTTAAATTTGTCCCTTTTTGTCGGAGTCTTTTCGATCCGGTCGACACGGGAGGTCCCGGTGACGACACGTGGAGTTCTCTACGTGCACTCCGCGCCACGCGCGCTGTGCCCGCATGTCGAGTGGGCGGTCGCGGGCGTGCTCGGTGCGCGCGTCAGTCTCGACTGGATCAGACAGCCCGCGGCCCCCGGCACCTGGAGATCCGAGTTCTCCTGGCGGGGCGAGGCCGGCAGCGCCGCCAAACTGGCCTCCGCGCTGCGCGGCTGGCAGCTGCTGCGCTTCGAGGTCACGGCCGAGCCCTGCGCGGCGGCCGAGGGCGAGCGCTACAGCGCCACGCCCGAACTCGGCATCTTCCACGCGGTCACCGGCGTGCACGGCGACATCCTGATCCCGGAGGACCGTCTGCGCGCCGCCCTGACCCGCTCCCAGCGCGGCGAGACCGACCTGGAGTCCGAGGTCGCCCGCCTCCTCGGCAAGCCCTGGGACGACGAACTGGAACCCTTCCGCTACGCGGGCGAGGGCGCCCCGGTGAGATGGCTCCACCAGGTCGTCTAGGCAGTCGTTCAGGATGCGTACGCACGTGAAGGGGCCCGCCGGGATCGAATCCCGGCGGGCCCCTTCACAGCTGAGCGTCAGGTCAGACGGACCTGAAGGCCAGCACCACGTTGTGTCCGCCGAAGCCGAACGAGTCGTTCAGCGCGGCGATCCGGCCCTCGACCGGCAGCTTGCGCGCCTCTCCGCGGACGATGTCCGCCGCGGCCGCGGCCTCGGGGTCCAGGTTCTCCACGTTGATCGTCGGCGGAGCCACCCGGTGGTACAGGGCGAGGACCGACGCGACGGACTCGATGCCGCCGGCGCCGCCGAGCAGATGCCCGGTCATCGACTTCGTCGCGGAGACCGCGAAGTGGTCCGTGTCGTCGCCGAAGACCTTGCGCAGCGCCTTCAGCTCGGCCACGTCACCGGCCGGCGTCGAGGTCGCGTGCGCGTTCACGTGCACGATCTCGGCCGGGTTCAGGTCGGTGTTGTCCAGCAGGTTCTGCAGGGCCTGCGCGATACCGCGGCCCTCCGGCTCCGGCTGCACGATGTCGTGGCTGTCGGCCGAGATGCCCTGGCCGACCGCCTCCGCGTAGACGCGGGCGCCACGCGCGGCGGCGTGCTCGGCGGACTCCAGGACGATGACACCGGCACCCTCACCGAGGACGAAGCCGTCCCGGGCGGTGTCGTAGGGGCGCGAGGCACCCTGCGGGTCGTCGTTGTTCTTCGACATCGCCATCATGTTGCCGAACGCGGCGATGGGGAGCGGGTGGATGGCCGCCTCCGTGCCACCGCAGACGACGACGTCGGCGCGGCCGGTGCGGATCATCTCGATGCCGTAGCCGATGGCCTCGGCGCCCGACGCACAGGCGGAGACCGGCGTGTGGACACCCGCGCGGGCGTTCACGGCCAGGCCCACGTTGGCCGACGGGCCGTTGGGCATCAGCATCGGAACGGTGTGCGGGGAGACGCGGCGGACGCCCTTCTCCTTCAGCACGTCGTACTGGTCGAGCAGCGTGGTCACGCCGCCGATGCCGGACGCGATGACGGCGCCCAGACGGTCGGGGTCCACGCTCTCGTCCTCGCCGGCCTTGGCGGTGAAGCCGGCGTCGGCCCACGCCTCCTTGGCGGCGATCAGAGCGAACTGGGCGGAACGATCCAGCTTGCGGGCCTGGGGGCGGGGGATGACCTCGCCCGGCTCCACGGCGACCGGAGCCGCGATGCGGACCGCCTGCTCGGCGGCCCACTCCTGTTCGAGGGGCTTGACGCCGGAACGTCCGGCGACCAGGCCCTCCCAGGTGGACGTCGCGTCGCCACCCAGCGGTGTGGTTGCGCCGATACCGGTGACGACCACGGTGCGATTGGTCGAGCTCACAGGAATTCTTTCTCCAACAGATACGAGGGATTCAGCGGCGCCACCGCCGGGTGGCGGAGCGACCGACCTCAAGGTCTAGAGCTGGGCTCAGGCCTGGTGGTCGAGGATGTACTTCGTGGCGTCGCCGACGGTCTTGAGGTTCTTGACGTCGTCGTCCGGGATCTTGACGTCGAAGCGCTCTTCGGCGGCGACGACGACCTCGACCATGGACAGCGAGTCGACGTCCAGGTCGTCCGTGAAGGACTTGTCCAGCTGGACGTCCTCGGTGGGGATGCCGGCGATCTCGTTCACGATCTCGGCGAGACCCGCGACGATCTCTTCCTGAGTGGCGGCCATGATGGCGCTCCTTCGGTGTGTATCCAGAGGTGGGGCGGTGTGCCGTCCGGACCTGATGATCCGGTACGGGACACCTAGGGGAGGGTAACGACCGTGGCGGCGTACACGAGACCCGCCCCGAAGCCGATGACGAGCGCGGTGTCGCCGCTCTTCGCCTCGCCGGTCGCCAGGAGCCGCTCCATAGCGAGCGGGATCGAGGCGGCCGAGGTGTTGCCGGTGGTGCGCACGTCGCGGGCGACCGTGACGTGCTCCGGCAGCTTGAGAGTCTTCACCATCGAGTCGATGATCCGCTCGTTGGCCTGGTGAGGAATGAAGACATCCAGGTCGTCCGGGGTGATTCCGGCCGCGTCCAGCGCCTGCTGGGCGACCTTCGCCATCTCGAACACGGCCCAGCGGAAGACCGCCTGGCCCTCCTGCGTGATCGCAGGGAACTTGACGTTGCCCGACTCGTCGAGGGGCAGCTGCGCGACGTCGCCGACGCGGAACTTGTCCCACGGCAGCGTCTGCTTGATCGTGGCGGCCTTGTCGCCCTCGGAACCCCACACGGTGGGGCCGATCGCGGGCTCGTCGGCGGGGCCGACGATCACGGCACCGGCGCCGTCACCGAACAGGAAGGCCGTCGCGCGGTCCTCCAGGTCGGTCAGGTCCGAGAGCCGCTCCACACCGATGACCAGGACGTACTCCGCCGAGCCCTCGACGATCATGCCCTTGGCGAGCGTCAGGCCGTAGCCGAAACCGGCACAGCCCGCGGAGATGTCGAACGCGGCGGCCTTCTGCGTGCCCAGCTTGTCCGCGATCTCCGTCGCGATGGCCGGGGTCTGCGCGAAGTGCGACACCGTCGAGACGACCACGGCGCCGATCTGCTCGGGGCGGATGCCCGCGTCGGCGATGGCCTTGCCGGACGCCTCGACCGACATCATCGAGACGGTCTCTTCGTCGTTCGCCCAGTGCCGCGTGGAGATGCCGGAGCGCGAACGGATCCACTCGTCGGACGAGTCGATCTTCTCGAGGATCACCTCGTTGGGCACGACCCGCGTCGGGCGGTAACCGCCGACGCCGAGGATCCGCGCGTACGGAGCGCCCTTGCTGGGCTTGATCTTCGCCATGCTGCTCGGATCTCCTTCTCAGGCCGTCACGTCGGCGATCAGGGCGCGGGCCGCGTCGAGGTCGTCGGGGGTCTTCAGGGCGAGGGTCTTCACGCCGGGCAGGGCGCGCTTGGCGATGCCGGTGAGCGTGCCACCGGGGCACACCTCGATCAGCGCCGTGACGCCGAGCTCCTGGAACGTCTCCATGCACAGGTCCCAGCGGACCGGGTTCGCGACCTGGCCGACGAGCCGGGACACGACCTCGGCGCCGGTCGCGACGGCCTTGCCGTCCTTGTTCGACACGTACGTGACCGTGGGGTCGGCCGGGGCCAGCGCCTTGGCGGCCTCCTCCAGCGTCGCCACGGCCGGGGCCATGTGCTCGGTGTGGAACGCGCCGGCCACCTTCAGCGGCACCACGCGGCGCACACCCTCGGGCTTGTCCTCGGCGAGCGCGGCCAGCTGCTCCAGCGTGCCGGCGGCCACGATCTGGCCCGCGCCGTTCACGTTCGCCGCGGTCAGGCCCAGCTTCTCCAGATGCGGGACGGTCACCTCGGGGTCGCCGCCGAGCAGCGCCGACATGCCCGTCTCGGTGATCGCGGCGGCCTCGGCCATTGCCAGACCGCGCGAGCGCACGAGCTTCAGCGCGGCCGTGTCGTCGAGGACACCGGCGAACGCGGCGGCGGTGAACTCACCGACGCTGTGACCGGCGACGGCGCCGGGCGTCACATCGCCGAGCGCGGACGCCGAGAGGATTCCGGCCGCGACGAGCAGCGGCTGGGCGACGGCCGTGTCACGGATCGCGTCCGCGTCGGCCTGCGTGCCGTAGTGGGCGAGGTCGAGTCCGATGGCGTCGGACCACGCCGCGACGCGGTCCGCTGCGCCGGGGAGGTCGAGCCAGGGTGTCAGGAAGCCGGGCGTCTGAGCGCCTTGGCCGGGAGCGACGAGTACGAGCACTCTCACACTCTCTCTTGGGGACGGGTCGGGCCGCCCGTGGGGACAGGGACGAAGAACCGAAGGGGGAATTGTAGACCCCCGACAAACGGCCGTGCCTGACTACGACTGAGGTTCGGCGTCGGCGAGCCGTCCGAGAATCAGCGCGATGCGCAGGGTGAACGCCGAGCGGACGTCCGAGGGCGACCACCCGGTGACGTCGGTCACACGTCGGAGCCGGTAGCGAACGGTGTTGGGGTGCACGAACAGCATCCGCGCCGCGCCCTCCAGACTGCTCGCCTGTTCCAGATAGACGCTGAGCGTCTCCAGGAGCGCCGAGCCCGCCTCCTCCAGCGGTCTGTAGATCTCCTCCACCAGTTGCTCGCGCGCCGCCGGGTCTCCGGCGATCGCGCGCTCCGGCAGCAGATCGTCCGCGAGGACCGGCCTCGGCGCGTCCTGCCAGGCCCCGCACGCCTTGAGGCCGGCGGCCGCGGCCTGCGCGGACCGGGTGGCCGCCAGCAGGTCGGGCACCACGGGCCCGGCGACCACCGCGCCGGCCGCGAACGGGCCGATCAGTGACTTGGCGACGGCCAGCGGATTGTCGCTGCCCCCCGCGATGACGACGAGCCGGTCGCCGAGCACCCCGGTCAGGACCTGCAGCTTCGCGTGCCGGGAGGCCCGCCGGATCGCCTCCACGGTCAGCTCACTGTCCCCGTCGGGGGCGGTGCCGAGGATGACGCACACGTGCTCCGGGGAGTTCCAGCCGAGCGCCGCGGCGCGGCTGACGGCGCCCTCGTCGGCCTCGCCGGACAGCACCGCGTTCACCACGAGGGACTCCAGGCGCGCGTCCCACGCGCCCCGGGCCTCCGCCGCCTGCGCGTACACCTGGGCGGTCGCGAACGCGATCTCGCGCGCGTAGACGAGCAGCGCCTCGCGCAGCACGCTCTCGTCGCCCGGCGCGGCCACCTCGTCGATGGCCGACTCCATGACCTCGATGGTGGTGCGCACCATCTCCACGGTCTGGCGCAGGGTGATCGCCCGGGTCAGCTCGCGCGGCGCCGTGCCGAACACGTCGGTCGAGATGGCCTGCGGGGCGTCCGGGTGCCGGAACCACTCGGTGAACGCGGCGATACCGGCCTGGGCGACCAGACCGATCCACGACCGGTTCTCCGGCGGCATGGCCCGGTACCAGGGCAGCATCTCGTCCATGCGCGTGATCGCCTGCGCGGCGAGCGCTCCGGACGACCTCTCCAGACGCTTCAGGGTGGCCTCGTGCGAGTGAGGCACCGCAGGGGCTGCCGGGTGATGGTCCGCCGGTTCGTTCGATGAGGGCTGCGCTGATTCCGATTGGGGCACGGGACAAGACTGCCTTATCAGGGCGGCCCGGCGGAGTGGCGGGTCCTGCCGGACTTCGCTACGGGCCGCGGGCGCCGGGCTACCGTGGAGGCGTGAGAGACATACGCAGGGCGGGCGAGCGCTACCCGGGAGGCGAGCCCGAGGCCGGAATCGAGTCCCGCCACGCGTTCTCCTTCGGCCCGCACTACGACCCGGACAATCTGCGCTTCGGCGCGATCCTGGCCTGCAACGAGGAGCGGCTCGGACCCGGTGCCGGTTTCTCCGAGCACCCGCACAGCCACACCGAGATCGTCACCTGGGTCGTGCGCGGCGAGCTCACCCACCGCGACTCGGCGGGCCACGAGACGGTCGTGCGGCCCGGCGACGTGCAGCACCTCAGCTCCGGCGGCGGCGTCCGGCACGTCGAGCGCAACGACTCGACCACGGCGCCCCTCACCTTCCTGCAGATGTGGCTGGCGCCCCGCGACCCCGGCGGCGAGCCCCGCTACGAGGTGGTGCGCGGCATCGCCGACTCCACCCCGTACGACGTGCCGGAGGCGGGCGCGCTGCTGCACGTGCGCCGTCTGGCCGCGGGCGAGCGGACCCGGCTGCCCGCCGCCCCGTACGTCTACGTCCACGTGGTGGACGGCGAAGTGGTGCTCGGGGACGCGGAGTTGGCGCCGGGCGACGCCGCGCGCCTCACGGACGAGAACGGCCCGGAGGTACTCGCGACGACGCCGGCGCAGCTGCTGGTCTGGGAGATGACCTAGGGTCTTTCGTTTGGATCAGGCTGGGCTCGCGGGGCGTGGCACGCACATCTGCGGCGTTGTCGTCACTCGCCGACGCTCCGCGTCGACTCCCTCCTCCGCCTTGCAGCTGCACGCACCACGCCCCGCTCCCTGATCCAGCCAGATCCAAACGAAAGACCCTAGCCGCCCTGACTCAGAGCTCGGCGAGCACCGCGTCCGTGAAGGGCGGCCACACCTCGGCCGCCCACGGGCCGAACGCGCGGTCCGTCAGCGCGACACACGCCGCGCCCGCCGCGGGGTCGACCCACAGGAACGTGCCGGACTGGCCGAAGTGCCCGAAGGTGCGCGGCGAGGACGAACCGCCGGTCCAGTGCGGCGACTTGTGGTCCCGGATCTCGAACCCGAGCCCCCAGTCGTTGGGGTCCTGGTGCCCGTATCCCGGCAGGACGCCCTTCGTGCCCGGGTACTGCACGGTCATCGCCTCGGCGACCGTGCGCGGGTCGAGCAGGCGCGGCGCCTGCACCTCGGCGGCGAAGCGCACGAGGTCGGCCACGGTCGAGACGCCGTCCTTGGCGGGCGACCCCTCCAGCGAGCTGTCCTTCATCCCCAGCGGCTCGAACACGGCCTGCCGCAGATAGTCCGCGAACGGGATCTCGGTCGCCTTCGCGATGTGGTCCCCGAGCACCTCGAACCCGGCGTTCGAGTACAGCCGCCGGGTGCCCGGCGCCGAGGTCACCCGGTGTTCGTCGAAGGCGAGCCCGCTGGTGTGCGCGAGCAGATGCCGCACGGTCGACCCCTCGGGCCCGGCCGGCTCGTCCAGCTCCACGGCCCCCTCCTCGTACGCGACGAGGGCGGCGTAGGCGGCGAGCGGCTTGGTCACCGAGGCCAGCGGAAACCGGTGCTCCGTCGGACCGTGACGGCCGAGGACGGTCCCGTCGGCACGGACGACGGCCGCGGCGGCGGTGGGCACCGGCCAGTTCTCGATCAAGGCAAGGCTCTGCATGCCCACGAGCCTAGAGCGTGAGCCGCATGGCGGGTGCGGGGGTCCGCTCGAAGCCGAGGGAGGCGTACAGCGGCTCGCCGGACGCGGTCGCGAGCAGGTCGATCCGGGGCACGCCGCGCTCGCGGTACCAGCCGAGCAGCGCTTCCAGGCAGTGGCGGGAGTAGCCGCGGCGGCGGTGCCGGGGGTCCGTGCAGACGTTGAAGACGTGACCCGAGAGGCCCGCGTGATTCCCGGGACCGCCCAGGCCCTCGTGCACACTGCCCGCCGCGCAGGCGGCGAGCGTCCCGGAGCCGTCCGGCGCGTCCACGACGAACGCCGCCAGTTCCCCGTCGGGGGAGGCGAGAAGGCGGCGCAGGGTCGCGACGGCGGCCGGCTGCCAGCCCACGTCGTGGCTCGGGCTCATCGCGTCGAGCATGATCTTGCGGAGCCGGACGAGTTCTTCGGCGTCCTCGGGGACGGCGCGGCGGACGAGAGACATGACCGGCACGGTATCGGCGCGTGTCCCGGGATGCTTGCCTGGAGTGCGCTCGAAGGTTCTAGCGTGGGGTCATGACGGTGATGGAGACCACGCCCGTATCCACTCAGACCAAGGTCGACGTCTGTGCCTCGGCGCCGGAGGGGCATCCGCGGCCCGACGGCCAGGACCGCTACACCATCAGCGAGGTCGTCGCCTGTACGGGACTGACCGCGCACACCCTGCGCTGGTACGAGCGGATCGGGCTGCTGCCCGACGTCGACCGCTCGCACACCGGACAGCGCCGCTACAACAACCGCGACCTGGACTGGCTCGCCTTCGTCGGCAAGCTGCGGCTCACGGGGATGCCGGTGGCCCACATGGTCCGGTACGCGGAGCTCGTGCGGCTCGGCGAGCACACCTTCGACGAGCGCCGGGAGCTGCTGGAGTCGACCCGCCGCGACGTGCTGAACCGGATCGCCGAGCTCCGGGACACCCTCGCCGTCCTCGACTTCAAGATCGACCTGTACGGAAAGGGAAACGGCTGACGCGGGTCACAGCTCCGCGAGGAGCTCCGCCTTCTTCGAGGAGAACTCGGCGTCGGTGACGAGCCCCGCCTGGTGCAGCTCGCCCAGATGCCGGATCCGGTCGGCGATGTCCGCCGGGTCGCGCCGGGCCGGCGGCGCCCCGGACGGGCTCGCCGAGCGGACGGCGGCCAGCACGGACGCGGCGAACGGCAGCGACTCGTGCACCGGCCCGTACCCGAGCCCGAAGACGACCGCGGCCGGGTCCTGGTCGGCCTGCCCGGGCCGCTCGTCGAGCCCCGCGTCCCGCGGCACGAGCCGCAGATGCCCCTCGAACAGCTCGGGGGAGCGCCACTCGACCCCGCTCAGCTCACTGACCGGGAAGGTCTTGTCGCCGGCCTTCCACTTCGCGGAGGACGCGCCCGTCCAGAACCAGCGGAACGACACCGCCGCACCGTCGAAGGTGGCCTTGCCGTCGTACGCCTTGAAGTGCAGCGGCGCCTTCGGCGGGTCGACCAGGAAGTCGGCCGCGGCCGACCCGTCGTCGAGGAGCCGGGCCCGCAGCTCGTCCGCGTAGTACTCGGCGAGCGTCTCGCGCTCCGCGGGCAGCACGAGGCGATAGGGGTCGCACCCCTCCTTGAGCTGCCCGGCCGCCGCGTCCATCAGCGGGTCGGCGCCAGGTCGTGGCACCGCCTGCAGCACGACGGTGCCGCGCTTGCCCGGCGTCAGCGTCACCCCCGTGATCGCTTCCAGCGGGATACGGCGCTCACCGAGTGCCTGGAGCAGCCTCGGCGTGCGGATCCCCCGTTCGAAGCGGATGAGCACGGAGTCGGACGCGAACTCCCAGGCGGCATGAAATCCGGCCAGTACGTCACCCATGCGGCTCATCGTATGCGGCACGCGTCCCTCCGTCGCCTGTCGCGTCGGACCACTGTTCCACCGCTCTCTACGCGCGTCGGAAGGCGCCGCCACCGGAAAATCACTTCCGGCAGCCCTGATTCCCGTCGGCACAGCTCACCGATCGGTACGCGCCGGTCCCGATCTCGGCGAAGTTCCGCAGGCTCTCCGTGCCGGGCACGAAGTAGCCGGTGTGCCCCTCGGCGTCACCGGCCGCGAAGACCCGCGCGCCGAAGCCCGACGCGACCGGGTCGGCGCCGTGGCCGAGGCCGCCGAGCTCCATGTTCGGGACGTCCGCGATCCAGTCGTCCTTGTCGCGGGTGGCCCAGACGCGGGCCTTGGTGCCGAGCCCCGAGGCGTGCGCGGCGCGCATCCCGGGGCTGCCCGCCACCGCGATGTCGCTGACCCGTGAGGGCAGGTCGTGCGCGGCGACCCCGCAGACGACGGAGCCGTAGCTGTGGCAGTACAGGGCGACCGGCGCACTCCCGGGCAGCCCGCGCAGCATCGCGTTGAGTCGCACCGCCCCGTCGTCCGCCCGCATCGAGGTCGCGGCGTCGACGCCGAGTCCGGCCGGGGCCGTGTAGTCGGCCCAGGCGATGACCGCGGTCCGCGCCCCGGGGTCGGCCTCGTGCTCGGCCGCGTACAGCGAGCGGGCCATGCCCACGGGGGCGGAGTACTTGCGGGCGGTGCGCTGGAAGGTCAGCACCGTCGTGTCGACGCCGGGCACGACGACGGAGACCCGACGGGCCGTGTCGAGGTCGCCGAAGACCTCGGCGACCCGGCCGGAGCCCATGGGGTCGAAGGCGAGGATCTTGCGGTCGGGCCGGGACAGCAGCGCGAAGCGCTTCATGCGCTCCTTGGCGTCGGCGTGACCGACCGCGGACAGGCGGTTGTCGTGGATGCGGCCGCGCTCGACCTCGCGCGCCTTGTCGAGCGCGATCCGGTTGGCGCGGTAGCGCAGGGAGACGGGCGCGCCGTTCATGTTGCCGACCGCGAGGGGGTAGCGGTCGGCGAGCAGGCCGCGCTGGTGGGGGGTGAGCGTGGCGAAGAAGTGCGCGAGGCGGGTGGGGGAGCCGTCGGGCGCGGGCAGGGCGTGTCCGTTCAGCCGGCCGTGCTCCCAGGAGGAGAGCGCGGTCCGCAGCGGGGAGTCGGCTCCCCGGTGGTGACGCACCGCCGTCCAGCCGGTGGTCGCCAGCATGATGAACACGACGGCCAGAGCGAGCAGCGCGCGCCAGACGTTGAGTTGGGGGGAGGAGTCGAAGGAAGTCACTGCGGGACACCCTAGGAGAAGCGCGTCGCGCTCCGTGCAGCGGGTGAGGCAGATCACGTTTCCCGGGGTGTATTTGGGTAAAACCGGGCGTAGTTGCTGTCAGAGCCTCACCCTGCGTGAGGCTCTCGCGTCACGCGTCGTCACCGCGCCATCGCGCGCCGAGCGCGGGACCGAGCTGGTCGAGGCAGGACTCGGTGAGCGCCCTGATCGCCTCCACGCTCATGTCCTCGCCGGCGCCCCACAGCCGCCCGGTGAGCCGCATCACGCCACTGAACGCGGCCACCGCCACGCGCGGCCGGGGATCGGTGTCGACGTCGAGGCCCTCGCGCTCGGCGATCACCCGCGCCACCTCCTCCTCCAGCTCGACGGAGCGGCGCAGATGCGCGGCGAGCAGGGCGGGGGTCGACTCGATCATCCGGTAGGCGCGCATGTGGAGTTCGACCGGGATGACCTCCGCGATCGAGCGGTTCAGGTCGTCCCAGGTGCCGAGGACCGTGCCGCGCAGGGCCTCCAAGGGGCCCTCGTGCGCGGGCCGTTCGCGCAGGGCGGCGACGTAGCGGGACTCCACCATCTCCTGGACGGCGAAGGCGGCCTCCTCCTTGTTCGCGAAGTAGCGGAAGAAGGTGCGCTGGGACACCTCGCAGGCCTCGGCGATCTCGTCGACCGTCGTCCGCTCGTACCCCTGGGTCGTGTAGAGCTCGAGCGCGGCCCGCAGCAGCGCGTCCCGGGTGCGCGCCTTCTTGAGTTCACGCAGGTTCAATCCGGCCGCCCTGGTCATCTCTCCGGCTGTTCTCGCAGTTCAGCATAGTGTGAGCGACCTGACAGTTACCGACTTGTGAAATGCTTTGTCAACTGTCAGAGGCTGTCACTAGCGTGTCCCGCATGACTAGTCGGATCACCATCGACAAGGCGGACCGGATACCGGAACCCGCCGCGGCGCCGGACCCCGCACCGGCCAGGGGGCTGCGGGGGCATCCCTGGCTGACCCTGTTCGCCGTCGCGATCGGCGTCATGATGGTCGCCCTCGACGGCACCATCGTCGCCATCGCCAACCCGGTCATCCAGGACAAACTCGACGCGAGCTTCGCCGACGTCCAGTGGATCACCAACGGCTACTTCCTCGCTCTCGCGGTCACCCTGATCACCGCGGGCAAGCTCGGCGACCGCTTCGGTCACCGGCAGACCTTCCTCATCGGCGTGGTCGGCTTCGCCGCCGCGTCCGGCGCCATCGGGCTGTCCGACAGCATCGCGTTCGTCATCACGTTCCGCGTCTTCCAGGGCCTGTTCGGCGCGCTCCTCATGCCCGCCGCGCTCGGCCTGCTGCGCGCCACGTTCCCGGCCGAGAAGCTGAACATGGCGATCGGCATCTGGGGCATGGTCATCGGCGCCTCCACCGCGGGCGGCCCGATCCTCGGCGGTGTGCTCGTCGAGCACGTCAGCTGGCAGTCGGTGTTCTTCATCAACGTGCCGGTCGGCGTGATCGCCCTCGTCCTCGGCCTGTTCATCCTGCTCGACCACCGCGCGCAGAACGCGCCGCGCTCCTTCGACGTCCTCGGCATCGTGCTGCTCTCCGGCGCGATGTTCTGCCTCGTCTGGGCCCTCATCCAGGCCCCGACCTGGGGCTGGGGCGACGGCCTGACCTGGGCGTTCATCGCCGGCTCCGCGCTGTGCTTCCTGCTGTTCGCGGTGTGGGAGAACTTCGTCTCCGAGCCACTGATCCCGCTGGGCCTGTTCCGCTCGGTGGCCCTGTCGGCCGGTGTGGTCCTGATGGTCCTCATGGCCATCGCCTTCATGGGCGGCCTGTTCTTCGTGACGTTCTACCTGCAGAACGTGCACGGGATGAGCCCGATCGACAGCGGCCTGCACCTGCTGCCGCTCACCGGCATGATGATCGTCGGCTCCCCGCTGGCCGGCGCCCTCATCACCAAGGCCGGCCCGCGCATCCCGCTCGCTGGCGGCATGGCGCTCACCGCGATCGCCATGTACGGCATGTCGACGCTGGAGCCGGGCACCGGCAGCGGCGTCATGTCCATCTGGTTCGCCCTGCTCGGCCTCGGCCTCGCCCCGGTCATGGTCGGCGCCACCGAGGTCATCGTGGGCAACGCCCCGATGGAGCTGTCCGGCGTCGCCGGCGGACTCCAGCAGGCCGCGATGCAGATCGGCGGCAGCCTCGGCACGGCCGTCCTCGGCGCGGTCATGGCCTCCAAGGTCGACACCGACCTCCCGGGCAACTGGGCGGCGGCCAAGCTCCCCGAGCTCCCGCCCGCCCAGCTCGACCAGGTCTCCGAGGCGGTCCAGGTCGGCGTCGCCCCGGTCCCGCCGGGCACCCCGGCCCCGGTCGCCGCGCAGATCACCCAGGTCGCGCACGACACGTTCATGTCCGGGATGGGTCTGGCCTGCCTGGTGGCCGCCGCGGTCGCCGCCTTCGCGGTGCTGGTCGCCCTGCTCACCAAGCGCGGCGAGAACGCCGAGGCGGGGGCCGGCGCGGCCCACATCTGACCGTGCCCCGCGTCAAGCCCCCGGGGTTCTCCCCGGGGGCTTTCGCTTATCCGGGTGACGCGCCCCGCCGCCCCCTTCCCCGAAGTCGATCAAGGCCGCAAGAGTCGGACCGGCAACTGATCAACACACCACGGGGGTTGACCCATGCGTACATCCACGACCGCACTGACCGTCTCGGCACTCGCCCTCGCCGCGACGGCCCTCGCACCCGGCCTCGCCACGGCGGCGGCCCCGCCCACGCTCGGCGCCTGCGCCAAGGGCGAGCTCTGCCTCTGGTCGAAGCAGGACTTCAAGGGCGCCCGGCACGTCTACGAACTGTCGGGCACCGACATCGAGAGCTGCACCGCGCTGCCGGCGGGCGTCAGCGCGTCCTCCCTCGCCAACCGCACGGGCCGCCCCGTGACCACGTACCAGTCCGCCGAGTGCGCCGAGACGGGCGAGTTCCAGACCTACCCCGGCACCGGCACGTACGAGCCCGAAAGCCCGTACCGAGTCCGGGCTTTCAAAATCTGGGAGAGCTGAGGTCTCGCCGACGTGCGAGCGCCCCTGGAGACAGCGCACGCAGTGCGCATCTCCAGGGGCGCGGGGAACTGCGCGAGAAGCCCCACCGGCCCGCAGCCGACAATTCGAAGCTCCCCGCACCGACCCGTCAAGCCCTACGCGTCACCACCGGCCGATCCCGGATCGGCCGCCGCGACGTCCAGCAGCTGATACCGGTCGATGGCCTGCTTCAGCACAGACCGGTCGACCTTCCCGTCCCGCGCCAGCTCCGTGAGCACCGCCACCACGATCGACTGCGCGTCGATGTGGAAGTACCGCCGCGCCGCCCCCCGCGTGTCGGCGAACCCGAACCCGTCCGCGCCCAGGGACTGGTACGTACCCGGCACCCAGCGCGAGATCTGGTCCGGCACCGACCGCATCCAGTCCGAGACCGCGACGAACGGCCCCTGCGCCCCGGACAGCTTCTGCGTGACGTACGGGACGCGCTGCTCCTCCTCCGGGTGCAGCAGATTGTGCCGCTCCACCTCGACGGCCTCGCGCCGCAGCTCGTTCCAGGACGTCGCGGACCACACGTCGGCCCGCACGTTCCACTCCGCGGCGAGGATCCGCTGCGCCTCCAGGGCCCACGGCACGCCGACACCGGAGGCCATGATCTGCGCCGGGATCGTGCCCGCGGTCCCCGCGCTGATGCGGTGGATGCCCTTGAGGATGCCCTCGACGTCCACGTCGTCCGGCTCGGCGGGCTGCTGGATCGGCTCGTTGTAGACGGTGAGGTAGTAGAAGACGTCCTCGCCGGGCTTGCCGTCGGCCGTCGGCCCGTACATGCGGCGCAGACCGTCCTGGACGATGTGCGCGATCTCGTACCCGTACGCCGGGTCGTAGGCGACGCACGCCGGGTTGGTCGAGGCGAGCAGCTGGGAGTGGCCGTCCGCGTGCTGGAGGCCCTCACCGGTCAGCGTGGTGCGGCCGGCCGTCGCGCCGAGCACGAAGCCGCGGGACAGCTGGTCGGCCATCTGCCAGAACTGGTCGCCGGTGCGCTGGAAGCCGAACATCGAGTAGAAGACGTAGACCGGGATCAGCGGCTCGCCGTGCGTCGCGTAGGCCGAGCCCGCCGCGATCAGCGAGGCGGTGCAGCCCGCCTCCGAGATGCCGTCGTGCAG
Source organism: Streptomyces sp. NPDC050145 (assembly GCF_044460245.1). NCBI lineage: Bacteria > Bacillati > Actinomycetota > Actinomycetes > Kitasatosporales > Streptomycetaceae > Streptomyces > Streptomyces sp. NPDC050145. Next base: position 162,156 of record NZ_JBITJS010000005.1, on the reverse strand, counting down.
CATCTGCCCGGTCGGCGACTCCTTGTACGCGAGCAGCAGCTCGCGGTCCACGGACTCGTACTGCTGCCCGAGCGGGTTGTAGATCTTCGCGCTCGGGAAGAAGGCGTCCATGCCGAACGTGCGGTACTCGTCGGGCGCGATCAGCACGAACCGCTTGCCGATCTCCTTGTCCCGCATGAGGTCCTTGAGGAGCCGGACGAAGGCCATGGTCGTCGCGATGGACTGCTGGCCCGAGCCCTTCTTCACGTTCGCGTACGTCTTGTCGTCCGGCATCTGGAGCGGCTTCGCCCGCACGACACGCGTCGGCACGTACCCGCCGAGCGACTGCCGGCGGTCGTGCATGTACTGGATCTCCTCCGACTTGCGGCCCGGGTGGTAGTACGGCGGCAGGCCGTCCTCGAGCTGCTTGTCGGTGATCGGCAGGTGCAGCCGGTCGCGGAAGCCCTTCAGGTCGTCGACCGTGAGCTTCTTCATCTGGTGCGTCGCGTTGCGGCCCTCGAAGTTCGGGCCGAGCGTCCAGCCCTTGACGGTCTGCGCCAGGATGACCGTCGGCTGCCCCTTGTGCTCCTTGGCGGCCGTCATCGCGGCGAAGATCTTCCGGTGGTCGTGGCCGCCGCGCCCCAGGTGCAGGATCTCCTTGTCGCTCATGTTCTGGACCATGGCGCGCAGCCGGTGGTCGTCGCCGAAGAAGTGCTCGCGGATGTACGAGCCGGTCTCCGTGGCGTACGTCTGGAACTGGCCGTCCGGCGTCGTGTTGAGCCGGTTGACCAGCGTGCCGTCGCGGTCCTGCGCCAGCAGCGGGTCCCAACTGCGGTCCCAGACCAGCTTGATGACGTTCCATCCGGCGCCGCGGAACTGCGACTCCAGCTCCTGGATGATCTTGCCGTTGCCGCGCACCGGGCCGTCGAGCCGCTGCAGGTTGCAGTTGACGACGAAGGTCAGGTTGTCGAGGCCCTCGCGGGCCGCGATGGACAGCTGGCCGAGCGACTCCGGCTCGTCCATCTCGCCGTCACCGAGGAAGGCCCACACATGCGACTTGGAGGTCTCGGCGATGCCGCGCGCCTCCATGTAACGGTTCATCCGGGCCTGGAAGATCGCGCCGAGCGGGCCCAGGCCCATCGAGACGGTCGGGAACTCCCAGAAGTCCGGCATCAGGCGCGGGTGCGGGTACGAGGAAAGGCCGTTGGGCGCCTTCGAGTGCTCCTGGCGGAAGCCGTCGAGCTGGTCCTCGGTGAGCCGGTCCAGGAGGTAGGCGCGGGCGTAGATGCCGGGCGAGGCGTGCCCCTGGAAGAAGACCTGGTCGCCGCCGTCGCCCTCGTCCTTACCGCGGAAGAAGTGGTTGAAGCCCACGTCGTACAGGGAGGCCGAGGACGCGAAGGTGGCGATGTGGCCACCGACGCCCACCCCCGGGCGCTGCGCACGCGACACCATCACCGCGGCGTTCCACCGCGTCGCGTTGAGGACCTTGCGCTCGATCTCCTCGTTGCCGGGGAAGTAGGGCTCGTCCTTGGTCGCGATCGTGTTGATGTAGTCCGTGCTGCGCATCTCGGGCACGGCCACGCGCTTCTCGCGGGCCCGCTCGATCAGCCGGAGCATCAGGTACCGTGCCCGCTCCCGGCCGCGTTCGTCGACCGCGGCGTCCAGGGAGTCGAGCCACTCCTGGGTCTCATCTGGATCGAAGTCCGGGACCTGGCTGGGAAGACCGCCAATGATGATCGGGTTGCGATCGGATCCGGAAGCCACGCTGTTCCCTCACTGTCGGTGATGCCACTGTTCCACTGTCGGTTTGCGCCGAGTCCATCGTGGACCTTGGAAACCGAATCGTCATCTCTACCGCGAGGTATTCGCGGTGCCGCGAACAAATCGCAACGATACGCTCAAGCTGGTGTGGCACAGATCACGATCCGTCGGAGATTCTCGACTGAGGTTGGGGTGAGACGGCCCGGAACGTCACCGTTTAGGCGGTCTCGGCGGCCGGGTACTTGCGCGATCCGTCGCGCACGTGTGGACTACGGCCAACGCTTCGCGCGTGCGCGAGGCTCTGGGGACACCCAGGCAACCAAAGAACTTTCGTAAACATGATCAGGAGGCAATCCGTGAGCGCGACCGCGGACCACGCGGAGAAGAACCTTGCCGAAAGGCTCGGTTTCCAGCCCGACCAGGTGGTCCAGGAGATCGGCTACGACGACGACGTCGATCAGGAGCTCCGCGAGAGCATCGAGGAAGTCATCGGCTCCGAGCTCGTCGACGAGGACTACGACGACGTGGCTGACGCCGTGGTGCTCTGGTTCCGTGAGGACGACGGGGACCTTACCGATGCGCTGGTGGATGCCATCGCGTACATGGAGGAGGGCGGCTCCATCCTGCTCCTGACGCCGAAGACGGGCCGTGACGGCTACGTCGAGCCCAGCGAGATCGGGGAGGCCGCCACCACCGCCGGTCTCACCGCCGCCAAGAGCGTCAGCGCCGGCAAGGACTGGACCGGCAGCCGGCTGGCCACGCCGAAGGCGGCCGCCAAGAAGCGCTGAACCGTCCCGGCGAACGGGACCAGAAGAGAAGGCCCCCGGGGGCGCGCACCGCCGCGCCCCCGGGGGCCTCACCCGTTCCCGGAGCCCGCGCCGCGTCCCGAACCCCCCGCCAACTACGCTGAACCCACCCGAACAGCCCCACCGAGAGGAAGCTTCACCATGGCGATCGCCGTCGGCACCAAGGCTCCGGACTTCGAGCTCAAGAACCAGCACGGCGAGACCGTGAGGCTCTCGGACTTCCGGGGCGAGAAGAACGTGGTGCTGCTCTTCTACCCGTTCGCCTTCACCGGGGTCTGCACCGGCGAGCTCTGCGCCCTGCGCGACGAGCTGCCCAAGTTCGTCAACGACGACGTGCAGCTGCTCGCCGTCTCCAACGACTCCCCGTTCTCCCTGCGGGTCTTCGCCGAGCAGGAGGGCCTCGAGTACCCGCTGCTCAGCGACTTCTGGCCGCACGGCGAGGCCTCCCGCGCCTACGGCGTCTTCGACGAGGAGAAGGGCTGCGCGGTGCGCGGCACCTTCATCATCGACAAGGAGGGCGTCGTCCAGTGGACCGTCGAGAACGCGCTGCCCGACGCGCGTGACCTGAACGAGTACGTCCGGGCGATCGACGCTCTCTGAGCCGCTCCCGGGAGCAGGCCCGAGGGGCGACACCCGGCGACACCCGGCGGGAACCCTCGCGGGGTACGGGAACCCCTCACTAGGATCCAGACGTTGATCCGATGCCAGACGCACTACGGGGGCTCCCCGCCCCTCAGACCACAGGGAGGACTCGTGGGAGTCAGCCTCAGCAAGGGCGGCAACGTATCGCTGAGCAAGGAGGCTCCGGGCCTCACAGCGGTCGTCGTGGGCCTCGGTTGGGATGTCCGTACCACGACGGGTACGGACTTCGACCTCGATGCCAGCGCCATTCTGACGAACGCCGAGGGCAAGGTACGCAACGACCAGGACTTCGTGTTCTTCAACAACCTGAAGAGCGCGGACGGCTCGGTCGAGCACACCGGTGACAACCTGACCGGTGAGGGCGAGGGCGACGACGAGCAGGTCAAGGTCAACCTCGCGGCCGTGCCCGCCGACGTGGACAAGATCGTGTTCCCGGTCTCGATCTACGACGCCGAGAACCGCCAGCAGTCCTTCGGACAGGTGCGCAACGCGTTCATCCGCGTCGTGAACCAGACGGGCGGCGCCGAGATCGCCCGCTACGACCTCTCCGAGGACGCGTCGACGGAGACCGCCATGGTCTTCGGCGAGCTGTACCGCAACGGGGCGGAGTGGAAGTTCCGCGCCGTCGGCCAGGGGTATGCCTCGGGTCTGCGCGGCATCGCGCAGGACTTCGGCGTCAACGTCTGAGCGGACCACCACCACCCAGACACCGTCCGGCGCCGCACTCCAGCAGTGCGGCGCCGGACGCGCTCGATCACAGCACCGTTCCACATCGGGGAGGACCACGATCATGGGCGTCACGCTCGCCAAGGGGGGCAATGTCTCCCTCTCCAAGGCCGCACCGAATCTGGCCCAGGTCCTGGTGGGCCTCGGCTGGGACGCGCGTTCCACCACGGGAGCCGACTTCGACCTGGACGCCAGCGCGCTGCTGTGCAGCGGCGGCCGCGTCATGGGCGACGAGTGGTTCATCTTCTACAACCAGCTCACCAGCCCCGACGGCTCGGTCGAGCACACCGGTGACAATCTGACCGGTGAGGGCGACGGCGACGACGAGTCGATCATCATCGACCTTTCCCGGGTCCCGGCCGGCTGCGACAAGATCGTTTTTCCGGTCTCCATTCACGACGCGGACAACAGGGGCCAGACCTTCGGTCAGGTCAGCAATGCGTTCATCCGCGTGGTGAATCAGGCGGACGGTCAGGAACTGGCGCGCTACGACCTTTCCGAGGACGCCTCCACGGAGACGGCGATGATCTTCGGCGAGGTCTATCGCTATGGCGGCGAGTGGAAGTTCCGTGCGGTCGGTCAGGGGTACGCGTCCGGGCTGCGGGGCATCGCTCTAGACTTCGGAGTCAATGTTTCGTAAAGCCGTGCGCGGAGCGGGGGAGCCCCGTACAACCAGCACGGGGAAACCCGTACACACGATGGGGTAGTCAGTGGTTCTGAAAACCTTCGGCTGGTCGTTCGCGATCACCGTGCTCGGTTTGATCGCGGCGGTGTTCTACGACGGATGGACGGCGTTCGGGGTCGTCGCGATTCTCGCGGTCCTCGAGATCTCTCTGTCCTTCGACAACGCGGTGGTCAACGCCGGTGTCCTGAAGAAGATGAACGCCTTCTGGCAGAAGATCTTCCTCACGGTCGGTGTGCTCATCGCGGTCTTCGGCATGCGGCTGGTGTTCCCCGTCGTGATCGTCGCGATCAGCGCCAAGCTGGGCCCGATCGACGCAGTCCAGCTGGCCTTCGACGATAAGGAGCGCTACCAGCAGCTGGTCACGGACGCGCACCCGTCGATCGCCTCGTTCGGTGGCATGTTCCTGCTGATGATCTTCCTCGACTTCATCTTCGAGGAGCGCGACATCCAGTGGCTGCGCTGGATCGAGCGGCCGCTGGCCAAGCTCGGCAAGGTCGACATGCTGTCGGTCTGCATCGCCCTGATCGTCCTGCTCGTCGCCTCCCTGACCGTCGCGCTCAACGCGCACCAGCACGGCGGCGTCCACGTCGACAAGCAGGCGACGGTGCTCCTCGCCGGTGTCGGCGGCCTGATCACGTACCTGATCGTCGGCGGCCTCTCCGGCTACTTCGAGAACCGCCTCGAGGAGGAAGAGGAGCGCGAGCACGAGGAGGAGGAGCGCGCCGCACGCGAGGGCAAGCCCAAGTCGGCCGTGCTGCTGGCCGGACAGGCCGCGTTCTTCATGTTCCTCTACCTCGAGGTCCTCGACGCGTCGTTCTCCTTCGACGGTGTCATCGGCGCCTTCGCCATCACCAACGACATCGTGCTGATGGCCCTCGGCCTCGGCATCGGCGCCATGTACGTCCGGTCGCTCACGGTCTACCTGGTCCGCCAGGGCACCCTCGACGACTACGTCTACCTCGAGCACGGCGCGCACTACGCGATCGGCGCCCTCGCCGTGATCCTGCTCGTCACCATCCAGTACGAGATCAACGAGGTCATCACCGGCCTCGTCGGCGTCGTCCTGATCGCCTGGTCCTTCTTCTCGTCCGTACGGCGCAACAAGCGCCTGGCGGCCGAGGAGGGCGGCAGCCCGGACAAAGCCGAGGTGACGTCCGGGGTTTGACCCGGGGGTCATTTCTGGAACGCTCTGGACGGGGCGGCCGTACGAGGACGAGTCCTCCGCGGCCGCCCCGTCGGCATGTGGAGGACCACGGAAAGTGGGGGCGGAGATGTCCTTCTGGGACCGGTTGTGGAGCGGACGCTCGGCGCAGTTCGACTTCGACTCGGGCAGCGCGGCGACCAACGCGATCGAGCTGACCAAGCGGCACCCCACGGTCTCCCTGTCCAAGCAGGGCGCCGCGACGGGCAACCTGCGGGTGAACCTCTCCTGGCGGATGCGCACCTCGGACATCGGCCGGCCCGAGAAGAACAGTGTGCTGCGCCATCCGTCCCGCATGTTCAAGCCGGACGTCGTCCAGGCGCACACCCAGTCGATGGTCAACGTCGACCTGGACCTCGGCTGCCTGTACGAGCTGAAGGACGGCGAGAAGGGCGTCGTGCAGCCGCTGGGCGGCTTCTTCGGGGACCTGAACGCGCCGCCGTACGTGAAGCTCAGCGGCGACGACCGGTTCGGCTCGGCGTCGGGCGAGACGATCTACGTCAATCTCGACCACCGCGACGCCATCAAACGCCTGCTGGTGTTCGTCTACATCTACGACCAGACGCCGGCGTTCGACCGTACCCACGCCATCGTCACGCTCTTCCCGAGCAACGGGCCGCGCATCGAGATCAGCCTCGACGAGCGGGCCCCGCAGGCCCGCTCCTGCGCCGTCGTCTCGATCGAGAACGTCAAGGGCGACCTCGTCGTACGGCGCGAGGTGAAGTTCGTGTACGGGTTCCAGTCCGAGCTGGACCGGCTGTTCGGCTGGGGCCTGCAGTGGGGCCGGGGCTACAAGCCGAAGGTGGGCGAGCGCCCCTGAGGCGCCCGCCCCGGGTCACCGACCGATGAACTGGGGGCCCTGCGGCGGCATGCGGAACGCCGGGTCCGGCGCCCCGGCGGCGGCCGCCACCGGCTGCGGATAGCCGTACGCGGGCTGCGAGGGCGGCGCCGGCTGCGTCGCCGGGGCCGGCGGGTACCCGTAACCCGGAGGCTGCTGCGGGGGCACCGGGAAGGCGGGGGAGGGCGGCGGCTGGTGCGGGACCTGCGCCGTGACCGCGGACTCGTCGGACGCGGGGGCCACCGGGGCCGTGACCGGGGTGGCCGAGGCCGGCGGGGCGGGCTCCGGCGCCGGCTCGGGAGCCGTGGCCTCGTCGACCAGGATGCCGAAGTCGGTGGCGAGCCCGACCAGACCGCTCGAGTACCCCTCACCCACCGCGCGCAGCCGCCAGCCGCCGTCCCGCCGGTACAGCTCCGCGCAGATCAGCGCGGTCTCGGCGCCCGTCTCCGGCTTGATGTCGAAGTACGCGAGCGGCTCGGCGGCCTCGCCGGCCCCCGCGTCGTACACGCTCATCCGCAGGCCGGGCACCTGGTCGAAGCTGACACCGTCGTCCGGGGACGCCGTCAGCAGGACCCGGGAGATCTCCGGGGGTATTCCCACCAGATCCGCCTGGATCGTGTCCGTCATCCCGTCGGGGACCCGCTTCTGGCCCAGCCGCCAGACCTTCCCCGAAGGGTGGCGCGGCTGGTTGTAGAAGACGAAGTCGTCGTCGGAGCGGACCCGGCCGTTCTGGCCGAGCAGCAGCGCCGACGCGTCCACCGGCGGCACGCCCTGCCCCGGGGACCACCGGAGAATGGCGCGCACCCCCGTGGCGTCGAGCGGGATGTTCGCCCCCTTGAGCATCGCGTGCGTCATGCGGTCATCCTGCCTTCCCGGCCCCGGCCCGGACAATGCGGGGCCCCGTCATCGCCTGCGCACGACCCTGCACACACCGTCCGGAAGGACGTGTACGACATGCGTGGGTTACCTGAATTTCATGGCACACGGGAACCCTTGACACACGTTTGTACGTACTATTACCGGCCACCTCTTGTCAGCGCGGTCCTGTCTGTGCCGCCCATGTCTGCCGGCACACCAACATCACACCAACGGGAAATCATCGGGGGACTCACATGCGTCATTTCGGGCACATAGCCCCTGAGGTGCGGGAACGGCTGTTCCACGAGGAGCCGCGCGCCTTCACGGCGGAATCCTCGCCCCGGCTGCTCGCGGCGGCGCTCGGCGCCACGCTCTACAGCCCGGCCACCCGCCCGCGCCTCGCCGACGACGTGCTCAAGCAGGCCGGGCGCGGGGTCGTGTCCATGGTGCTGTGCCTGGAGGACTCGATCGACGACGCCGAGGTCGCCGACGCCGAGGACAACCTGGTCCGCCAGTTCGCCGACCTGCACACACGTGTCACGGACGGCGCCGCCGAGCCCCCGCTGCTCTTCATCAGGGTCCGCACGCCCGAGCAGATCACCACGCTCACCGACCGGCTCGGCCCCTCCGTCGCGCTGCTGTCCGGATTCGTGCTGCCGAAGTTCACCGAGGAGCGCGGCGTCCCGTTCCTGGAGGCGCTGACCGGCGCCGAGGCGGCCACCGGGCGACGGCTCTTCGCCATGCCGGTCCTGGAGTCCCCCGAGCTGCTGCACCTGGAGACCCGCACCGAGGCGCTCGCCGGGATCTCCCGCACCGTCGACAAGTACCGCGACCGCGTCCTCGCCCTGCGCCTCGGCGTCACCGACTTCTGCTCCGCGTACGGACTGCGCCGGCCGCCGGACATGACCGCGTACGACGTCCAGATCGTGGCCTCCGTCATCGGCGACGTGGTCAACCGGCTGGGCCGCTCCGACGGCACCGGCTTCACGGTGACCGGGCCCGTCTGGGAGTACTTCCGGCACCAGGAGCGCATGTTCAAGCCGCAGCTGCGCCGCAGCCCCTTCCTCGAGGTCCGGGCCGACGAGCTGCGCCAGGCCCTCATCCAGCACGACATGGACGGCCTGCTGCGCGAGATCGAGCTCGACCGGGCCAACGGACTGCAGGGCAAGACCTGCATCCACCCCTCCCACGTCCTGCCCGTGCACGCGCTGTCCGTGGTCAGCCACGAGGAGTACAGCGACGCCTGCGACATCCTGCGCCCCGAGCGCGACGGCGGCGGCGTCATGCGCTCCGCGTACACGAACAAGATGAACGAGGTGAAGCCGCACCGCGCCTGGGCCGAGCGCACCCTCCAGCGCGCCGAGGCCTTCGGCGTGGCCCGCGAGGACGTCGGCTTCGTGGAACTCCTCGCGGCGGGCCTGCCCGCATGAGCCGTACGAAGCACGCCGGGAAGAACGACGGAAGGAACGAGAACGACGTGGTGTGGACGGGTACCTGGGTCGCCGAGCGGCTCGGCGTCGAGCTGAACGGCGAGCGGCGACTGACGGAGCTGCTCGGCCTCGCGCTGCGCCGCAACCCCAAGCGAGCCCATCTGCTCGTGTCGAACGTGCTGGGCAAGCACGTCCCGCAGCGCCCCTCCGTGGTCCGGTCCTGCGGCCACGACCTGGGCGTACGGGTCCGTGAGCTGCTCGGCGACGCGCAGGCGGCCCGCGCCGTCGTGCTCGGCTACGCGGAGACCGCGACCGGCCTCGGCCACGCCGTCGCCGACGGCATCGAGCTGGCCCCCTACCTGCACTCCACGCGCCGCCCCGTCGAGGGCGTCGCCCGCGCCGGCGGCTTCGAGGAGTCCCACTCCCACGCCACCTCGCACCTCCTCCTCCCCGAGGACCCCGCCCTCCTCGCCGGCGACGGACCGCTCGTCCTCGTCGACGACGAGTTCTCCACGGGGAACACGGTGCTGAACACGATCCGCGCCCTCCACGAGCTGCACGCCCGCGACCACTACGTCATCGTCGCGCTCGTCGACATGCGCTCGCCCGGCGACCAGGGCCGCCTCGACACGTTCGCCGCCGAGATCGGCGCCCGCGTCGACCTCGTCGTCGCCGCGCGCGGCACCGTCGCACTGCCCGACGGCGTGCTGGAGAAGGGGCAGGCGCTCGTCGAGGAGCACGAGGGCGCCGCCGGGCCCCCGCCCCGGCGCGAGCGCGGCGAGATCGTCCGCGTCACCGGGCTCGGCTGGCCCGCCGGTGTGCCCGACGGCGGCCGGCACGGCTTCACGCCCGCGCACCGCACCGCCCTGGAGGCCGCGCTGCCCGCCATGGCCGCGCGCATCGCCCCGCACATCGAAGGCCGCACCCTCGTCCTCGGCAACGAGGAGCTGATGTACGCCCCGCTGCGCCTGGCCACCGCCCTGGAGGACACCGGCGCCGACCTCGCGTACTCCACCACCACCCGCTCGCCCGTCCTCGCCGTCGACGACCCCGGCTACGCGATCCGCACCCGCCTCGTCTTCCCCGCGCACGACGCCCCGGCCGACGGCCCCGGCGACCGCTTCGCGTACAACGTGGCGGGCGGCGGCTTCGACACCGCCGTCGTCTGTCTCGACTCGGCCGGCGACACCCCCGAGCTGAGCGCGCCCGGCGGCCTCCTCGACCGGGTCGCCGAGCACGTCGCCCGCGTCGTGGTCGTCGTGATCCCCTCCTACACGCCCGCGCCTGCCGACGCGCCCGAAAGGCCCCCCATGTCCCTGCCCGAGCCGCTGCGCGGCCCCGACTTCTCCTCGTACGCCCCGGACGAGGTCGGCTGGCTGCTCCAGGACCTCTCGGACGTGACCCTGGAGGCGCCCACCGAGGAGCGCGAGGAGGCCATCCAGAGCGGCGGCGCGCACTACGCGGAGTCGCTGCCGGTCGAGTACCAGCCCAGCGAGCAGTACCAGGAGCTGTTCCACGCCGCGCTCGACAGCTCCGGCGAGCGGATCGCGCGGGCCGTCGGCGTCGTCACCGAGACCGTGCTCGCCGAGCGCCCCGGCCGGCGCCCCGTGCTCGTCTCGCTCGCCCGCGCCGGTACGCCCGTCGGCGTGCTCATGCGCCGCTGGGCGCGCCACCGGCACGACATCGACCTGCCGCACTACGCCGTCTCCATCGTCCGCGGCCGCGGCATCGACGCCAACGCGCTGCGCTGGCTCGCCGCCCACCACGACCCGCGCGACATCGTGTTCGTCGACGGCTGGACCGGCAAGGGCGCCATCACCCGCGAACTCGCCGCGGCGATACGGGAGTTCGAGGCTTCCGGCGGCGCGGCCGGCTTCGACCCGGAGATCGCGGTGCTCGCCGACCCCGGCTCCTGCGTGCGCACCTACGGCACCCGCGAGGACTTCCTCATCCCCTCCGCGTGCCTCAACTCGACGGTGTCCGGGCTGATATCGCGCACCGTGCTGCGCGCGGACCTCGTCGGACCGGACGACTTCCACGGCGCGAAGTTCTACCGCGAGCTGGCGGGCGCGGATGTCTCCGGGGCCTTCCTGGACACGGTCGCCGGACGCTTCGACGAGGTCGCGGACGCGGTGGACGTGGCCGTCAAGGAGCTCCTCGGGGCCGACCGGGAGCCCACCTGGGAGGGCTGGGCCGCCGTCGAGCGGATCAGCGAGGAGTACGGCATCCACGATGTGAACCTGGTCAAGCCCGGCGTCGGCGAGACGACCCGGGTGCTGCTGCGTCGCGTGCCGTGGAAGATCCTGGCCCGCGCGGACGCCGGAGCGGACCTCGACCACGTCCGGCTGCTCGCCGAGCAGCGCGGCGTCCCGGTCGAGATCGTGGACGAACTGCCGTACAGCTGCGTCGGATTGATCCACCCGCGGTTCACGCGCGGGGCGACGGGTGCGGACGGCAAGGCGGTGGCGGCGAAGTGAGCGCGGGGAGTTCTGCCGTGGATGTGAGTGCCGGCGCGAGCGCGGGTGTGTCCGTCGTCGCGAGCGACCTCGACCGTACGTTGATCTACTCCGCCGGAGCGCTCGGGCTCACCATGCCCGACGCGCGGGCGCCGCGGCTGCTGTGCGTGGAGGTCTACGAGAGCAAGCCGCTGTCCTACGTCACGGAGGACGCGGCCGAGCTGCTCGTCGAGCTGGGCCGGCGGTCCGTGTTCGTGCCGACGACGACGCGGACGCGGGAGCAGTACGGGCGGATCCGGCTGCCCGGACCCGTGCCGAAGTACGCGATCACGGCCAACGGCGGGCACCTGCTGGTCGACGGCGTCTCCGACCCGGACTGGCGGGCGGCCGTGGGGGAACGGCTGGCGGACGAGTGCGCGCCGCTCGCCGAGGTGCGGGAGCGGATGGTCGCCGCCGCGGATCCGCAGTGGCTGCTGAAGGAGCGGGTCGCGGAGGACCTGTTCGCGTACCTGGTCGTGGACCGGGCGCGACTGCCCGAGGGCTGGGTCAAGGAACTCGGGGCGTGGGCGGACGGGCTGGGCTGGTCCGTGTCGCTGCAGGGCCGCAAGGTGTACGCGGTGCCGAAGCCGCTCACGAAGGGCGCGGCGGTGCGGGAGGTCGCGCGGCGGGTCGGGGCCGGGCGGGTGCTCGGGGCCGGTGACTCGTTGCTGGACGCGGATCTGCTCGGCGCGGTCGATCTGGGCTGGCGCCCCGGCCACGGCGAACTGGCCGACCTGGGCTGGACGGGGCCCGGGGTGACGGTGCTCCCGGACCGCGGCGTCCTGGCGGGCGAGACGATCCTCCGCGCCTTCCTGAACGCACTCTGATCCGGCGCCGGGAGCCGGATCAGCGGCTCCGCGACGGCGCGTGGTCAGCGGTCCTGGGGCGCACGGAGTGTGCCTTCAGGGGCGCGGGGAACTGCGCGACCAGCCACGACGGCGCGGCACTCGGCGACGATCCGCGGCCCCTGCGGCGGCGACGCTTTCGCGAACCCCCACGCCGTAGGCTGTCCGCATGCCTCGTTATGAATACCGGTGCCGGGAGTGTGGGGAGCTGTTCGAGATGGCTCGGCCGATGGCCGAGTCCTCCGCTCCGGCGAGCTGCCCCGCGGGCCACTCGGACACGGTCAAGCTCCTGTCGACCGTCGCGATGACCGGCGGCGCCGGCCGCGCCGCAGCCCCCGCCCCGGCCCCCAGCGCCGGAGGCGGAGGCGGCGGTTGCTGCGGAGGCGGCTGCTGCGGCTAGGTCCTGGCTGGACCTAGAACTCGTCGGGCCGGTGGCGGGCCTGCCAGTACGGGTTGTCGTGCGGCAGGCCCCCGCTGACCCGCCCGTACATGCCGAAGAACATCAGCAGCAGCCCGACGACAAAGCTGAACAGCACGTTCTGCATCTTGAACGCCAGGAAGTTCGCACCGGTGTCGAGCAGGGCCAGGTTCACGAAACCGCTGAGGATGAACAGGACGCCCAGCGTCATGTTCAGGGTCGAGGCGAAGTTGCCGCCGACGACCATGCCGGCGAACAGCAGCAGGCCGACGCAGATGGACAGCACGCTGAGCGCGCCGTTCGTGTTCAGCCCCGCGACGGTGTCTCCGCCCGTGTCGAAGAAGCCGATCCTGTCGATGAGGCCGAGGATGCCGAAGGCCAGCAGCACGAGACCCATCAGACCCGCCCCGGCACGGTAGACCTGGCTGAGCCGGTGATCGACGGGCAGATGCTCGTCCAGCCTGACGCGCCGCCGGGAGCCTGGGTGGAGTGCTTGCGTGGCCGCCATGGTCGCCTCGCCTCCTCGCGCGTACAACACGTACGGCGCGTACGGCATGTACCGCGCGTACGTACTCCAAGGATCCGCCCGCCGCACGGCGAGTGCCAACATCGCCGGTACCTCCGGCGCGCCGGTCAGGCGACCCCGCCGCGGTCCTCCCGGATCTGGGCGACGACATGGGCGACGGTCTGCCGCACCGCCTCCGTCTCGGTCAGGAAGTGCCAGTAATCGGGGTGTCGGCCCTCCAGGCCGGCGACGGCGCGGTCGAGCCGGGCCACGGAGTCGTCCAGCGGGCGGGCGTGCCGCGGATCGGGCGTCGCGCGGCCCGCCATCGCGAGGCGCTGCGCGTCCCGGATCGCGAACCGGGTGCGGTCGATCTCCTGCTGCGGGTCCTTCGCCACCGCGTTCAGCCGCCGCAGCCGGTCGGAGGCGGCGGAGACCGACTCGTCCGTCGTGTTGAGCAGGGCGCGGACCGTGGAGAGCCGGGACGTGGCGTCCGGCCAGCGCTGCTCGTCGCGGGCCGTGCGGGCCTCGGCGAGCTTGGTCTCGGCCTGTTTCACGTTCTCCGCGGCGAGCTCCGGGACGCGCTGGAGGTCCTGCCAGCACGCGGCCGCGAACCGGCGCCGCAGCTCGCTCAGGACCGGCTCGACCTGCCCGGCCCGGGTGGTCAGGGCCTGCGCCCGGGTGCGCAGCGAGACGAGCCTGCGGTCGATCTCGGCGGCCTTCTCCGGCAGCCGCTGCGCCTCCGCTCGCACCGCCTCGGCGTCCCGGGCGACCCGCTCGGCCCGCTCCAGGGTCTCGGGCACACCGTGCTGCCCCGCCCCCTGGTTGAGCTTCGTCAGCTCGGGGCCGAGGGCGGCGAGCCGGGCCGCGAGGTCGTCGGCCTTGAGCCCGGCCTGCCGGACCGCGTCCAGCGCGGTCGTCGCCGCGAGCAGGGCCTGACGGGCGCGCTCCACGGCGGGCGCGAGCCGCGCCAGCTGGGTCTCGGCCTTGCCGAGCAGCGGGCCGAGCCCCTGCGCGAACCGGTCGAGGTCTCGCTTGACCTGGACCAAGTCGTCCTTCGCCCGCGCCAGTTCGCCCCGGGCGCGGGCGGCGACGGAGGCCTCCAGGTCGTCCCGGTCCAGGTCATGGGCGTCGACCGCGCTGATGTACCGCCCGCTGGCCTCGTCGATGCGGGCGCCGAGCTGCTGGAAGTCGGTGACGGCGCGGCGGGCGGCGGGGGAGTCGTCGACCGCCGTGATGGTCTCGATGGAGATCCGCAGGTCGCGCTGGGCGGTGTCCAGCTCGTAGAACGCCGCGGCGGCCGCGTCCTTGGCGGCCTGCGCCTCGGCCCGCTGGCTCTCCGAGCGGCCGCCGAACCAGCGGCGCGTACCGCCCGCGTGGAACGACGCGGTGACGGCGGCGGCCAGCAGCGGCACCGGCAGCAGGGTCAGGGTGAGGAGGTCCCGCCAGGGGGACGCGGGGACGGGGCGCCGAACGACAAGGCCACGCACCCCTCGGGGACGCTTCGTCGCCGTCGTCACTAACCTCTGACCTCTCCCGTGCCGTCACCAGCCTGACCGGTGTTCATTCTCCCACCGGTTAATGACGAACACACGGCCCGGTTAGTTCGCGGTTCGGAGGGTGACTTTTCCGTCCTGGGTGCGGACCGTGACCCGGTGCGCGCTGTCGGCGTCGCGCGGCACGGACACCCGGACCGAACCGTCGTCCGAGTGCGAGCTCACCTTGTACGCGGCGGAGCCGGGCAGCGCGACATCGACCGAGCCGTCGTCGCTGACGGCGTCGACCCGGTCGGGCACGGTGCGCAGGTCCAGGTCCGCCGAGCCGTCCTGGGTGCGCACGGACACCGTGCGGGCGTCGATCCCGGTGGCCTTCACGGAGCCGTCGTCGGTGCGCACCCGCAGCGGCCCGGCGCTGTCCGTGATCCGGACCGAGCCGTCCTGCGCGGTGATGTCGAGGCCGTGCCGGAAGCCGGTGGCGCGCACGCTGCCGTCGTCGTCCCGTACGACGACCTTGACGTCGCGCGGCACCTCGAGGCGGTGCCGGGCCGAGCAGTCGGCGATGAAGCCGGAGCAGTCGAGGCGCAGCGTCAGCCGGTCCTCGCTCTTGTCCCAGCGCCAGGTGGTCCTCGGGTCGGAGCCGATCACGGTGGAGCCCTCGAACCACCGGGTGACCTTCACCTCGTCGCCGTCGGCGGGGACGAGTTCGAGCGCGGAGTCGTCGGAGTCGACGGTGAGCGTGCGGCCCTGGAGGGCGAAGGAGCGGTGCTCGGGGCGGGTGTCGTCGCGGGCGTCGGCTCCGCAGGCCGTCACGCCGGCCGCGAGGGCGGCGGTGGCGGCGGTGACGGCGAGCACGCGGGCGGTGCGGTGCGGACGACGGACGGTCATGGCGAACTCCCCCTGGGGCGACGGCTGGTGCGGGCCGCCTCGGCGTCCGGCCCGTCATGAACGTACGGGGGGAGCGGCCGGGGCGGGATCCGGCCGGCCACCGGATCCACGGTGGGGTAAACCCCCGCAGTGGCCCGGCCCGATACGGGTTTGCGGTGCACGGCCGTCGGCAAGGTACGCTGTCGGCTCGTCCTGGTCGCAGCGCCAGGCTGCCGGGTGCGTAGCTCAGGGGTAGAGCGCCTGCCTTACAAGCAGGATGTCGGCGGTTCGAAACCGTCCGCGCCCACCGGTTCCACCTCGTACGAAGCCTCTCACCGCGACCGGTGAGGGGCTTTCGTCGTTCTCCGGCGGGAACGGGCCGGGGTCAGCCGGGCTCGTCCGTGCCGGAGCGCTCGGGGAGGTGCTTGAGGGCGGCGCGGGCGCGGACCGCCTCGGTGCCGCTGAGGCCTGACCAGTAGCGGTGGCACGTCACGAAGACGGCCAGCTCCAGCTCGCGCTGCCGGAGCTTCTCGACCTCCGCCTGCTCGTCGCCGGTCCAGCCCGGGGAGGCCGGGCGCTCCAGCTTGCGCCAGCCCTGGGTGTCGCTCACCGCGTCGAGGGGCTCCACGGACCAGGGGAGCCGCTTGAGGAGGGCCTGGAGATCGGCCCGGACCTGGTGCAGCTCCTCCTGGCCGGCGAGGAGATCGCTCGGATAGTCGAAGTCGGGGGCGGAGTCATCGTTCGCTGCCACCCCTCAATGGTACGTCTGTTCGATTTAGTGAGGCGAGCTACTCGGCCCGGTTCACGCGAACGTGTGTACGTCTGACAGGTGCTCCCCGGCGCGTCAGACTGAAGACATGTGCCGCAGCATCAAAACGCTCCGCCCGCCCGCCCAGCCCGAAGAGGCGACCGAGGACGAGATCAGGGCCGCCGCCCTCCAGTACGTGCGCAAGGTGTCCGGCTTCCGGGCCCCGGCCGCGCACAACCGCGAGGTGTTCGACCGGGCCGTGGACGAGATCGCCCGCGCCACCGCCGCCCTGCTCGACAACCTGGAGGTACGCGGCGCGCACTCCAAGCCCGCCGAGGCTCAGGCCTCCTGAGCCCGCGGGGCCGGGCGGCGCATGACGTAGGCCGCGAGGAAGCCCGCGCCCACCAGGGCGAGCAGCGAGACCAGCGTGGACATCCAGCCCGCGCCGAGCCAGTGCGCCCCGAAGTAGCCGAGCGCGACGCTGTACGCGGCCCAGGCGAAGCCCGCCAGGGCGGACCAGGGCAGGAACTCGCGGACCCGGCGGTGCGCGGTGCCGGCCGCGAAGGACACTACCGAGCGGCCCGCGGGCGCGAACCGGGCGATGATCACGAGCAGTCCGCCGCTGGAGCGGCCGAGCGCCCCGCCGAGACGTTCCTGCGCGGTGGACAGCCGCCGGGAGCGGGCGATGGCGCGGTCGAGGCGCTCGCCGCCGCGCCAGGCGAGCCGGTAGGCGACGAGATCGCCGAGGACGGAGGCGGTCGCCGCGCTCAGTGTGAGCGCCAGCAGGTCGGGTACCCCGTGCGGGACCTCCCCGGTGGCCGCGCCGGTACCGGCGGCCGCCGCGGTCGCCGCGGTGATCACGAGGACACCGCTCGGCAGCACGGGCAGGAAGACGTCACAGAGGACCGAGACGGCGACGATCACGTAGATCCAGGGACTGCCGGTCAGCGACCCCACACTCTCCAACACCGCGTGTCCACTCCCCGTACGTCGACCCGTACGACCGTTTTCGTCTTGTTCCTCCGACCGTTCCTCCGGGCTGGGAGCGGCTGATGACAGCTGTACAGCGTACGCCTCAAGAGTTGCTGAAGTGACGCAAGGGGTACAGATGTTCCCCACGTCACGTTCACTCGATCGCCGTGTCGGACCGGGCGCCGGAGGCCGGTGTCCCGTACCAACGGACCAGGGATGCGGGGGGTGCGAGGAGGAACCGGTGATGGTTACAGGAATGGTGAGCGGCGTCCTCGCGGCGGCCGTGCTCGCGGCGGGCGGCGCCGGCGGCGCGAGCGGTGCGCCGGGCGGCGGCGGATCGGACGCGTACTGGCTGCGGGTCGAGGCGCGCTTCGCACCGCCGACGGCGTTCGTGCCGTCGGCCGCGGTCACCTACGACGACCGGCTCGTGCCGCCGGGCGCGTCGATCGAGGTCGAGCAGGAAGGCAGCCGGTCCGAGATGACCGTGCGGCTCGCCGTCGAAGGGCTGGAGCCGGGCCGTGCCTACGGGGCGCACGTCCACCAAGAGCCCTGCGGGGCCGATCCCGAGGCGGCGGGCGGCCACTACCGGCACGAGGAGGACCCCGGGCGGGCGGACGCCGCGAACGAGGTCTGGCTGGACTTCACCACCGACCGGGCGGGCGACGGACGGGCCGTCGTGCACAAGGCGTGGGGGCTGCGCCGCGGCGAGGCCAATTCGGTGGTGCTGCACGACGCGCCCGGTGGGGCGGGGAACCGCGTGGCCTGCTTCACGGTGCCGTTCGCGTCGCTGACCTGACGGCCGGACGCGTCGTGCGGGTGGTGCGGATGGAGCGGGTGGTGCTTGCGGTGCGGGGTGCGGTCAGGCCGTGACCTTCTCGCGCTCGGGGCTCTGCTCCCCGGACGTGCGCGCACCGCGCGCGGCGAACAGCCGGTCCAGGCCGAGGGCGCCGGAGCCGGTGAAGACGAGCAGCAGCATCGCCCAGCAGAACAGCGCCGCGGCGTCGCCGCCGTTGGCGATGGGCCACAGGGCCATCGACTGGTGGACGTCGAAGTAGGCGTAGGCCATCGCACCGGAGGCCAGGAAGGCGGCCGCGCGGGTGCCGAGGCCGATCAGGACGAGGGCGCCGCAGACGATCTCGATGACACCGGCGTACCAGCCCGGCCAGGCGCCGACGGCGGGAGCGGCTCCGCCCATCGGGCTCTCGGGGTAGCCGAAGAGGGAAGCGGTGCCGTGGCAGGCGAAGAGCAGGCCGACGACTATGCGGAACAGGCCGAGGGCGTAGGGCTGGGCGCTGTTCAGACGTCCAGTCATGGTGGGGACTCCTCATGTTGGGGGAGCCCAGAGATTAGGGGAACCTTACTTGAACTTGCAAGTTCAACATTTAGCCATTTGCCCGGGGAGCTGCAAGTGCCGACGCATCCCTTCTCGGTGCGCTCATTCCGTCGCGTCCCGTGCCACGGCGGTGAGCTCGTCAGTAGCCTCCGCGAGGGAGGTATTCGTCAGCCGAAAGGTGACCCGTGAGGTGTCCAAGCTGCGCCAGCCGCCGGCGCGCCCAGGGCGGACGCGGACTTCGGCTCCGGCATTCAGCAGCATCTGGCGACGGGCCACCCTGTCGCTGTCGGTGGCCGTCCACTCCTCCGCGTAAGTAGTCTCGCCGCTGATCACTTCGACGCGCGCCGGTACGGTCTCGGCGGCTTCCAGTACGGCCATGCGCGCGTCCAGTGCACCGATCTTGGCCCGCAGTGTGCGTTGCGCCATCTGCGACTGAGCCGGTTGTTCGAGCAGCAGCGTCATCTCCGCGCTGAGCTCGCCGAGTTCGATCGACGGATCGTAGCCAGGAACCTCGCGCGTCTCGGTGACCCGAATGTCGCGGGCTGTTGCGAGGAACTGTTCGGCCACCCACTCTTCCAGCCAGTCCGCGCGCAACGAGACTGGCTCGTCGCATGGCCGACCGTTGGCGCGGCTGTTGCACTTGTACGTAGGTCGCTGCCCAGGTCGCGACTGCTGCATGTTGAGGTACAACTTCCCTCCGCAGCTGTCGCACAGTGCGACGCCGAGCAGCAGCGACTGTGTGTCCTTCCGGACCGCAGGCTCGCGTGCCCGCTTGTCGATCAGCGCGCCGACGGCGTCGAATTCAGCGGGTGACAGGATCGGCTCGGCGGCGGCCGGGACGGCCTTCCCGTCGGAGTCCAGCACTGCTCTGCCTTGATGGGTCTTGTGGCCGAGTAGTGCCGGGGAGCGCAGCAGTCCCGTGATGGCGGTAGCCGTCCACGGGTGGTTTTCCTGCATCCGACCCTTTTGTTCCCGCCAGTGATCGCGTGGAGATGGCACCCCGTCGGCCGTGAGCGTCAGTGCGATGGACTGCGGCGATTTCCCGTCGGCGAGGGCGGCGACAATCCGCTCGATGACGGCAACGGCCTCCTGGTCCGGTACAAGCGTCCACCCGCCGGACGGCAGCTTTTCCGGCCGGTAACCGTATGGCGGTCGACTGCCGCGCCAACGCAGCGGCATGGTCCGCAGCGCGGCCTGGGCACCGATGACTCGATCGCGAATCGACGCGGCTTCAAACTCGGCGGCGAACGAGAACACCTGCAGCAGCAGCTTCGTAACCAGGTCGAGGCCTTGCCGGAAGTCCAGTACCAGCCGTCCGCCCGGACCTTCGGCGAATACGAGGATCTTCTGGTGATCCGCTGCCCAGTCGGCGAGGCGGGTCATGTCGTGCATGGACCGCACGGCGCGATCGAAGCGCCACCACACCACCACGTCGAAGGCGGAGGCCCGATCGGTCAGCCACGGGCCGAGCTCCGGGCGGCCGAACGGTGAGGTCTTGGAGGCTGACACGCCGAGATCGAGAGCCTCTCCGATGATGTGCGCGCCAATGGCGGCAGAGGCCTGCTGGTTGGCGGCCCGCTGACGTTCCGGTGACGTGCTCTCGTCCGTGAGGACCGACAGGCGGATGGCGCTCAGTGCCTTCATGGTGACGAGTGTTTCAGAACAGCCACTCGTCGGTATCTGGATTGTCAAAACTCATGCAGTTATGCCTCGTGTGTCGTCGTCGGACTTCCTCCGGCGTCCCGCGCCTGTGTGTCAGGAGTGGCACGCCGGAGGCAGGTCGCGTGATTCGGGGGCTCGGAGGTCGGTTCAGCAGCCGCTGAGGCCGGACTGGATCGCGCTCTTCTCCGCCGAGTCGACCGTGAGGTTGTAGTAGTGCTTCACCTGGACCCACATGCGCAGGTACGTGCAGGTGTACGCGGTGCGCGAGGGCATCCACTCGGCCGGGTCCTGGTCGCCCTTGGACTGGTTGACGTTGTCGGTGACCGCGATGAGCTGGGGGCGGGTCAGGTCGTTGGCGAAGCCCTGGCGCTGCGCCGTCGTCCAGGAACTGGCGCCGGACTTCCAGGCCTCGGACAGCGGGACGACGTGGTCGATGTCCAGGTCCGACGCGGCGGTCCAGGTGGCGCCGTCGTACTCCGAGTACCAACGTCCGGACGTGGCTGCGCAGTTGGAGTCTGTGACGACGTTCGTGCCGTCGCGCTTGAGGACGACCTCGCGGGTGTTGCAGGTGCCGGACTGGGTGATCCAGTGGGGGAACTTGTCGCGGCTGTAGCCGTCGCTCGATCCCTCGGCCCTGACGGTCAGTTCGGAGAGGTAGGTGCGGGCGGTGGCGGCGCTGACGGGGGTCGGCGGGGAGGCCTGCGCGGGGGTGGCGGTCAGTGCCGTGAGGAGGGCGGTCGCCGCTCCGGCGGTGATCAGGGCCGTGCGTCGACGCGCGTAGAAGGTGCGGCTGAGCATGTGAACTCCCTGGGTGTGGGGGGCCGTTCGGACGCGTGGTCGTTCGGATGGTGGCCGAGTGGGGTGTCGGGCGGGCGTCCGTTGAGTGACAGGGTCGCGTCAAGTTGACGGTTCGACAAGGGGTCGATCAGGCCCGCGCCGTTGCCAGTTGGGGTCTCGTCACCGGTTGGAGTGTCGTCGTGGCTGGTCGTACGGCTGCCCGCGCCCCTGGCGGCGTTCCGTTCGGGGCGGATTTGGATATTGCGGGCCCGCTTTGTACCGTGGGGGAACAAAGTGGTTCCCGCCCGCCTCCCTGACCGGCGGGCGGGGCCCGCTTTGGACCCGCACCCCCGCCTCCGTTCCCTGGAGCCCCCCGATGACGGCCACGCCCACCGTTCTGTCCGCACGCGCCCTGCTGCTCGACATGGACGGCACCCTCGTCAACTCCGATGCCGTCGTCGAACGCTGCTGGCTCCGCTGGGCCGCCGGTCACGGGCTCGACCCGGACCAGGTCATGCGGGTCGTGCACGGCCGCCAGGGCTACGCCTCGATGGCGCTGCTCCTGCCCGACCGCCCCATGGCCGAGAACCACGCGGACAACGCCCGCATGCTCGCCGAGGAGACCGCCGACATGGACGGCGTCGTGCCCGTGCCGGGCGCGGCCGCGTTCCTCGACACGCTGCTCACCGGCCGGCTCCCGCACGCGCTGGTCACGTCGGCCGACGTCGCCCTGTCGACCGGCCGGATGGCCGCCGCGGGCCTGCCCTACCCGACGGTCCGGGTGACCGCCGAGAACGTCGGCGCGAGCAAGCCCGACCCCGAGGGCTTCCTCAAGGGCGCCGCGGAACTGGGCGTCGACCCCGCCGACTGCGTCGTCTTCGAGGACTCCGGCGCGGGCATCGCGGCGGGCCTCGCCGCCGGCATGCGGGTCGTCGGGATCGGACCCCGGGCCGCCGAGTACGGCCCCACCGTCCAGGTCGACGACCTGACCTCCGTACGCGTCGAGGCGGCGGCCGACGGGGAGATCCTGCTGCACGTGGGCTGAGGAAATTGGGGTGTGGGAGCGCCGGGCGCCCTCCTACGATGGCCCGATGACGTCGATCAAGGAAATCCAGGTCACCTTCGACTGCGCCGAGCCGGTGCGCGTAGCCCACTTCTGGTGCGAGGTGATGGGGTACGTGCCGACGGTCGACGAGGACGGGGACGACGCCTGGGCCGCGGCCTCCGACCCCACCGGCAAGGGCCCGCGCATGTACTTCCAGCGCGTCCCCGAGGGCAAGGTCGTCAAGAACCGCGTGCACCTCGACGTCCGGGTCGGCAAGGGGCTCGTCGGTGAGGAGCGGCTCGCCGTGATCCTGGCCGAGGAGGCCCGTCTGGAGAAGCTCGGGGCGACCCGTGTGCTGCTGCAGCTGGCCGACGAGGAGAACGAGTCGTGTCTGACGATGCAGGACATCGAGGGCAACGAGTTCTGCCTCGACTGACCCGGACGATCCCCGAGCGGCGCCGGTCCCGCGAATATCCGGTTGCGGGGGCACCCCGGGGGTGGAACATCATCGGGGATGCCTGACGTCAGCTGGACCATCGCCGCCGAGCCCCACGACTCGCCCGACGCGCTCGCGCTCTGGCGCGCGTACTACACCGAGGTGAGCGACCGCTGGTACCAGCGGTACGAGGGCCGGGACACGGACGCCGACGAGCTGGAGCGGGAGATCGCCGCCGACCCGGGCGGCCATCTGATGCCGCCGAAGGGCCGGCTCCTCGTGGGCCGGTACCGCGGCGAGCCCGCAGGAATGGCCGGGGTGTGGCTCGCCGACGCCGGCACCGCCGAGCTGACCCGGGTCTACGTGCGCGCGGATCTGCGCGGCACCGGTGGCGCCGCCCGCCTCGTCGCCGCGGCCGAGGACGCGGCCCGGGACCTGGGCGCCGAGCTGATCCGGCTCGACACCCGCACCGACCTCGTGGAGGCCCGCGCCCTGTACGCCCGGCTCGGATACACGGAGACCGAGGCGTTCAACGACGCCCTCTACGCCGAGCACTGGTTCAGCAAGGACCTCAAGGCGGCGTGAAAGGAAGACCTCAAGGCGCCGTGACAGCAGACGGGGTCAGGCGGCCAGGCCCGCCCGCCCGCGCTCCTGCCTCCCGTCGTGCGGCCGCTCCTCGTCCGAGCCGCACATCTCCGTGTTGAGCTCGGCGACGAGCTGGTTCAGGTCGGTCGGGCGGTCCGGCCCCCACCAGTCGCCGAGCAGCTCCGCGAGGGACTCCTCGCGGGCCTTCGCCAGCCGGCCCGCGACCTCGCGGCCCTGCTCCGTGAGCACCAGGTCGAGCCCCTCGCGCCGCGCGAGGCGCCGCTCCTCGACCTGCCGGGCCGCCGCGATGATCACCGGGAGCGGCACGCGACTGCGCTCGGCGAGCGCGGACGGCTCGGCCCAGCCGTACCGGTTGATCCGCAGCACCAGCCAGCTCGCCGCCGGCAGCAGGTCCTCACCCGCGCGGGCCGTGATCTTCTCGTAGATCGCCCGCCGCCCCTCCCGCGTCCCGAGCGCGGAGAGCGCCCGCGCGCACTCGTCGTACGAGGACCGCTCCACGGGGTTGGAGGCGAGGGTCTCGGTCGTGTCGGGGGCGGTCACGGAGGCACGCAGCTTGTCCTCGCGCAGGAACCAGGACAGGACGAACGCGAGCAGCGCGACCGGCGCCGCGTACAGGAAGACGTCGGTGATCGACGACGAGTAGGCGTGCAGCACCTGCGGCTGGAGCGCGGGCGGCAGGCCGGCGATGCCGCGCGGGTCCGCGCCCAGCGACTCCGGGCTGACACCGGGGGGCAGCTGCTGTCCGGCCAGGGCGTCGGTGAGCTTCGTGCCCAGCCGGTTGGTGAAGATCGTGCCGAAGATCGCGACGCCGAACGAGGCGCCGATGGAGCGGAAGAAGGTGGCGCCCGAGGTGGCGACGCCCAGATCCTCGTACGGGACCGCGTTCTGCACGATCAGGACGAGCACCTGCATGACGAGGCCGAGCCCGAAGCCGAAGACGAGGAAGTAGCCGCTCATCTCCAGGGTCGAGCTGTTCTCGTCGAGGTTGTGCAGGAGCAGCAGGCCGAGCGCGGTGACGGCGGTGCCGACGACGGGGAAGACCTTCCAGCGGCCGGTGCGGCTGACGATCTGCCCGGACCCGGTGGACGCGATCAGCAGCCCGAACACCATCGGCAGCATGTGCACACCCGACATGGTCGGCGACACCCCGTGCACGACCTGGAGGAACGTCGGCAGGTACGTCATCGCGCCGAACATCGCGAAGCCCACCACGAAACTGATCACGGCGGACAGCGTGAACGTCCGCACCCGGAACAGCTTCATCGGCAGCACCGGCTCCGCCGCCCGGAACTCGACGAACACGAACACGACCGCGAGCAGCACGCCCAGCACGGCGAGCCCGACGATCTGCGCCGAACCCCAGTCCCAGGTGGTGCCGCCCAGCGAGGCGACGAGCACGAGACAGGTCGCGACGGACGCGATGAGGAAGGTGCCGAGATAGTCGATGCGGTGCTTGCGGGCGCGGACCGGGATGTGGAGCGCGGCGGCGATCACGGCGAGCGCGACGACCCCGATCGGCAGGTTCACGTAGAACACCCAGCGCCAGCTCAGATGCTCCGTGAACAGCCCGCCCAGCAGCGGGCCGAGGACGCTCGTCGCGCCGAAGACCGCGCCGAACAGGCCCTGGTACTTGCCGCGTTCGCGCGGCGACACGATGTCGCCGACGATCGCCATCGACAGGACCATCAGGCCGCCGCCGCCCAGACCCTGGAGCGCGCGGAAGCCGATGAGCTGCGGCATGTTCTGCGCGACGCCGCACAGCGCCGAACCGATCAGGAAGATCACGATCGCGATCTGGAAGAGCTTCTTGCGCCCGTACTGGTCGCCGAGCTTGCCCCACAGCGGGGTCGCGGCCGTCGACGCCAGCATGTACGCGGTGACCACCCAGGACAGATGGTCGAGGCCGCCGAGGTCGCTGACGATGGTCGGCAGGGCCGTGGAGACGATCGTCTGGTCGAGCGCGGCGAGCAGCATCCCGAGCAGCAGCGCGCCGATGGACACCAGGACGCTGCCGCTCTTCGCCGTGTCGTCCGGTACTGGCGCGTGGGTACGGGCCCTGCCCGTGCCGCCGACCGGAGTGTCACCGCCCCGCGTACCACCGTCCTGAGTGCCGCTGTCCTGGGTGCTCATGGCCACCTCCACGGGCCCTTCGGCCCGAACCGGCCGGAGAGCTGACTCCTCCATCCTGGTGGCTGTGCCCCGTTTTGGCCTGTTGAGTCCGGGGCGCGGTGTCCGTTTTCCCCGGACCGACACCACAGGTTCTTCATACGGTCTGCATAATGCGGACAACGCTCAGGGGATGGGGAACAGCACGGTGAGCGACCAGTTCGACAACGACCACGAAGCGACGAACCACCCGGGGACCGACCCGGGCCAGGACCTGGGGGAGGCGGAGGGATTCGGGCCGCTGCGGGTGCGCCCGTACGTCACGCTGCCCGAGCCGGAGGAGCCCGAGCCGCCGCGCGCCTCCCTCCCGTACACGCCCGCGCCGCTGCCGCCGCAGCGCGCGGTGCCGGACGCCGAGCGCGACGATCCCGAGCCGGAGGAGCCGCAGCGCCGCAAGGCGCCCGTGGCGCTGCTCGCCGCCGTCGCGGGCGTACTGAGCGTGGCGGCGCTCGTCACGGTGCTGGTCACCTCGGGCGGCGACTCCTCGAAGGTCACGGCGGACGAGGCGCGGCCCTCGGACCTGGTCGCCTCGTCCGCGCCCGGTACGACGCCGGGGGCGCCGTCCCCGGAGTCCTCCGCGCCGTCGGCCTCCGCCTCCACCTCCGCGTCGGCCTCGGCCTCCGTCTCGGCGTCGCCGTCACCGACCCCGAGCCGCACCAGCGCGAGTCCCACCCCGAGCGAGGAGCGCACCAGCACCGCGCCGAGCCCCTCCCGCTCCGAGCGCGAGGAGTGGGGCGCCGGCTCCGACACCCTGAGCCGAGGCGACCGCGGCCCGGAGGTCTCCGAACTCCAGCGCCGCCTCCAGCAGCTCAACCTCTACACGGGCGAGCCGAACGGCAACTACAACAGCCCGACGGAATGGGCCGTGCGCCGCTACCAGGTGGCCCGGGGCATCCCCACCAGCACACCGGGCGCGTACGACGCCCCGACACGGGCGATGCTGGAGTCGGAGACGAGCGGCTAGACCTCAGGCCTGGTTCTTCGGCGCCGCCTGCTGGACGACCTCGAAGGACCACACCGTGGAACCGGAGGCGGCGGGCTTGGGGCGGTCGCCGCCGGCCTGCGGGGCGCCCTGGTGGGCGGACTTCATCGGGCCCTCCATCCAGGCCTGGAAAGACTCCTCGTCACGCCAGCGCGTGTAGACGAGGTAGTCGTCGGTGCCCTCGATGGGACGCAGGAGCTCGAACCATTCGAAGCCGTCGGAGTTCTCGACGGCACCGGCCCGCGACGCGAACCGCTTCTCCAGGACCTCGCGCTGCTCGGCGGGGACGGTCAGGACGTTGATCTTCACTACGCTCATGACGTCATCCTGCCGCACCCGCCGGGCGCGTCAGGCGCGGGCCTGCCGCCAGCGCTCCACGATCTCGTCCACGTCGTAGGGCTTCAGGCCGAGGGGCGGGCCCGGGGGCGGCTTGAACATCATGTCGCGGATCTTGGCGTTGAGTTCCGTCATGCGGGTGCGCACGACGCGCTCCGAGGGGGCCGACGTGATCGCGGCCAGGGTGTCCTCGGCTTCCTTGCGCAGTTCCAGGGAGGGCGGCAGGACGGAGATGCCCTCGCGGGCGAGCTTCTGCTTCACCCACCAGTTCTCGTCGTAGAGGGTGTCGGGCGATGTGTCGAGCGGCTTGCCGGCGCCGGGCAGCGAGGAGAAGTCGCCGCGGCGCTGCGCGTCACGGATCTGATGGTCGACGAATGACTCGAAGCTGACGCCGGGTGGTTTGCGTTCGGTCATGGGAACAGTGTCCCAGAGGCGGCGTCGGCGGCCTATGATGCGCGGCGTCCCGGCCGAACGACAGGCCGGGAGGAACAGCGCGGAACGCTTGGGGGAGTGCGGTGCTCGAACTGACCATGGCCACGGTGGGTGGCGAGGACGCGGGGGCCACGGCCGGCATGGTGATGGCCGAGGCGGACAGTGTGCCGGGCGCCGTGCTGCGCGTGGGGCGGGACACCGCCCAGTGCCGGCTCGTGACGCCCGACGACTGGCTGTTCGTGTCGCGGGTGCATCTGGAGTTCCGGTGCGGGCCCGGCGGCGAGTGGAGCATGGAGTGGCTGCGCGGCTCGCAGGACGATCCGGCGTCGGAGGTGCGGGTGCGGTTCGGCAGCCCGCAGGGGCCCGGGCAGCCCGTCCCGTACGGCGGGGTCGTCGAGCTGCCGCGCGGCGCGTCCGGTGAGGTCGTCGTCCTCGACCGGAGCGGGCCGCGCAGCGTCAACGTGGGCTTCTACCAGGAGGATTGAGCAGAGGGCCGGGCGGGCGTCAGTCCTTCACGCGGGCTAGCGCGAAGCCGTCGTAGCCCTTGACGCCGACCGTCTGGATCGCGGTCGCGTCCAGCTTCGGGTGCTCGGAGAGGAACTTGAGGGCGGCGCGGGTGCCGGTGATGTCCGGCTCCGTGTCGTCCGGGTCGACGACGCGGCCGCCGCGCACCACGTTGTCGACGACGATCAGGCTGCCCGGGCGGGTCAGCTTCACCGCCCACTCCAGGTAGTTCGGGTTGTTCGCCTTGTCCGCGTCGATGAAGACCAGGTCGAAGACGTGGCCCTCGTCGGCGAGGACCGGCAGCGAGTCGAGGGCCGCGCCGACCCGTACCTCGACCGTCTTGTCGAGGCCGGCGCGGGCCAGGTTGGTCCGCGCCACCTCCGCGTGCTTCGCGCTGTACTCCAGGCTGATCAGCGCACCGTCGGCGGGCAGCGCGCGGGCCAGCCAGATGGTGCTGTAGCCGCCGAGCGTGCCGATCTCCAGGATGCGTCGGGCGCCCTGGGTGAGGGCCAGCAGGTGCAGGAGCTTTCCGTTGGTGGCCGAGACGTTGATCCGGGGGAGACCGGCGGCCTCGCTGTCGGCGAGGGCCGCGGCGAGGGCCTCGTCGGCCGGGGCGAGGAGTTCGCTGAGGTAGGCGTCGACAGCGGTTGCGACATCGGGCTGGCGGGCTGCCGGGGAGTCTGTCGTCATGTCCGTCAGCGTAGGGGCGGCGGCGCCTGCACGGGGGCAGGCGGGACGACGGGTCGCCTGCGCCGGGCGCGGATCACGAGCAGGATCACCGTCGTCGCCACGGCGGCCAGTGCGCCGAGCACGGTCAGGAGCCAGACGGGCAGGTCCGGTCCGACGGTCAGCAGTTCGTCGTCGTAGTCGACCTGCCGGTACGCGGTGTCGTGCGCGGAGCGGCGCAGTTCGTGGTCGCCGTCGATCGCGGACGGGGTCGGGAAGTCCTGGGTGTACGCGGTCAGGTACGGGGTGCCGGCGGCGAGCTCGGCGAGTGGGCCCTGCGTGTTGGTGACCCGCCCCGCGTACGTCAGCTCGGGTTCGTCGCCGCCGATCGTCGAGCGGGGTTCCATGCGGTGGCCGGCGAGCACGTACAGGTTGAGGTGCTGTTCGGTGCGGGCCAGGCGGGACAGCCGCATCGGGTAGACGGGGCGCTCGCTGGCGAAGGTGAGGTGCAGCGGGTCGAGGCGGCCGGTCATCGGGAGGTTGTCGGCGGTGGCCGGGGCGAGGCGGACCGCCACGTACTCCCAGCCCTGGTCGACGTAGGGGCGCAAGGCGCGGTCGAGGCGGTCGGGCAGTTCGAAGCCGTTGTCGTGCAGCCAGTCGGCCAGCGCGTCCGGGTCGGTGGCGGTGAGCCGGGCGACGTCGAAGGGGCCCAGGCGCTCGCGGCCCACGACACCGACGCCGGAACCGGCGGCGGACGGGGTGGCGGCGGCGCCGTCTCCGGCGCCGCCGTCGAAGGGCCAGTCGTCGCCGCGGGGCCAGAAGTAGTGCCGGGTGCGGATCTCCGGGGCGGTCGCCAGGGTCAGGTCGTCGAACAGGGCGACGTCGCCGAGCTTCACGGTGGCGCGGTGCGGGACGGGCATCACCCACGCCGCGTCGTGGGCGCTGCCGTGCACCGCGAGGCGCATCACGATCTGTTCCGTGCGGCCGTCCCAGCGCAGCACCGAGGTCTCGTCGTCCACGCTGATCTGGCCTCGGCTGGGGACCATGGCTCCGCAGCCGCACGCATTCGCCGGGGCGGCGAGCGTGAGGAGCTGGAGCAGGAGTGCCGCCAGGGTGATGAGGGCGGCCCGGGCCCGGTTGGTCTGCATGTCCGTTCCGACGGGGTGATCGTCGGGGCGGGTTCCCGTCGTTACGGGGCTGTTGCGTGGCGCGCAGGCGCGAAAGCCGCAGACGCGTCTGCTCGTTCACCGAGTAGTCGCGTCTGCGGCTTTCGTCGTGGTTGCTCGCGCAGTTCCCCGCGCCCCTGACGGGGCGCGTCAACCCGCCGCCGTCAGACCGCCGGAGCCGAACCCGGCAGCGGCTTGCCCGCGCTCTCGCGCATGCGCCACGCCGCGATTCCGCCGATGACGGCCGCGGCCATCATGTAGTACGCCGGGATCATCAGGTTCCCCGTGGCCGCGATGAGCGCGGCGGCGACCAGCGGGGTCGTGCCGCCGAACAGGGACACGGAGATGTTGAAGCCGACCGACAGGGAGCCGTAGCGGACCTTCGTCGGGAAGAGGGCCGGGAGCGCCGACGGCATCGAGGACGTGAAGCCGACCAGGAGCAGACCCAGCGCCGCGAGGCCGAGCGCGATGGACCAGGTCGAACCGGCGCGGATGAGCAGGACGGCCGGGACGGACAGCAGGACGAAGCCGACGCAGGCCGCGCCGATGACCTTGCGGTGACCGAAGCGGTCGTTGGCGGCGCCCATCGGGATCTGCACGCACATCATCAGGACCATCACGCCGATGAGGATCAGCGTGCCGTGCGTGGCGTCGTAGCCCATCTCCTCGCTGAGGAAGGTCGGCATGTACGACAGCAGCATGTAGTCGGTGACGTTGAAGACGAGGACCAGCGCGATGCACAGCATCATGGCGTTGCCCGCGCCCTTGCCGACGAACATCTCGCGCAGCTTCGGCTTGGGCTGCGCCTTCTGCTTGGCCTCGGCCTCCTCCGCGAGCTTCTGGAAGGCCGGGGTCTCCTCCAGCTTCATCCGCACGTACAGGCCGACGAGACCGATCGGACCGGCGACGAGGAACGGGATGCGCCAGCCCCAGCCGTACAGGTCGCCGGACGACATGAGCGTCGTCAGGGCGGTGGCCAGGCCCGCACCGGCGACGTAGCCGATGAGCGTGCCGAACTCGAGGAACGAGCCGAAGAAGCCGCGGCGCTTGTCGGGCGCGTACTCGGCGATGAAGGTGCACGCGCCGCCGTACTCGCCGCCCGTCGAGAAGCCCTGCACCATGCGCGCCACGATCAGCAGCACGGGCGCCCACACGCCGATGGTGTTGTAGGAGGGGATCAGGCCGATCGCGAAGGTGCCCGCCGCCATCATGATCATGGTGATGGCGAGGACGCGCTGCCGGCCGATGCGGTCGCCGAGCGGGCCGAAGAAGGCGCCGCCGATGGGGCGGACCAGGAAGGCCGCGGCGAAGGTGCCGAGCGTGGACAGGACCTGCGCGGTGCTGGACGCCGTCGGGAAGAAGACGTGTCCCAGGGTCGCGGTCAGGTAGCCGTAGACACCGAAGTCGAACCACTCCATCGCGTTGCCGAGCGCTGCCGCCTTGACCGCCCGCTTGACGAGGGACGGGTCGGTGACGGTGACGTCTTGCTGCTCGGCGGTGGTGCGGCGGTCCGGTGCCGGGGAGGCTCCGGACCTGCTGGTACCGGGGGCGACGGAGAGAGTGGACGACAAGGTCTCGCTCGCCTGCCTTTCGTGGGGGACAAGGGCAAAGGCCGTTCACGCGGAACGGCCCTGAACGGACGATAGGGGCGCACCGGGCGGTAACGGGTAGTGTTCGCTCCGCAGCGCTCCGTGGTGATATCCGGCCTGGCCTGGGGAAACGCGGGAGCGGGCGCGCCTTCGCGATCAGGCTTCCTGTGAGGTTTGTCGCGGAACCGATCCATGTAGCACGCAATTAACGCGTGATGTGGCACGCAATCGACACGCGATCCGCACGCCATGCATCGGGCCCGTTGTGCCGCCCTCCGGCCGGAAACAGGTCGAAGTCAGGTGAACCGGTGGCAGCCCGCGTCTCTCGGTACGGGACGGTGCGAACCTCTGAAGAGGACGCCAAAAAGTCCACGGAGGAGGATTCAGGGACGGAACGGGCGCTCGCCGTGCGCGGGTGTCGAGACAGGCGGCTGGAGGCCGACGGCACGTGGCGAACGCGGAGCGGGCAGGACGACGGGACACCGGGCGCGGGACGGGACCGGCGGGCAGGACGGGACCGGCGGGCGGTACGCACGGCTCCCCGGGCCCCCAGGGCACACCCGGCACCCTCGGCAGACCCGGTGCCACCGCCCTCGCCGCCGGTCTCACCGACGGCACCGGCCGGCTCACCGCCGCCCGCGCCCTCCTCTGGCTGCTCGCCGCGCTCCTCGCGACCCGTCAGCTCGTCGCCGTCCTGTCCACCCCGCGCGGCGAACGCCTCACCGACCTGGAGACCTGGATCGGCCCCGAGGGCGTCCTGCACGTCAGCGGCTCCCTCTACGAAGGCGCCGACGGCAGCGACCGCTTCACCGGCACCCCGTTCTCCGGGCTCGTCCTCAGACCCTTCTCCATCGCCGCCGAACAGGCGCTCGGCTGGGGCTGGACCTTCGGCTCCCTCGCGCTCGTCGTCGCCCTCGGGCTGATCGCCGCCCGCACCCTCCCGCAGCCCGCGGCCCGCCGCACCTCGCTCCTCGCGGCCCCCGTCGCGATCAGCCTGCTCATGCTGTCCCTGCCGGTCCGCAACACCTTCACCACCGGCCAGACCAGCATCATCCCGGTCCTCCTCGTGCTGCTCGGCTGCTTCGTCGTCCCCGGAGAGAAGGCCTCCGGCGTCCTCATCGGCGTGGCCGCCGCGCTCCAGCCGACGGTCCTCCTCTTCGCCCCGCTCCTCTGGTTCACCGGCCGCCGCCAGGCCGCCACGACCACCCTCGGCACCTTCGGCGCGGCCACGCTCCTCGCCTGGGCCGTCATGCCGCAGGACTCCTGGACGTACTGGATCCACCACCTCGCCGGCGCGGGCCTCGCCGCCGACCCCGCCGCCACCGCCAACCAGTCCCTGCACGGCGCGCTGCTCCGCCTCGGCCTCGAAGGCGGGCCGGAGATCGCCCTCTTCCTCGCCCTCGGCGCCGCCGTCACCTTCATCGGCCTGCGCCGCGCCGTCCGCTACGCCCGCGACGGACAGCTCCTCCTCGCGGTCGCCGTCACCGGCTGCGTCGCCGTCGCCGTCTCCCCGACCACCTGGCAGCACCAGCTCCTCTGGGTCCTGCTCGCCGTCGTCGGCCGTGTCGGCAAGCGCGCCTGCGACCGGAACATGTGGCCGGTCCTCGTCGTCCTCGCGCTCACGCTGCCCGCGACGATGATGCTGCCGAACATGACGTTCCTGGATCCCGTCCGGGACAACGTCGTCCTCATCGCGGCCCTCGCCGCGGCCGTCGCGGTCCCCTTCCTCCCGCGCACCTCACCCCTGTACGCGACCCCGATCCCCGTCACGTACGCGCCCCAGGCCCCCGCCCGCTGGAAGCACGTCCCGCTCCTGCCGTTCCTGCGCCGGGTCACGGACCGCCCGAACCTGATCCTCGAACTCATCCTGATCCGCGTCGGCTACTCCGCCTACCAGCAGGTCCGCCTCGCCGCGACGGGCGGCACGATCTCCGGCGGCCGCGCGACCGCCGAGGCCCACGGCCACCAGATCCACACGATCGAACGGATCCTCGGCCTCGACGTCGAGCACGGGATCAACCACACGGTCGCCACCCAACTCCCGTGGCTGAAGGACTTCTTCAACTTCTACTACACGACCTTCCACTTCATCGTCCCGCTCGCGGTCCTCGGCTTCATGTACGTGCGCCGCCCCGCCGAGTACCGCTGGGGCCGCGCCGCGCTCGGCTTCGCGACCCTCCTCGCCCTGATCGGCTTCTGGGCCTACCCGCTCGCCCCGCCGCGTCTGATGCCAGGCCTCGGCTTCATCGACACGGTCCACGGCGTCCAGGACTTCACCAGGCCGGACTACGGCACCCTCACCCAGCTCACCAACCAGTACGCCGCGATGCCGTCCCTGCACTTCGGCTGGTCCCTGTGGTGCGGCATCGTCATCGCGATCCTGGCCCGCCAGTGGTGGCTGAAGGCGCTCGCCCTCCTCCACCCCCTGTTCACGGTCTCCGCGATCGTCGCGACGGGCAACCACTGGGTCCTCGACGCGGTCGGCGGTGCGGTCGTCGTCGGCCTCGGCTTCCTTCTGACGTACGTGCTTCAGGGCCCCCGCGCCAGAACGCCCAAGTCCCGCCCGTCGCGGCCCGAGCCACGGTCGGACAGTGACGCGGGGGAGGTCACGGCCGGCGCATCGAGCCCGTCATGACGACGGCCCCACCGACGCGGAGTCGGCGGGGCCGTGGTCGGGGGGAGGGGTGTCAGGCGGACGTGGTGTCGCCGAGTACCTGGTCGATTGACGTGGCGGTGATGGCGCGGTCGAGCCAGGTGTCGAGGACGTAGGTGTCGGAGCAGCCGGAGATCGTGGCGCGGGCCTCGTCCGGGACAGCGATGCCGCGCGCGTCGAGAACCCGGAGCACGGCCTTGGCCTCGCCCTTGGCTTCGCCCTCCTCGCGGCCCTCCTCGCGGCCCTCCTCGCGGCCCTCCTCGCGGCCCTCCTTGCGGGCCTCCGCCCGGATGTTCTGTGCGGTCTGGGAGCGGAAGAAGGAGAGGTCGACAGCCACCAGGTGCCTCCAGATGTCTGCGGCCGGGATGCCCTCCAGGCCGAGTTCGGTGAATTCGGAGAAGATCATCGCCGTGTCCAGGTCGATGGTCTTCAAGGCGCTGCTCAGCGCTTTGAGTATGGCAGCGATGTCCGGGTTCTTCCCGTGTGTGATCGCGGAAAGCGTGGCGAGCGGGATGTCCTGCGCGGCCTCCTCCGGGTCCGTGATCATCGGCACGTTGTGCGGGCCGAGGACCAGTGGCCGGACGGTGAGCGCCGGCCACTGCGGGGGCCCGATGTCGATGGGACGCTCCGCCCAGTGCGCCGTGTGCTTGTCCTGCGTCGTGACGACAAGCACCGGCGGAATCCGGTACTTGGCGTACACGAAGGCCAGGTAGTACGCCCAGGCGCTGGGCTTCTCCGTGGAGGGACGGCCCTGTGACTCGACGGCGAGAAGGTAGCCGTCGCCGCGGGCTGTGTCGAAGCGCAGCAGTGTGTCCACGCGCCGCTCCACCGGGCGCAGTTCGGTGAGGTCCGTCGGCATCAGGGAGACGGCGACGGGTTCGGGGAAGTCGATGCCCAGTTTGCGGAAGGACCGGACGAACATCGCCGGGTCCTCCTGAAGGATCTGGTGCATCGCCTCGTGAGGTGAGCTGACCATGAGAGGGACCGTACGAGCGGAGCCGAATATTCCAGAGGGATATGCCGCACCGTTCACCCGCACGGGTTGGCTCTGGCCAGAGGTCCGGACTCCTGCGGTACCGGGGCCTGCGCGCACTCGAACCACACGGCCTTGCCCGCCGGCAGCAGCTGAACGCCCCACTTCTCCGTCACCGCCGCGACCAGCGCCAGGCCGCGCCCCGACTCCTCGTACGGGTCGGCCGGGCCGGGCAGCCGGAGCGGGAACGGCGGACCCTCGTCCGTCACCTCGACCCGGACGCGCCCGGCGTCCGGATCGTGGCGCAGTCGGACCACGGCCCGGCTCCCCGGCACATGCCGCACGACGTTCGACAGCAACTCCGTGAC
The DNA here is from genome assembly GCF_044460245.1 of Streptomyces sp. NPDC050145. Classification (NCBI taxonomy): domain Bacteria; kingdom Bacillati; phylum Actinomycetota; class Actinomycetes; order Kitasatosporales; family Streptomycetaceae; genus Streptomyces; species Streptomyces sp. NPDC050145. The sequence continues at coordinate 127,193 of NZ_JBITJS010000005.1, read as the reverse complement.
GCCCAGGGCGACGTCGTCGCGTACGCCTGCCGGGACCGACCAGTCGGCGCACAGGGTGTGGACGATGCGGCGGACGTGGCGGGCGGAGTGCGTGCCGACGGTCAGATGCAGGGTGTAGGCGTGCGGCTCGCTCCGCTGATTCTGCTGGTTCATGGGACGAGCGTCCCGAGTGCTGGTTACGCTGTGCAATCGACCGGATACAACTGGCCCCTCTGTGGGCCTGGTTGAGGGGGCTGCGCATGGTCCACATCAATGTCCTCGACCCGAGCGCCTCGCCGCTCGACTACTACGGCTTCGAGCTGCGCCGCCACCGGGAGGCCGCGGGCCTGACCCAGAAACAGCTCGGCCAGATCGTCAATTACACGGGTTCCTTGGTCGGCCAGATCGAGACGGCCCGGAAGCTGCCGACGCTCGAGTTCAGCGAGCGGTGCGATGCGGCTCTGGGGACGGAGGGGTTGCTTTCGCGGTTGATCGACCTTGTGTTGCGCAGCGAGCTCCCGGCCTGGTTCCGCCAGATCGCGGAGTTGGAGTCCCGGGCGACGGAGATCCAGGCTTTCCACACGCACCTGATACATGGGCTTCTGCAGACCGAGGAGTACGCCCGGGCCGTACTCGGCTACGTGGACCGGACCGGCCTGGATCGCAAGGTGGCGGCTCGGTTGGGCAGGCAGCGCATCCTGGAGAACGGGCAGGCCCCGCTCCTGTGGCTCGTCCTCGACGAGGGAGTGCTCCACCGTCAGGTGGGAGGCGCCGCCGTCATGCGAAAGCAACTGGCGCACCTGTTGGGCTACGAGGCGAATCCTCGGGTGAACGTTCAGGTGCTGCCGTTCGGCGTCGGCGCGCACGCGGGGAGCCCCGGGCCCTTCGACATGTTCCGGTTCAGCAAGGACCCGGCCATCGTCTACACGGAGGACTACGAGACCGGTCGTTCGACCGCAAACCCGGAACGGGTCGGTGAACACTCGCTCCGTTACGCTCATTTGCAGGCGGCGGCTCTGTCGCCCGTGGACTCAGCGCTGCTGATCCGGAGCGTGATGGAGGAACGGTATGGCGAGCATCCCCTGGCGTAAGTCCACCTACAGCTCGGACACGGGCGGCTCCTGCGTCGAGTGCGCCCCCCTGGGCGGACTGACCTGGCGCAAGTCCTCGTACAGCGGCGATCAGGGCGGCGCTTGCGTAGAGATCGCCGAAACCCCCCACGCCCACGTAGTCGTCCGGGACTCCAAGGACCCGGCCGGCCCCCGGCTCACGTTCACGCCGGAGGCGTTCCGCGTGTTCGTCGCGGGGCAGGTCAGCGGGTGACGCTGCCGCCATGGAGGTGGAGTGCTCGTAGCGCCGCCTCCATGGCGAATCGACGGTCCGCGTCGTCGAGTTGGCCGTTGAAGTGGGCCTCCAGGTTGCGCAGGCGGTAGCGGACCGTCTGGGCGTGGACGCCCAGGGCGTCGCCCACCTGCTCGGCGGTGCCGCGCGTGGTCAGCCAGGCGTGGAGGGTTTCCACGAGGCGGGCGCGGCGGGTGCCGGTGGACTTGTCGAGCGGGGCCAGTTCACGGGTGGCGATCTCGGTGACGAGGGCCGGGTCGGAGAGCAGCCACAGGGTCACGAGATGGTCGGCCGTGTCGAGGACCCGGGCGTCGGCAACGATGTCGTCGTCGACGAGTTGAAGCGTGCGGCGGGCCCAGCGGAGCGAGTCGGCGGCCTGTGCGGTGGGCAGCGGGAGGCCGATCGCGATCGGGGTGCCGTAGGTCGCGGACTCCAGCATCGCGCGGCGCTCGGGGGTGAGCGGGCCGGGGATCAGGAGATGAGGCTGCGGGGCGCCCAGGTCGGCGAGGACATCGATGTCCAGGTCCGCCTGGATGGCATCGGGCGCCGGGGTGCGCAGGGCGATGAGGGTGGCCTGCTCGGGCAGCGGCCAACTGGCCTGTTCGCACAGTTCGTTGATCGTGGCGTGAGTGAGCGGGGTGCCGGCGAGGAGAAGGTGGAGCAAGCGTCTTCGGAGCGTTTCCATTGCCGAGCCGGACTTCGCCTGTACTTCCAGATAGCCCTCGCGTGAGAGCGCTCCCAGTTCGTCGATGTACGCGAAGAGCGCGTCGGCGAAGGTGAGCAGGAGAGTGGGGGACAGGTCGAAGCGGCGGCCGATCGTCTTGGCGCGGCGCAGGGCGACCCGGGCGCCGAGCCGGTAGGCGCTCTGGAGGGTTTCCAGGTCCCGGCCCTCGTAGGCCTCGACGCGGCCGAACTTGCGGAGCAGCTCGTCGCGGGCGATGGAGGGCGCGGCGGGGTCGGCGACCCGGTCGACGAAGGCCGACAGGGCGTGCTCGACACCCTGGCGGATCGCCGCCCCGCTCGGGCCGTTGAGGAGTTGGGCGTACTCGGGATACGCGCGGGTGACCTCGACCCGGATCTCCTTGATCAGGCCGGGGATCTCGGGCCGCATGATGGCGGCGAACTCGCGGGGGAGCGGACCCAGCGGTTCGTTGACGTCAGGGGGCTGTACGCGCGGAGGCATGTGCGGTCCTCGCTGTCCGGGCGCCCGGTGGGGAACGGCGTCGCAAGGGCCGAAGGGTGTGGCCCGTGTGGCCCTTGCGTGGCCGTCAGGTGCGTACCTTTGGGAGCTCCTGAAACTAGAGCAACTTACGTGTGATGTACACCACTCGGCTTGAGGTTGGCTGTAAAGCGCGGGTGGTGCACGTCGGAGGGGTCAGGGGGTGGGGAGGGTCAGTGCGGGGAGCGTGGTGGGGGCAGGGGGGCAGCCGTTGCGGCCGGCGGGGAACTTGGGGATGCAGGCCGTCGCCTGATTCATGGCGACCAGGTTTCCTGGCCCGCTGATCGCCGCAGTGAACAAGGCGTCGATGTCCTCACCCTTGGAGCCGCATCCCGAGAAGGCCGGGATGTCGACCAGGTGGTTCTTGGTGGTGAGGAGTCCTCCGAGAAGCACGTTGGTGTAGGTGCCTTGGGTGCCGTTGGGGCCGAAGGAGCCTTCCAGTACCACGCGGAAGGGTGCCTTGGTCCGACAGTTCGGCCCGACGTTCAGCGGTGTTCCGTTCACTTTCACATCGTGCAGGCGAAGGCTCTGGTCGAAGCTGATGGCAGCCCAGGTTTCCCTGTTGGGGCTGGCGCCGCGGGTTCCGGTGGTGGCCGTGACGGGACCGGTTTCGAAACTCACTTTCGCGGATACGGGGGTGAAGCCGAAGGTGAGGAACGTCGACTCGGCGTCGGGGAGATCGATCCGGCCGATCGAATCGGTTCGATTGTAAACAAGGGGGGTTCCGGGCTTGGAGGAGTAAGTGTTCACGCTCGCTCGAATATTCATGAGCGCAGGTCGACGCGAGGGGTCATTGATGATCATGGAGCCGTTCTGTTTGCGCACGGTGGCGACACCCGCCGCATAGGCGCAGACTCGAGCCTCACTTCCGTGGTACACGTCCTTCAGCTGTGTGCCCGGCAGCCACTGCAGTCCGTAGGTCATGTCCGGTTCGCCCTCAATGGTGACGTCAGGGCAGGTCTCCGGGACATCGGGGGTGGTCTCGTCCACCTCGGGGGACACCGACAGACCGGTGCGGCCTTCCTTGTCCGAGGGGGCGCTGCTGCTCGGCGTGGCTGAACCCTCGCCACCCGACACCGGCACGGTCGCCAGGATGCCGTCCTGTCCTTCCGCGAGCGAGCACACCAGTGCCACGGGACCGCCGCCGGGGGCCATGTCCGCGGACGGGATGAAGCTCAGGCGCAGTTCGCCGACAGACAGGGCGACGTCGCCCGGTGATCCCACGGTGATCGTCGATGCCTTGCCCATGTGGGTGAGGCGAAGTTCCTCACCGGGGCCGGGGACGAGACTCTGGGCGGTCAGCTGGGACCATGTCGCGTCGGCCGTCTCGCCGTCGTGCCGGACATGTATGGCCAGCTCGGCATTGCTTGCCAGTGTCGTGGTTCCCTCGGGCAGCAGGCCGGCGAGGTCGTCGAATGACTGCGTCGTGTCGACCGTCACCTGACCCGGATCGATGGGTACGCCGACCGAGGCGTTGGCGGGCAGGCCGGTCTGCACGCGAGCCGTCACCCGCGTCGATCCGGCCGAACTGCCCGGCAGCGGGCAGTCGTAGGTCAGTGTGACGGCGTCGAGCGCCTCGTCGGCACGGGAACCGGCGCCGGACGTCACGCCCAGGACGAGGGCGATCGCCGTCGCCGTGGCGATACGACGGGTCGTCCGTCGTCCCCTGCGGCCGGCCCGCGAAGGGTGCTGCTCGCTGACGTTCATCGTGGGCTGTCTCCTCTGCCCGGCTGCCGCCCTCCGGCATCCGTCGTCGTCTCGTGGTGCGGCCTGCTCCGGGACGCGCCGAGCGCCCGCCGCCGAGTGTCAGCTCGGTGGCGGGCGTCGGTCGGTGCCTGGTGCGTGATCGTCGGTCAGCCCTGGGAGATCGTCTGGGCGCTCGTCAGCTGGTAGTCGCCGAAGAAGTCCGCCGGGTCGCCCGGGTTGATGAGGCCGAGACAGTTCGCGTCGTCCTGCGCCGCCAGGGTGCCGCCACCGGTGACGTGCAGGATGTTGGCGCCGTTCTCGTACCAGCCGGTCACGCTGCCGGCGAAGGTCGCCTCGCAGCCGAAGCCGGTGATCTTCGCGACGATGCCGGTGATGGTTCCGTCGGCGCGGGTGGCGCTGCTCATGCCGGTGACGTTGATCTTCCACGGCAGCGCGGACGGCGTCACGTCGAAGTCGATGCCGTTCACGTTGCAGCCGGTGAAGGAGATGCTGTTGATGTCGCCGATGCCGACACCGTCGGCGGAGGAGGACTGCAGGGTGCCCGCCGCGTGAGAGCTGTCGCAGGTGAGAGTGGCACCCGGCACGCCCAGCGTCGGGTTGACCGCGTTGGCCGCGAAGGCGCCGCCCGGGGACACGACGTAGCCGGCCTGGGCGGTGGCGGAGGCGGAGGACACGGAGAGGCCGACTGCGGCGGCGAACGCGGCGGCGGCTACGGCGGTGTTGCGGGTCATTCTGCGCACGGTGAATCCCTCCAGGGATGTATGGCGTACGAGATGGGAAGGGCCGTCCCTCGGGAGGTGCGGGACGGATTGTGTGCAACTCCGGGCGGAAGAGGGGTGAGTGGGGGGCGCGCCCCTTCCCTCGCCTGCCTCATGGACGTTACGAGCAAGTAACCAGGGCTCGCAATGGGATGCCGGAAGAATTCGGCGAAGTGGTTGAAGTCGGGGTTCTTTTTGTCTTCGGCCGATCAGGCCATCGCGCGGGCCTTGTCCGAGAGTGAGCATTTTCCGGGCCGGGCATATTTCTGCTCACTTGCCGAGTGAATGCCCGGACGGATTGCTCACTCGTTGATAAACGGGGCGGTAGTGGAATTTCTGTCAACGAGGGGCATTGCCGCAGGGGTTTCCCGCCAGTAACGTCCCGGCTGCTCCCGCAGTTCTCCCCGCTCACGCCCGACTTCTGCCCTCCGTGAAGGGAAATCCGCCATGCGCTCGACGAGACGTACGCAGAATCTGACCCGTGCCGGTGTCGTGACCGCCGCGACGGCGCTCGCCACCCTCGCCTCGCTGGCTCCGGCCGGCGCCGCCACCGAGATGGACGGCGCCTGGGCCCCGTTCAGCCGGTGTCCCGTCGACGCCCCGAGCATGCTCGCCGCCGACGGCAAGACCGACGTGGCGATCTGCATCTCCTCCAGCTCGGACAGCGGCTCCATCAAGATGGGCAGCTCTGTCGTGCCGACCGGTCGCACCGACCTCCAGGCCGGGGTCATCACCCACTCCGACGGCACGACCACCGTCGTTCCGCCGGCCGACGGCGCTCTGGTCGCGGCCCCGGCTCAGCTGCCGGGCGGGCTGCTCGGGCTCATGTGCCCCAGTGACATCCCGCTGGTGACCGACATCTGCAGGCAGCTCACGGACGTCAACCTCAACCGGGTGACCGCGAAGGTCCAGTCCGTGAACACGCCGACCGACTTCAAGCTGCTCGCGGGCGTGACGCAGGGGCAGCCGATCATCAGCCTGCCGGTCCGGATCAAGCTGGAGAATCCGTTCCTCGGTGACAAGTGCTACATCGGCTCCTCCTCGAACCCGATCGTGCTGCGGCCGCAGAACACCTCGGCGCCGGCGGTCAAGCAGCAGCGCTTCAACCCCGACGGCACCCTCAACTCCACGGGAGTGCTCAATCAGCTGAGCATCCTCGGGGCGAACCAGGGCGACTCGACGTACGCCGTCCCCGGGGCGAACGGCTGCGGCCTGCTCGGCGCGCTCGACTGGGCGGTCAACCTCAAGTCCGGGCTGCCGTCCGCGTCCGGCGGCAACAGCCTCGCGCTCAACAGCACGTCCACGTATGTCGCGGCCTTCGCGTCGCCGAGCAGCGTGGTGCCGAACGAGGGCAAGCTGCTCTCGCAGTACTGGCACGAGGGCGTGAAGTGACGGACGTGAGCGCGCGCCGTTTCATCACTCGCTGACAGAAGGCGCGGCCGAATCCATTTCCCGGCATCAAAGAATTCCGGGTCGGCGGCGGGCTACGGGAAAGTTCCGAGCCCGCTATTGCGAGGCAAGGTTACTCGGCCGTAGCGTCGATGCGGTGGCCACTGGACTCCTCGTCGACACCCCCCTGTCGACCAGGAGTTAAAACGGGGAACGCCGGTCCGATCCTCCTTCCGGGGCGGTCCCCGAGGGTGGGGTCTCGTGAAATCCACCCCCCCGGAACACGAGACCCCGCTCGCCCCCACCCCCATGCAACTGCTCAGCCGGAGACAAACGCCCCGCGCAAGTTTGTCAGCCGGTGACAAAGCCCGGATGACAAAAAGGAATTCACCGTCCGACCGCTTGTCCCGGCGCAGGAAATCTACTTACCGTGCGCCCCCGGTGCACATCGAGCAACAGAGCAACCGAACCACGAGTGCTTGCTGGAGGTGACATGGGAATCGAAGTAAAGGTCGAGGGCCTCACGAAGTCCTTCGGCAAGCAGCAGATCTGGCAGGACGTCAGCCTCACCCTGCCGGCCGGCGAGGTGAGCGTCATGCTCGGACCCTCCGGTACCGGCAAGACCGTCTTCCTGAAGTCCCTGATCGGGCTGCTCAAGCCCGAGCACGGCCGGGTCCTGGTCGACGGCGTCGACATGGCCCGCAGCCCCGAACGGGACATCATGGAGGCCCGCAAACTGTTCGGGCTCATGTTCCAGGACGGCGCCCTGTTCGGCTCCATGAACCTCTTCGACAACATCGCGTTCCCGCTGCGCGAGCACACGAAGAAGAAGGAGTCCGAGATCCGTCGCATCGTCATGGAACGGATCGACGTGGTCGGCCTGTTGGGCGCCGAGGGCAAGCTCCCCGGTGAGATCAGCGGCGGCATGCGCAAGCGGGCCGGCCTCGCGCGGGCCCTCGTGCTCGACCCGCAGATCATCCTCTGCGACGAGCCGGACTCCGGCCTCGATCCCGTACGGACCGCCTTCCTCTCGCAGTTGCTGATCGACCTGAACACGCAGATCGACGCGACCATGCTCATCGTCACCCACAACCTCGACATCGCGGCGACCATGCCCGACAACATGGGGATGCTCTACCGGCGCAACCTGGTCACCTTCGGGCCGCGGGAAGTCCTGCTGACCAGCGAGGAGCCGGTGGTCCGGCAGTTCCTCACCGCGGATGTGGTCGGGCCGATCGGCATGTCCGAGGAGAAGGACGCGGCGACGCTGGCCGCCGAGGCTGCCGGCGGGGCGGCGGCCGTCTCCGCCCCGCGGTCGCTGGTGCCGCAGCTCCAGCCCTCGCCCGGGCTGGGGGAGCGGGCGGCGGTGGCCCGGCGCCGGGAGCGGGTGCTGAAGCTGCTGCCCAGCCTGCCGGAGTCCGCGCAGACCGCGATCCGGGCCACGTACGGGGCGGAGCCACTTGAGCCGACGGTGGTCATGCCCGGGGCGAAGGGCGCCGTATGAGCACCCCGCTTCTCGGCCCCCTCAGACAGACCGGGCAGCTGTTCGCGCTCGCGCTTCAAGTGGCTCGGGCCGTCTTCCGCAGGCCGTTTCAATTCCGTGAGTTCATCGAGCAGTTCTGGTTCGTCGCCAGTGTGACCATTCTGCCGGCGGCGCTCGTCTCGATCCCGTTCGGCGCCGTCATCGCCCTGCAAGTCGGGTCGCTCACGCAGCAGTTGGGGGCGCAGTCCTTCACGGGAGGCGCCAGCGTACTGGCCGTCATCCAGCAGGCCAGCCCGCTCATCGTCGCCCTGCTCATCGCGGGCGCCGGCGGATCCGCCATCTGCGCCGACCTCGGGTCGCGGAAGATCCGCGAGGAGCTCGACGCCATGACCGTCATGGGTGTCTCGCCCGTGCAGCGGCTCGTCGTGCCCCGCGTCCTCGCCACCATGTTCGTCGGCGTGCTGCTCAACGGCATGGTCTCCGTCGTCGGCACCCTCGGCGGGTACTTCTTCAACATCGTGCTCCAGGGCGGCACCCCGGGCGCGTACCTCCAGAGCTTCTCCGCGCTCGCCCAGCTCCCCGACCTCTACATCAGCGAGCTGAAGGCCCTCATCTTCGGGTTCATCGCCGGGATCGTCGCCGCCTACCGGGGGCTCAATCCGCGGGGCGGGCCCAAGGGGGTCGGTGACGCCGTGAACCAGTCCGTCGTCATCACCTTCATCCTGCTCTTCTTCGTGAACACCGTGATGACCGGCATCTACCTCCAGATCGTTCCGCCGAAGGGAGGCTGAGCCCGTCATGACCTCCCCCCTCGTCTGGCTCGACCGTGGTGGCGACCAACTCCTGTTCTACATACGGGCGTTGGTGTGGATCCCGCGCACACTGCGCCGCTACACCAAGGAGGTTCAGCGGCTGCTCGCCGAGGTCGCCTTCGGCTCCGGCGGACTCGGAGTCATCGGCGGCACCATCGGCGTGATGATCGCGATGACCGCCGCCACCGGCACCGTCGTCGGCCTCCAGGGCTACGCCGCCCTGGACCAGATCGGCACCGCCGCCTTCACCGGCTTCGTCTCCGCGTACTTCAACACCCGCGAGATCGCCCCGCTCGTCGCCGGACTCGCCCTGTCCGCCACCGTCGGCGCCGGCTTCACCGCGCAGCTCGGCGCCATGCGGATCAACGAGGAGGTGGACGCGCTCGAAGGGATGGGCGTGCGGTCCATGCCGTACCTCGTGACCACCCGGATCATCGCCGGCGTCGTCGCCATCATCCCGCTCTACGCGATCGGCCTGCTCTCCTCGTACCTCGCCTCCCGCATCGTCACCACCGTCTTCAACGGGCAGTCGCAGGGCACGTACGACCACTACTTCAACCTCTTCCTGTCGCCCACGGACGTGATCCTGTCGGTGCTGAAGGTGCTGATCTTCAGCGTGATGGTGATCGTCGCCCACTGCTACTACGGGTTCCGGGCGAGCGGGGGACCGGCCGGGGTCGGCATCGCGGTCGGGCGGTCCGTGCGGAACGCCATCGTGCTGATCTCCGTCACCGACTTCTTCCTCTCGCTGGCGCTCTGGGGTGCCACGACGACCGTGAAGGTGGCGGGCTGACCCATGGAGACCCTGCGCCGCCGGCTCGCCGGAGTCGTCTTCCTCGTCGTGCCCGCCCTGCTGATCTGGCTCGCCGTCGCCGTCTACAACAAGGACTTCGTCGACTCCGACGAGGTCGTGGTCGAGACCGGCAGCGTCGGCAACGAGATGCACCTGGGGGCCGAGGTCAAACTGCGGGGCGTCGTCCTCGGCGAGGTGCGGGACATCGACGCCACCGACACCGGCGCCCGGCTCACCCTCGCGCTCGAGCCCGGCGCCCGCGACCACATCCCCGACGACGTGCGCGCCCAGATGCTGCCGACGACCCTGTTCGGCGAACGGTACGTCGCGCTCGTCCCGCCGAGCGCGCCCAGTACGCGGATGCTGCCGGCCGGGGCGACCATCCCGCAGGACCGGTCCGCCAACGCCATCGAGCTCCAGCAGGTCCTCGACGACGTCCTGCCGATGCTCACCGCCGTGCAGCCGCAGAAGCTGTCCTCGACGCTGTCCGCTGTCTCGCAGGCGCTCGAAGGGCGCGGCAGCAAGATCGGCGAGACGCTCAGCACGCTCGACGCGCACCTGAAGAAGTTCAACCCGAACCTGCCGACCCTCAACGAGGACCTCAAGCAGCTGGTCAGGGTCTCGCACGTCTACGCGGACGCCGCCCCCGGCATCCTCGACGCGCTCACCGACTTCACCACCACCAGCGGCACGATCGCCGAGAAGGAGAAGGACCTCGCCGCGGCCTACGGCAGCACCACGCGCACCGCCGAGGACCTCGACGCCTTCCTGCGGGCCAACCAGGACAACATCATCCGGCTGTCCGCCACCTCACGGCCCACGCTCGAACTGCTCGCCAAGTACTCGCCGTCGTTCCCGTGCACCCTGCGCACCCTCGTCGACTTCGTGCCCCGCATGGACAAGGCGCTCGGCAAGGGCACCGACGAACCCGGGCTGCACGTCGACGTCACCACCGTCGCCTCGCGCGGCAACTACGTCCCCGGACGCGACACCCCCTCCTACTCCACCGGCGGCGGCCCGAACTGCTACCCGGTGCCGTACCTCGGCGCCGCCGCCCGCGCGCCCGTCACCGCCACGGCCTCCGCCGAGCAGAACCTCGGGCCCGCCAACTCGCCGCAGGAGAACGACCTGGTGAACGAGCTCATCGCACCGGCCGCCAAGACCGCGCCGGGCGACCTGCCCGACTGGTCGAGCCTGCTCGCCGGACCCGTCTACCGGGGGACGGAGGTGAAGCTCAAGTGAGTGCCAGCGACACCGAGTTCGCGCACGTGCGGCGGCGGTCCGTCGCCGGGCCGCTCGTCAAGTCCCTGATCTTCCTCGTCGTCACCGCGCTGGCCACCGCCCTGCTCGGCCTGTCCATCGCCAACACGGGCGTCGGCACCGACACCACCACCTACCGCGCCCTGTTCACCGACGTCACCGGACTCATCGACGGCGACGGCGTGCGGATCTCCGGCGTCAAGGTCGGCGAGGTCACCGACGTACGCGTCGTCGACCACCGCACCGCCCAGGTCACCTTCACCGTCGAGAAGGGCCGGGAACTGCCCCGCACCACCACGGCCGCCGTGAAGTACCTCAACATGGTCGGCCAGCGGTACGTGGCCCTCGAGCGTGGCACCGGGGACGACACGGGGGATCTCGACCCCGGTGCCACCATCCCGCTCGCCCGCACCCGTCCCGCCCTCGACCTCACCCTCCTCTTCAACGGCTTCAAGCCGCTCTTCGAGGGCCTCTCCCCGAAGGACGTCAACGAGCTGGCCGGCTCCATCGTCAAGGTCCTCCAGGGCGAGGGCGGCACCGTCGACAGCCTCATCCAGCACGTCGGCTCCCTCACCACCACCGTCGCCGCGAAGGACCAGGTCATCGGGCAGGTCGTCGGCAACCTCACCGAGGTCCTGAAGACCATCAACGACCGCGAGGACAAGTTCGACGACCTCGTCACCACCCTCACCCGGCTCGTCTCCGGCTTCAACGAGGACCGCAAACCGCTCGGCGACGCCGCCCAGGCCATGGGCGACCTCACGACCGTCACCGCCGGGTTCCTCCAGGACGCCCGTAAGCCCCTGAAGAACGACATCAAGCAGCTCGGCCGGCTCTCCGGCACCCTCGGCGACGGCATCCCGCAGATCGAGAACTTCCTCGACAAGACGCCCGCCAAGATGACCGCCCTGTCCCGCCTCTCGTCCTACGGCTCCTGGTTCAACCTCTACCTGTGCCGGGCCAAGGTCGACGGCGTCACCATGTCCGACGGGTCGAAGCCCCCCACCGGCATCGTCGTCGAAGATGCGAGGTGCCAGTGAAAAGGCCCAGCGCGAAACGGCCCCGGTTCCTGGAGATCAAGCCGGTCCAGGAACGCAACCCCGTCGGCATCGCCCTCGCCGGACTCCTCGTCCTGGCCCTGCTGGCCCTCGCCGCGCTCAACGTCAGCAGCCTGCCCCTCGTCGGCGGCGGCACCGACTACAGCGCCGACTTCAGCGAGGCCGCCGGACTCGGCGACGGCGACGAGGTACGCATCGCCGGCGTCAAGGTCGGCGAGGTCACCTCCGTCAGCCTCGACGGACCCAAGGTCAAGGTCGCCTTCCGCATCGAGGACGACAGCACCTGGATCGGCGACCGCACCACCGCCGCCATCGCCATCAAGACCCTGCTCGGCGAAAAGTACGTCGCCCTCGACCCGCTCGGCGGCGGCGAGCAGGACCCCGGGTCCCGGATCCCGCTGGCCCGCACCACCTCCCCGTACGACGTGACGGAGGCGTTCGAGGACCTCAGCGGGACCATCGACGCCATCGACACCAAGCAGCTCGCCAAGAGCTTCGAGACGATCTCCGAGACCTTCAAGGACTCGCCGCCCGACGTGCGCGCCGCCGTGAAGGGCCTCTCCGCCCTGTCGAAGACCGTCTCCTCGCGCGACACGCAGCTCGCCGAACTCCTCGCGGGCAGCAAGCAGTTGACGAAGACGCTCAAGACGAAGAAGTCGAGCTTCGAGACCCTCATCGACGACGGCGGCTCGCTGCTCGGCGAGCTCAAGAAGCGGCGTACGGCCATCAAGGCGCTGCTCACCGGCAGCAAGGCGCTCGGCGTCCAGCTCGACGGGCTCGTCGACGACAACGAGAAGCAGCTGAAGCCCACCCTCCAGGCCCTCGGCCGCGTCACCACCGTCCTGGAGAAGAACAAGAAGAAGCTCGACCGCACCCTCGCGCTCGTCGGGCCCTACTACCGGCTCATCGGCAACACCCTCGGCAACGGCCGCTGGTTCGACAGTTACCTGTGCGGCGTCGTGCCCCGCAACTACCTGCCGGAGACCTCGCTGCCGAAGACCTCCTGCATGCCGCCCAAGAACGGGAAGTACGACGTGAAGGGTGGGGGCCAGTGACATCCGCGGGCATGTCCCTCAAGTGGAAGCTGCTGGTCGGCGGGGTCGCCCTCGCCGTGCTCGTTGCGGCCGGCGTCGTCGGCGTACGCGCCGCGGACTCCGGCGGGATGCGGATCACCGCCTACTTCGACCGGGCCGTCGGCATCTACGCCGGCTCCGACCTGCGCGTCCTCGGCGTCCGCGTCGGCAAGGTCGCCGAGGTGCGGCCGCAGGGCACCCGGGTCCGGGTCACCCTCGCCGTCGACGACGGGGTGAAGATCCCCGCCGGGGCGCGTGCCGTCGCCGTCGCACCGAGCGTCGTCGCCGACCGGTACGTGCAGCTGACGCCCGCGTACTCGAGCGGGCCGCAGCTCAAGGACGGGGCGAAGCTGTCCGCGTCCCGCAACCGCACCCCCGTCGAGGTCGACCAGCTCTACGACAGCATCACCGAGCTCAGCAAGGCGCTCGGACCCGGCGGCGCCAACGAGAAGGGCGCCCTGTCCGACCTCCTCGGCACCGGGGCGAAGAACCTCAAGGGCAACGGGGCCGCGATGGGCGACAGCATCGAGCAGTTCGGCAAGGCCGCCAAGACGCTCGACGGGCGCAGCGACGACCTGTTCACCACGCTCGCCCAACTCCAGTCGTTCACGACCATGCTGAAGAAGAAGGACGGCGGGGTGCGCACCGCGCAGGAGAACCTCGACGACGTCACCAGCTACTTCGCCGACAACCGGGACGATCTCGCCGGCGCGCTCAAGGAGCTGGGGATCGCGCTCGGGCAGGTGAAGAAGTTCATCAAGGACAACCGGGGCGAGCTGCGCAAGAACGTGCGCAAGCTCGTGCCGATCACACGGGCGCTGGTGGAGCAGCGGGCGTCGTTGGCGGAGGCGCTGGACGTCGCGCCGCTCGCCGCGCAGAACGTCGTCAGTGCCTACAACCCGCGGACCCGGACGCTCGACGGGCGGGCCAACCTGAACGAGCTCAGTCAGGGCGGGCCGTTGCTGCCGCTGCCCGCCGTGGGGGGTGAGTAGCCATGCGGCGAGGTCTTCTCGTCGGCGGGGCCGTCTCCGTCGCCGTCGCCTTCTGCGTGACCCTGGGTGTCGTCGCCCTGCCCGCTCCCTCCTTCAGCGGCATCGAGGACCTGCCGCTGCCCGGCGGCGCCGACCTCGGGGACCACCCCTACACCGTCACCGCCGACATGAAGGACGTGCTCAGCCTCGTCCCGCAGTCCGCGGTCAAGGTCAACGACGTCGCCGTCGGACGCGTCACCAAGATCCGGCTCGGCAGCGGGCGGAACTGGAACGCCCGCGTCACCATGCGGATCAACGGCGACGTGCAGCTCCCCGCCAACACCGGGGCCCGGCTCGAACAGTCCAGCCTCCTCGGCGAGAAGTACGTCCAGCTCGTCGAACCCGCCAAGGGCGCCACCGGCGCCCTCACCGCCGGCGACCGCATCCCGCTCTCCCGCACCGGACGCAACTCCGAGGTCGAAGAGGTGTTCGGCGCCCTGTCCCTGCTGCTCAACGGCGGCGGCGTCAACCAGCTCAAGAGCATCACCAAGGAACTCAACTCCGCGCTCGGCGGACGCGAGAGCGAGGTCCGCTCCACGCTGCGCCGCGTCAACACCCTCGTCACCAACCTCGACACCCACCGCGGCGACATCACCGCCGCGCTCGACGGCGTCAACCGGCTCTCCGCGACCCTCGCCCACCGCAAGGAAGACGTGGCCACCGTGCTCACCGATCTGTCGCCCGGCCTCAAGACCCTGGAGGACCAGCGGGGTTCGCTCATGACGATGCTGCGCTCCCTCGACCGGCTCAGCGGCGTCGCCGTCGACACGGTCGACCGGGGCAAGGCCGACATGGTCGCCGACCTCAAGGCCATCGCCCCCACCCTCAAGGCGCTAGCCGACTCCGGCAAGGACCTGCCCGACTCGCTCCAGGTGCTGCTCACCTACCCGTTCACGGACGAGGTGCTGCGCGGCGTCAAGGGCGACTACCTCAACGTCTATCTGAGCATGACGGCGGCGCCGGGCACCCAGCTCATCCCGCCGCTCACCAAGGGCTCGCCCTCGCCGACGCCGAGCGCGACCGCGCAGAAGCAGACGCAGCGGCAGAAGGAGGCGCAGAAGACGGCCTCCGGTGGTGCGAGCGAGCCCGCGCTGCCGCTGCCCGCGACCTCGGACCCCGGTCCGTCCGCCTCGGCGTCGGCCCCCGGCCCGTCGGCGTCGGCCTCAGGGGGTGAGGGGCAGTGATCACGCTCGCCATCCGCCTCAAGAACCTCGCGTTCCTCGTCATCGCCGTCCTCGTCCTCGCCTTCCTCGGGATCCGGTACGCCGACCTGGGGAGGTACGTGGGGGCCGCCGACTACTACACCGTCACGGTCCAACTCCCGCGTACGGGCGGCTTGTTCACGCACTCCGACGTCACCTACCGGGGCGTGTCCGTGGGGCGGGTCGGACCCATCGGGCTCACCGCCGACGGGGTCGAGGCCGAGCTGCGGATCAAGAAGTCCGCGCCCCGCATCCCCGACGACACCCAGGCCGTCGTCGCCAGCCTCTCCGCGGTCGGCGAGCAGTACATCGACCTTCGGCCCAAGCGCGGGGACGGCCCGTACCTGGAGGACGGTGCGCGGATCGACGCGAGCCGGACCGCCGTGCCGCGGCCCGTGACCGACGTGCTCGCGAGCGTCGACGACCTCACCACCTCGGTGCCGCTCGACGACCTGCGCACCGTCGTCGACGAGTTCGGCAAGGCCTTCGAAGGACGCGGCGAGGACCTCCAGGTCCTCCTCGACAACGGCACCGACTTCGTCCAGGCCGCCGACCGGGCGCTGCCCAGCACCACGACCCTCATGAACGACGGCGCGATCGTGCTCCGCACCCAGGCCGAGGAGGGCAAGGCCATCCGCGACTTCGCGTCCGGCGCCAAGGACCTCGCCGCCACGCTCAAGGGCTCCGACGCGGACCTGCGCCGGCTCGTCATGGCCGCCCCGGACGCCGCCACGCAGGTCAGCGGGCTGCTCCGGGACATGGACCCGGACCTGAGCGTCGTCCTCGCCAATCTGCTCACCACGTCCGAGGTCGCCGTCACCCGGCAGCGCGGCACCGAGGAGCTGCTCGTGCAGCTGCCCCGCGCCGTCGCCGCCGGCGCCACGGCCGTCGACGGAAAGAAGGTCAACTTCGGCATGACGGTCACCTTCTTCAAGCCCCTCCCGTGCACGGCCGGCTACGGCGGCACCCGCTACCGCCTCGGTACGGACACGAGCCCCGCGCCCGCGCTCAACACCAAGGCCCGCTGCACCGCGCCCGCGTCCAGCGGGGTCGGCGTGCGGGGATCGGCGCATGCACCGGGCGGCGGTCCCGTGCCGAAGCCGGCCCGACCCGGCGCACTGAACCTGCCCTCCCTCAAGGAGAGCGGCGCCGACGGCTCCTCCGGCGACATGGCCGGACTGCTCGGCCTGAACGGAACGGGGGACGGCTCATGAGACGGGTCCTCACGGGCATCGGGCTCGCCGCGGCCGTCGCCCTGTGCGGGGCGGGCACCTGGTCGTACGCGCAGGCCCGCGGCGACGACGACCTCGCGTACGCGCGGGCGCGGGACGCCGCGCTGGACGACGGCCGCGCCGCCGTGGCCACGCTCTCCACCCTGGACGCGTCGTCGACGGCCCGCGCCAAGGCCGGCATCGGCACCTGGAAGTCGGTCACCTCCGGCCCCCTGCGCACCGAACTCGCCCGCCTCGCCCCGGCCACCGGCCCGTCCTCCCGCGGAGTCGTCACGGACGCGGCGCTCACCGCCCTCGACGATCACGCGGGCACCGCCAAACTCATCGCGACCCTGCGCGTGGAGACCACCCCGAAGGGCGCCAAGTCCCCGGCCACCGACCGCAAACGCCTGGAGGCGACGCTGTCCCGGTCGGACGACGGCACCTGGAAGGTACGAGCACTGAACGCGATCCCGGTGACGGCGGTGGGCGGATGAGCGACACCAAGAGCGAAGCAAAGAGCGACACCAAGAACGACACGAAGAGCGACGCGAAAGGCGACGCGAAGAGCGAGGCCATCGGGCCCGTCCTCAAAGCCGAGCCCGAGGAGACAGACGCCGCCGGGACCGACGCCCGGCCGACGCGGTGGAGCCGCGCGGCCATCGGCGTCGTCACCCTCGGCGTGCTCCTCGCCCTCGCCGGCGGCGTGCTGCTGTTCCAGGCACACTCCCTGCGCGCCGCCCCCGCCGCCCGCAACCACGCCCTCACCGACGCCGCCGCCACCGCCCGGGTCAACGGGGACGTGAGCAATGCGCTCGGCAAGGTGTTCTCGTACACGCCCGACGGGACCGAGGCCACCGAGCGGTCCGCGCGGGCCGCCCTGTCGGGGCGTGCCGCGAAGCAGTACGCGCAGCTCTTCGCGCGGGTCCGGGCCGACGTACGGGACCAGAAGGTGAGCCTGTCCACGCAGGCCGTGCGCGTCGGCACCGTCAGCCTGCGCGGGCGCACCGCGCACCTGCTCGTGTTCCTCGACCAGACCGCCCGGCGCGGCACCAAGAAGCCCACGACGTCCGCCGCCCAGCTGTCCGTCACCGCCGAACTGCGCGGCGACGTCTGGCGCATCGTCGACATCAAGGCCCGGTGAACGGCCGTTGAAAGGAACCCGGATGGACCGCATCGGACGGCCGCTGCTGCTCGCCGCGCTCGCCCTGACCCTCGTCGCGGGGGCCTTCGCCGCCTGGGCCGGCTGGTCCTGGTACGGCGCGGCGCACGACGACACCGCCGCCTACGCCACCGCCCGCGACGACGCCCTGGAGGCCGGCGAGCAGGCCGTGCAGAACCTCAACACCCTCGACCACAAGAACCTCGCGCACGGTCTCGACCTGTGGGAGTCGTCCACCACCGGCGAGCTGCACACCCAACTCGCCGGAGGACGTTCCGGGTTCGAGAAGCAGGTGCGGGAGGCCCGCACGGTCAGCACCGCGAAGGTCCTCGACGGGGCCCTCACCGAGCTGGACGAACGCGCCGGCCGCGCCCGGGTCATGGTCGCCCTGCGCGTCACCGTCACCGCCTCCGGCGGCAAGTCCTCGCAGAAGGACAGCCGCATGCTCGGCGAACTCACCCGCACCGACGGCCACTGGAAGCTCAGCGCCCTCGGCCAGGCCCCGGTCGGCGACAGCGCGACCACCGACTGACCGACCCCCGAACCGTTGGGAGCGGACCCCGATGTCCACGACGCGCCACACCACCCGCCACCACCTCAACCGGCAGCGCCGCCTCGCGGCCGTGCCCGCGCAGACGCCGGTACGTGAGAAGCCCGAACTCAAGACGCCCGAGCTCAAGACGCCCGAGCCGACGAAGCCCGACCTCAAGAAGCCCGCGCCGAACAAGTCCGCGCCGAAGAAGCTCGTACCGAAGAAGGCCGTACCGAGCAGGCCCGTGCGGCAGGCGCCCCGCGTCCCGAAGGCCCTCGTCGCCCTCTGTCTGCTCACCCTCCTGCTCGGCACCTTCGCCGGCTGGGCGTTCCACCGGGCGCAGAGTCTCGACGGCGGGGCCGCGGCACGGAACTCCGCGTTGTCCGATCCCGCCCGGACCAGCGAGGTCAAAGGGCAGGCGGAGAAGGCGGTCGAGGCGCTGTTCTCGTACGACCAGGCGGATCCCGGCGCGGCGCGCACGGCGGCCGGCCGGCTGCTCACCGGGAAGGCGGTCGAGCAGCACCGCAAGCTGCTCGCGCCGGTGCTCGCGCAGGCCGAGAAGCAGAAGACGGTCGTCACGACGACCGTCACCGACAGTGCCGTCGAGCGGATCGACGGCGCCCGCGCCCGCGTCCTCGTGTTCGCCGACCAGAGCAGCACCGGCACCGCCGCCAAGTCCGGGGCCGCCGCGAACTACGCGGGCGCCATGCTCGCCGTCGACCTCGTCCGGAAGGACGGCCGCTGGCTCGTGTCCGGCATCGACACGTTCGGCAACTGACCGGCACCCCACCGACCCGCACGCGACGAACGAGAGGGGCACCCCTTGCGCACCCCGCGCAGCACCCTGCGTATCCGACGCCGCCCGCGCCGCGCCACCCGGCTGAGCCGGGGCCTGCGCGGCACCGCCGTGGCCGTCGCCGCCACCGCCCTGCTCACCGCGTCCCAGGCGCCGGAACTGCTCGGCGACGCCGGCTCCGGTGCCGACAAGGCGGGCCGCAGCGACCCGTTCGCCGTGCTCGACGAGCCGTTGCCGCCCGTCACCTCGCAGGGCGACGACTCGTACCACACCGAACTCCCGCCGCTGAAGATGCCGGACGCCCCGGGCACCACGTTCCCCCGCGAGCAGGTGCGGGCGGAGGCCGGCATCCCGGCGACCGTCCTCGCCGCCTACCGCCGCGCCGAGGCGTCCGTCGGCCGCACCGACCCGGGCTGCCGGCTGCCCTGGCAACTGCTCGCCGGGATCGGCAAGGTCGAGTCCGGGCAGGCCCGCGGCGGTGACGTGACCGCCGACGGCACCACCCGCCACCGGATCACCGGACCGCCCCTGAACGGCAAGGGGTTCGCCCTGATCCGGGACACCGAGGGCGGCGCCTGGGACGGCGACGCCGTCTACGACCGGGCCGTCGGCCCCATGCAGTTCCTGCCCGGCACCTGGCGCCGCTGGGGCGCCGACGGCAACGGCGACGGCCGCGCCGACCCGAACAACATCTTCGACGCGGCCCTCGGCGCCGGGCACTACCTGTGCGCGGGCAGCCGGGACCTCGGCACCGCGCGCGGCCTGGAGCGCGGCATCCTCAGCTACAACTACTCGCGCGACTACGTGCGTCTCGTCCTGTATTGGATGGAGTTCTACCGCAGCGGCGTCCACAAGGTGCCGGACGGGAAGGGCGTCGTGCCGGTCAGCCCCGGCGCCGGGTCGAAGACGCCCGCGACGAAGCCCGTCGGCGACGGCCGGGACGGCGGATCCGACGGCGGAAAGGGCGGGGGCGGCGGCATCGTCATCGGCCCCGAGCCGACCCGCACGCCCGGCACACCGAAGCCGTCCGACCGGCCCACGGAAGGACCGGACCCCAGCCCGGGCCCCTCGGACAGCGCGCCGCCGCCCACGACGGAGCCGCCCACCACACCGCCCGTCACTGGTGACCCCACCGGCGACCCCACGGGCGATCCGACCGACACGCCCACCGACCCGGGCACCCCGACCGACTGCCCCTCCGACAGCGCGAGCCCGACCGACTCCCCGAGCCCCAGCCCCACCGACACCCCCACGGAGACCCCGTCACCCTGCACCACACCCGGCACCTGACGGCCCCTTCGACGGCTCCTTCAGCGCCGAGCCGACCCGGTACGTCCCGGCGGCGGGTGCGGTCAGCTCGGTGAACTCGCCGCGCTGCCGCACCCGCAGGCACCCGTGCTCGGCCCGGAGCCACGGCGAGTACGCGACCCGCAGCGTCGCCGTGCCCGCCCGCCGGAAGCGCACCGTGACCCGCGCCCCGTCCGCATCCGTCACGGACGCGGGCGCGGACACCAGCGGCACCGCGCCCCGCACCCGGTAGACCCGCCAGTGCGCGTCCCGCCACACCGGCTCCAGAAAGCGCGTCCCGTGCCGCACGAGCGCCGCCTCCTGCTCCGCGAACCCGTCCGGCTTCCCCTCGGGCAGCACCACGAACCCGACCGCCCAGCGGTCCAGCCAGGCCCGGTACGTCGCCGCCGAGAACGAGCCGTCGTAGAAGAGGCGCCCGCGCTCCACGTCCAGCTGCCGGTTCCAGCCGCGCGCCATGTTCACGTGCGGGGCGAGCGCGCTCGCCTCGCGGTGATTGCGCGCGGGGACGACCTCGACGCGCGTACGGTCCGCGCCGAGTCGCTCCAACTCCCGTACGACACCGTCGGTCCGCTGCGCCCAGGCCGGGACCCGCGTCGACACCCTCAGGTCGTCGAGCGTCTTCTGCCCGACCCAGTACGAGGACCAGACGAGCGCCGCCGCAAGGAGGAACACCTGGAGCCGGCGCAGGCCGGGGACGCGCAGGGCGGCCAGGAGGACGGCGGGCGCGGCCAGTTCGGCGAGCCGCTCCACGTTCGTACCGACGGGGGAGGGGACCAGATACGTGAGGACCGTGCCGAGCGCGTACACGGCGGCGGCCCCGCGCGCCGCCCGCCACCGCGCCGGCCCCGCCACCACCAGCGCGAGCGCGAACAGGAACGGCGGCCAGATCCGGCCCACCGGCATCAACTGCTCGCCCTGGAACGGGAAGAGGACGGTGGTGACGCCCACGACGGCCGCGGGCGGCAGCAGCAGCGCCGCCGCCGGACCCCACCTCCGTACGAGGAACTGGCCGGCCCCGACGACGGCGAGGAAGAGTCCGGCGACCGGTGACGCCAGCGTGGCGAGCGCCGCGCACACCGCGGCCGCCGCGCACCGCCGCCGCCCGGTGACCGCCACACACGCGCCGAGCCCGAACGCGACCCCGAGCGCGAACGTCGTACGGCCCGACGCCACGTCGCACCACAACGCCAGCGAGAGGAGGACGGCGGGCAGGGCCGGGCGGCGCACCCCGCAGCGCACGAGCAGCACGGCGCCCAGCCAGGACGCCGCGATCCCGGACAGCACGGTCACCGTCCGCACCCCGGCCCACGCCATCAAGTAGGGGGACAGGACGGAGTAGTTGGCGGTGTGCGTGCCGCCGTACCAGAACAGGTTGTACGCCGACCCGCCGTGCTCGGCGGCGAAGGCGGCCCACGCCTCCTGGGCCGCGAGGTCGCCGCCGCCCGTCGCGAGGAACAGCGCCCAGACCGCGTAGAGCGGCAGCACCGGCGCCGTCGCGCACAGTGCCGTCCGCTGGGACGCGGTCAGGGTGAAGCGGCGGAGGAGTAAGAAGGGCAGTTCGACCGTGGCCACGGTCGCCGATCCTACGACCCCCGGGTCACTCATGGTGCCGAGGTGGACACCTGCAGTTCCTTCACGCCGTTGAGCCAGGCGGCGCGCAGCCGGCGCGGTTCGCCGGTCAGCCGCAGGTTCGGCATGGCGTCCGCGATGGCGTTGAAGATGAGGTCGATCTCCAGGACCGCGAGGGACTTGCCGAGGCAGAAGTGCGGTCCGCCGCCGCCGAACCCGAGGTGCGGGTTCGGGTCGCGCTTGATGTCGAAGGTGTCCGGGTCGGTGAAGACCTCGGGGTCGTGGTTGGCGGAGGAGTAGAAGAGGCCGACCCGGTCGCCCGCCTTGATCTTCTGGCCGCCCAGCTCGGTGTCCTGGGTGGCGGTCCGCTGGAAGGAGACGACCGGGGTCGCCCAGCGCACGATCTCCTCGGCCGTCGTGCTCGGACGCTCCCGCTTGTAGATCTCCCACTGTTCGGGGTGGGTGAGGAAGGCGTGCATCCCGTGCGTGATCGCGTTCCGGGTCGTCTCGTTGCCGGCGACGGCCAGCAGGATGACGAAGAAGCCGAACTCGTCGGAGGACAGGCTGCCCTGGTCCTCGGCCGCGACCAGCTGGCTCACGATGTCCTGGGCCGGGCACTCCTTGCGCGCCGCCGCCAGGTTCATCGCGTACGAGACGATCTCCATCGCCGCCTCGGCGCCGATCTCCTCGGTGATCGCGTACTCCGGGTCGTCGTACGCCACCATCTTGTTCGACCAGTCGAAGACCTTGGCGCGGTCCTCCTGGGCGATGCCGATGAGCTCGGCGATCGCCTGGAGCGGCAGCTCCACCGCGACGTTCGTGACGAAGTCGAAGCCACCGTCGCTCGTGTCCCGCTCCACGGCCTTGGTGACGATGTCGAGGGCCCGGTCGCGCAGCTTCTCCTCCAGGTAGCGGATCGAGCGCGGGGTGAAGCCGCGCTGCACGATCTGGCGCACCCGGGTGTGCTCCGGCGGGTCCATGTTCAGCATGATCATCTTCTGGACCTCGATCTGGTCACGCTGGATCGAGGAGTTGAAGCGGATCACCGCGGTGTTGGTGTTGGAGGAGTAGATCTCCGGGTGCGTGGAGACGTATTTGACGTCCGCGTGCCGGGTCACCGCCCAGTAGCCCGCGTCCGCGAAGCCGGAGATCCCGGGCTCCTGCGGTATCCAGCGAACCGGTTCGGCCTGCCGCAGCTGGGCGAACTCGGGGTACGGCACACGGTCTTGCAGCAGATCGGGGTCCGTGAAGTCGAACCCGTCGGGCAGCGCGGGGCACGGCATGAGTCACTCCCGTATTGGTTCTGACGATCCGTCAGTTCTGGCTCGAAAGGTAGTAACCGGTTCTAGAAGTGGCAAGGGCTGTGGCTGTGTCGGTTCCGTGCGATGTACGTGCACGCCCCTTGCGTACCCGGGGTAAGCGCGTCGAGACTGCACGGAGAACTGGTACGCGTTCTAGTTTTGCGCGTCGCCCGTCGGTCCGGTGGTCCGGGATTGTGTGGAGGGACGAAGGTCATGGCAGCGGAACCCGTCATCGTCGAAGCCGTACGTACTCCGATCGGCAAGCGCGGTGGCGCGCTGGCCAATCTCCACCCCGCGTATCTGCTGGGCGAGACCTACCGCGAACTCCTCGGCCGCACCGGCATCCAGGCGGACTGCGTCGAGCAGATCGTCGGCGGCACCGTCACGCACGCGGGCGAACAGTCCATGAACCCGGCCCGCACCGCCTGGCTCACCATGGGCCTGCCCTACGAGACCGCGGCCACCACCGTGGACTGCCAGTGCGGCTCCTCCCAGCAGGCCTCGCACATGACCGCCAACATGATCGCGGCCGGCGTCATCGACGTCGGCATCTCCTGCGGCGTCGAGGCCATGTCCCGGGTGCCGCTCGGCTCCGGCTCCAAGCACGGCCCCGGCAAGCCGTTCCCCGACGAGTGGAACGTCGACCTGCCCAACCAGTTCGAGGCCGCCGAGCGCATCGCCCGGCGCCGCGGACTGACCCGCGAGAACGTCGACTCCCTCGGCCTCATCTCGCAGGAGCGGGCGGCCGCCGCCTGGGCCGAGGAGCGCTTCAAGCGCGAGACCTTCGCCGTGCAGGTGCCCACCACCGAGGAGGAGCAGGCCGCGGGACACGGCATGTGGCGGCTCGTCGACCGCGACGAGGGCCTGCGCGACACCACCATGGAGGGCCTCGCCCGCCTCAAGCCCGTCATGCCGACCGCGATCCACACCGCGGGCAACTCCTCGCAGATATCCGACGGTGCCTCCGCCATCATGTGGGCCTCCAAGCGCATGGCCCGCGCCCTCAAGCTCAAGCCGCGCGCCCGCATCGTCGCCCAGGCCCTCGTCGGCGCCGACCCGCACTACCACCTCGACGGGCCCGTCGACGCGACCCGCGCGGTCCTCGGCAAGGCCGGCATGACCCTCAAGGACATCGACCTCGTCGAGATCAACGAGGCCTTCGCGTCGGTCGTCCTCAGCTGGGCCCAGGTCTTCGAACAGGACCTGGAGAAGGTCAACGTGAACGGCGGCGCGATCGCCCTCGGCCACCCCGTCGGCGCGACCGGCGCCCGCCTCATCGCCTCCGCCCTCTACGAACTGGAGCGCAGGGACAAGGAGTTCGCCCTGATCACCATGTGCGCGGGCGGGGCGCTCGCCACCGGCACGATCATCCAGCGGCTCTGACCCGCCGCCCGGGGCCGCCCCCTGGTGCGGGTGGACATAACACCACCCCGCACCAGGGGGCGCCTCGGATGTCGCCGTACGGGCTCCGCTCCCTACGGTCGTC
The DNA here is from genome assembly GCF_044460245.1 of Streptomyces sp. NPDC050145. Classification (NCBI taxonomy): domain Bacteria; kingdom Bacillati; phylum Actinomycetota; class Actinomycetes; order Kitasatosporales; family Streptomycetaceae; genus Streptomyces; species Streptomyces sp. NPDC050145. The sequence goes on along the minus strand of NZ_JBITJS010000005.1, from coordinate 102,723 downwards.
CCATGACCTCGAACCCGGACAACTCCCGTGCCCGCACCACGACTTCACGCATCCGTAGAGGCCTCGCCGCGACCGCCGCGCTGCTCCTCGCCGGAGCCCTCGCCGCCCCGGCCGCCGCGGCTTCCGCCCCCGGCGCCGACCGCGCCCCGGCCGCCCGCGGCACCCTCGTCTCCGTCACCCCGCTCGACGGGCTCGACCGGGCCGGGGTCACCCGCTGGCTCGCCGACCGCGACATGGACACCGGCACCGTCCGCCACGGCGTACGCGCCTACCGCCTGACCTACCGCACCGTCGACGCCTACGGCCGCCCCACCACCGCCACCGGCCTGCTCGCCCTCCCGGCCGGCGGCCCCCGCCGCCTCGACCTCGTCTCCGACACCCACGGCACGATGGTCCACCGCGACTACGCGCCCTCCGTCACCACCGACTTCGGCCGCGTCCCCGCCTACCTGAACGCCGCCGCCGGCAAGGCCGTCGCCGCACCCGACTACCTCGGCCTCGGCAAGGGCCCCGGCGTCCACCCCTACATGGACACGGCGTCCTCCGTCACCGCCTCCCTCGACATGCTGCGCGCCGCCCGGCACGCGTCCGCCGGGCTCGGCCGGCCCCTCACCGGCGACGTCTACGCCACCGGCTTCTCGCAGGGCGGCCAGGTCGCGATGGCCCTCGGCAAGGCCCTCGAATCCGGCGCGGACCACCACTTCAGGCTCCGCGCCCTCGCCCCCGTCAGCGGCCCCTACGACCTCTCGGGCCAGGAGATCCCCGCGCTCTACGACGGCCGCGTCAACGACACCAGCGGCCTCTTCTACACCGCGTACTTCCTCGTCGCCCAGAACCGCCTCCACCCGATCTACAAAGACCCCGCCGAGGTCTTCCGCGCGCCCTACGCGGACCGCGTCGAGGCGCTCTTCGACGGGGAGCACGGCGAGGAGGACATCGTCGCGGCGCTCCCCGCGTCCGTGAAGCAGCTCCTCACCCCCGAGTTCTACGCCCGCATGCAGCACCCCACCGGAGCCCTGAGGGACGCCATCGCCGCGAACGACGGCGCCTGCGCCTGGAAGCCCTCGGTTCCGGTCCGCCTGTACGCGGCCGAGGGCGACACGGACGTCCCGATCGGCAACGCGCGGAGCTGCGCGGCTCAGCTGGGTTCTGGGGCCCCGATCCTCAACCAGGGCCCCACGGACCACTTCGGCAGCTTCAAGGCGGCCGCCCCCAAGATCACGAAGTGGTTCAACAGGACGTCGTGAATCCGCGCCCCGGTGGGGGCTGGTCGCGCAGTTCCCCGCGCCCCTGGAGGTGCGCACTTCGTGCGCTACCTCCATAGGGGGCTGGGCTATCGGGGAAATGCGCCCGAAGGGCATGCATTTCAGGGGCGCGGGGAACTGCGCGACCAGCCCCCACCGGCCGGCACTGTGACGACAACCCAAAAAAGGCGGGCGGCACCCGAGGTGCCGCCCGCCTAAAGTCCAGCTCAGTACCAACCGTTGACCTGCCAGTGCGCCCAAGCGCCGCAGGCACTCCCGTACCGGTCCTTCATGTAGTCGATGCCCCACTTGATCTGCGTCTCGGGGTTCGTCTTCCAGTCGGACCCGGCGGACGCCATCTTGTTGCCCGGCAGCGCCTGCACCAGCCCGTACGCGCCGCTGGACGCGTTCGTCGCCTTCGGGTTCCAGCCGCTCTCGTGCGACACGATCTTGTCGAAGCAGGAGAACTGCGCCGAGTCCGCGATCTTCTGCTGCGCGATCGCCTTGGCCGAGGTCGGCGCGGCGGCCTGGGCCGAGGCCGAGGAGAAGATCAGGCCGGTCGTGGCGGCGGCGAGCGCGGCACCGGCGAGAGCCTTCTTCGGGGTGGCGATGCGGCGCAGGAGCGTGGCGGTCAAGGCGGAACCTTCCGTGGGGGACGGGGGGCGTACGTCGGCGCCGGGCCCTGGCGGGGGCTGCGGCGCCGTGCGACTCCTCCACAGAAACAGCCCGGCGAGGCCCGCGCAATGCCCCCCTTTACTAGTGGAAGTCGCATCAGGGTGAAATGTCCGCGATGTGACGTGGCTCGCAAAGTCCAGGTCAGAAGGGGTGCGACCCCGCCCGCCCCGCTCGGCGCCGCCTACGACCGCGCCTAGTACGTGACCTGGGTCATGTGGGCCGGTTCACGGGCGCGGCCCGTCGAAAGTGACCTGCGCCTCGAAGGCGGCCCGCCGCGTCGCCCGCCGCAGCGCCTTCAGGACGGCGCCGCCCGCGACGAGCGTCAGCACGACGGTCAGCGCCGCCCGCCCCAGGTCCCAGCCCAGCGACGTCGCCAGGCAGTACGCGAGGAACCGGGCCAGATTGTCGTGCAGCGCCGCGTCCGGCTGGTACGCGACCGAGGAGGCCAGCGCGTTCATGAACGGCCACCCCGCCAGATTCATGAGCGTCCCGTACGCGAACGCGGCCAGGAACCCGTACGCCGCGAGCATCGCCAGCTCGGCCCGGCCGCGCAGGGCGTGCGGCCCCGGCAGCAGCCCGGCCCCCATCGTGAACCAGCCCATCGACAGCATCTGGAACGGCATCCACGGCCCGACCCCGCCGGTCAGCAGCGCCGACGCGAACATGCTGAGCGAGCCGAGCACGAACCCGAACCCGGGCCCGAGCACCCGCCCGCTCAGCACCATCAGGAAGAACATCGGCTCCAGGCCCGCCGTGCCCGCCCCGATCGGCCGCAGCGCGGCGCCGGCCGCGGCGAGCACCCCGAGCATCGCGACCGCCTTCGGGCCCATCCCGGACTCCGAGATCGTCGCCGCGACGACCGCGACGAGCAGCACCAGCAGCCCGGCGAACAGCCACGGGGCGTCCTGCGCGTGCGCGTTCACCTCCGACCCGGGGCCGGTGATCAGCGGCCAGCCGATCGCCACGAGCCCCACGGCGCCGACGAGCAGCAGCGCCGCCACCGAACGCGGCCCGAGCCGGACCGCCCGCACCTGCCGGTCGCCGCTCATGCCAGCGCCTCCCGCACCTGCGTGACCGTGAGCCACTCCTGCGGGGCGAGGATCTTCGCGACCTGCGGGGCGAAGGAGGGGGACGACACGACGATCTCCGGGGTCGGCCCGTCGGCCACGATCTCGCCGTCCGCGAGGATCGCCACCCGGTCGGTCAGCTCGGCCGCGAGTTCCACGTCGTGGGTCGCCATGAGCACGGCGTGTCCCGCGTCGGCGAGCCGCCGCAGGATCGTGACGAGGCGGGCCTTCGCCGCGTAGTCCAGACCCCGGGTCGGTTCGTCGAGCAGCAGCAGGGGAGGGGCGGCGGTCAGCACGATCGCCAGCGCGAGCGTGAGCCGCTGTCCCTCGGACAGGTCCCGGGGATGGGTGGCGTCGTCGATCCCCGGCAGCAGTTCGCTCAGCAGCCCGCGACAGGTCCCGGGCTCGACGCCCGCGTCCTGATCGGCGGCCACGCACTCCGCGCCCACGGTGTCCGCGCACAGCAGATCCCGGGGCTCCTGCGGCACGAGCCCCACCTTCCGGATCAGCTCACGCGGCTTGACCCGCCGGGGATCCACCCCACCGACCCGCACGTCCCCCGCCCCGACCTTGACCATCCCGACCAACGCCCCGAGCAACGTGGACTTCCCGGCCCCGTTCCGCCCCATGAGCGCGACGACCTCACCCCCACACACCTCCAGATCCACCCACCGAAGCACCTCGCTCCGCCCCCGCCGAACCCCAAGTTTCCGCACGACAGCAGCAGCCTCGCCCTTCTCGCCCCCGGGCCGCACCGAGCGCCGCCCCGAGCGCCGCTCCTCAGGCGCACGGAGTGCGCCTTCAGGGGCGCGGGGCTGTGACACGTGCGGCTCCGCCGCGGGGCGCGACGGCCGAAGCCGGGACCCGCGCTTGCCGGACGCGGGCCGATCCGAGCGCTCCTGAGGCGCACGGAGTGCGCCTTCAGGGGCGCGGGGAACTGCGCGCTCAGCCCCCACCGGCCCGCGCTCGGCGGACGACCCCAACCCGGCAAGACGTTCCCGCAACGGCCCGGCCGCACGCCGCGCGTCCCGAACCGTGAGCGGCAACGGCGACCACCCGGCCACCTTCCCCAACCCCACCACCGGCGGAAAAACGGGCGACACAGCCATCACCGCCGCCGGATCCCCCACCAGCAAAGGCTCCCCGCACCCCCCGAGCAGCGCCACCTGGTCCGCGTACTGCACCACCCGCTCCAACCGGTGCTCAGCCATCAGCACGGTCGTCCCCAGGTCGTGCACGAGCCGCTGCAACACGGACAGCACCTCCTCCGCCGCGGCCGGGTCGAGCGCGGACGTCGGCTCGTCGAGCACCAGCACCCGCGGATGCGGAGTGAGCACGGACCCGATCGCGACCCGCTGCATCTGCCCGCCCGAGAGCGTCGAGATCGGCCGGTCCCGCAGCTCGACGAGCCCCAGCAGATCGAGCGTCTCCTCGACCCGCCGCCGCATCACCGGCGCCGCGAGCCCCAGCGACTCCATCCCGTACGCCAGCTCGTCCTCGACCGTGTCGGTCACGAAGTGGGCGAGCGGATCCTGCCCCACCGTGCCGACGACATCGGCGAGCTCGCGCGGCTTGTGGGTCCGGGTGTCGCGCCCGGCGACCGTGACCCGCCCGGCGAGCGTCCCCCCGGTGAAGTGCGGCACGAGCCCGCTGACCGCACCGAGCAGTGTCGACTTGCCGACCCCGGAAGGGCCGGCGAGCAGCATCAGCTCGCCTTCCGGCACGTGCAGCTCGACGTTCCGCAGCGTCGGCCCAAAGGCTCCTTCGTACGTCACCGAGACGTCCTCGAAGCGGATCATGACGAGGCCTCCACGGGTACGGCGGCGGACGGGACGGGATCGGTACGAGGAGCGGGCACGGGCGCGACGAACGCCGGGAGCAGCCCGACCAGCACGCCGGCCGCGGGCAGCAGGGGCAGCGCGGGCAGCGTCAGCGGCACCACGGACGGCTGGAGGGAAGCGGGGTCCCGCACCCCGCTGACGATCATCACGGCCGCGGCGACGACCCCGGACGCGGCGACGAGCCAGGCCCGCACACCCCACACATCGGGCCGGTACCGGGTCCGCACCGAGCGCCGCCCGCCGAGCCACAGCCCGCCGAGCGCGGCAGCGACCCCGCCGAGCAGCACCGGCAGCCCGTACCCGGCACCGGACGCGGCGAGCAGCCCGTACGTGCCGGCGCAGACGCCGATCAGCCCGCCGAGCGTCAGCACGGCCGTGGCCCGGCGCACCCCGCGCGGCACCTTGGCCGTGCGCCCGTACCCGCGCGCGTCCATCGCGGCGGCCAGCGCCACGGACCGCTCCAGGGCACCTTCGAGCACCGGGAGACCGACCTGGAGCAGCCCGCGCAGCCCGCTGTCGGGCCGCCCGCGCAACCGCCGCGCGGCCCGCAGCCGGCGCACGTCCGCGATCAGGTTCGGCGCGAACGTCATCGCCACGACGACCGCCACACCGGCCTCGTACAGCGCGCCCGGCAGCGACTTCAGCAGCCGGGACGGGGACGCGAGGGCGTTCGCCGCGCCGACGCAGATCAGCAGCGTGGCCAGCTTCAGACCGTCGTACAGCGCGAAGGCGAGGCCCTCCGCGCTGACCCGGCCGCCGATCCGCACGCCCTGCGCCCAGTCCGGCAGCGGCACCTCCGGCAGCGTGACCAGCACGTGCGTGCCCGGGATCGGCGAACCGAGGACCACCGCGAACACGAGCCGGATCCCGAGCACGGCGAGCCCCAGCTTCACGAACGCCCCGTACGAGTGCGCCCACGGCGCCTCCGTGCGGCGCGCCGCGACGACGTAACCGGCCACGCCGATCAGCAGCGCAAGGAGCAGCGGGTTCGTGGTGCGGGACGCGGCCGTGCCGAGACCGAGCGCCCAGATCCACCAGGCGCCGGGATGCACGGAGTTCGCACGGTGAGCCCTCGGGGCCCGCAGGGTACGGCCGGAATCCATGGTGACGAGCCGCTCAGCCGCGGCGGCGCCGCGCCTGCCAGACGGCGCCCACACCGAGCGCGGCGACGAGCACGACCGCGGTGATCACACCGACGGACGGCCCGTGCGTGCCGGACGAACCGGTGGACCTGGGGGTGGCGTCCGGCGAGCCCGCCGGCTCGGCCTCACCGCTGCCGGACACCTGCTCGCCGCAGCCCGCCGACGGGTAGCCGGCGATGGCGCACAGCAGCGCGTTGCTGTTGTAGCGCAGCGGCTTGGCGACGGAGGCGAGCGCGTCCGCCGTCGTCGCGTCCTCGTCCACCAGCGCGCACGCCTGACGCGGCTTCGGCGGGTGGTCCCCGGCGGACGGCGCGTCCTTCGCCGTACCGAAGTCGATGACGAGCGCGATCCGCTTGCTGCCGTCCTTCGCGGGCGTGTCCGCGCAGATCGCGTCGAAGTCGGCGGCGCCGCGCGGCTGCGTGGCGTCGGCCGAGTCGGCGCTCACCGCGAACCGGAAGCCCTGCACGTCCCCGTCCGACGGCTTCGTCTGCGAGGGGCCCGTGGACGCGTACGACCACGCCTTGCCGTCCCGCTCCCAGAACGACCAGTACCGGTACCCGGCGGCCTGGGCCGGGGCGACCGTCACCGCGAGCAGCGCGCCGAGCAGCGCGAGCACGAGGCCGGCGCATCTGCCGCGGGTCACAGCTGCTGCTTCTTGCGGCCGCTCAGCAGGAATCCGGCGCCGACGGCCGCGACGAACATCACGCCGACGATCCACCAGGTGCCGAACCCGCCCTTGTCGTCGTCCTTCTTCTTCTCGTCGGACGCGCTGTCGCCGGACTTCGCGGAGGCGGGCGCGGGGCCCGTCTCGTTCAGGGCGCTCACGAGGTCGGTGCCGCCGAAGTCGCGCGGGTCGTTGCCCGTGGCGTGCGCGGCGAAGATCAGCTGGGCGTAGGCGGCGGGACCGGACTGCTTCGCCCAGTCACCCGCGTTCTTCTCCAGCCAGGCGTACGGGTCCTTCGTGTACTTGACGCCCTCCGCGGCGGCGACGGCGGCCACCGCGTCGGCCGTGTTGCCGAAGTCGGGCTGGTCCTCGGCGCCGGCCAGCTGCGACTTCAGGTACTCGTGGGTGTTCAGCTGGTTCTGCAGGTACACGGCGCCGTTGTGCGCGAGGTCCGCGGGCTTCCTGCCGTTCTCGCAGGTGTACGCGTCGGGGGCGTCGCCCTTGCCGGGCGCGAACCCGGAGCCGAGCGAACCGAGCACCGAGGCGGCCGTCGCGTCGGCGTTCGCGGCGAGCTTGCCCTTCTTGTCGGGCTGGTAGGCGAACGCGCCGCCGTCCTTGCCCTCGGAGCAGGGCAGGGCGAGCTCGGCCAGAGCGTCCATCCCGGACTTCCCGGTGCTCGACTTCACCTCGGCGGGCTTCTCACCGGCGGCGACGAGGGCGCCGATCACGACGGACGTGGAGTTCGCGTCGCTGGCGCCACCGGGGTTGTAGCCCCAGCCGCCGTCGGCGTTCTGGTTCTTCTTCAGCCAGCCGACACCCAGGTCGACCTCGCCGTCGCGGCCGCCGACCGCGGCGAGGGCCTGCACGGCGGCGGCCGTGCTGTTGCTGTCGACGACCGTCTTCTTGTCGCACTCCTTGCCCGGCACGGCGCGGAACGCGGCGAAGCCGCCGCCCTGGCACTGCTGGCCCGCCAGCCAGTCCACGGCCTTGTCGGCGGGCTTCACGCCCACCGTGTCCTGCGCGACGAAGGCCAGCGACTGCCGCCACACGCCGTCGTACGTCGGGTCGCCCTTGCCGTACAGGCCCGAGGGCGTGACGACCTTCGGCGAGGGGGAGGCACCGTCCGCGACGGCGGCCGGCGCGGCGGCCGCGCCGATCACGACGGTCGCGGCGACGAGCGCGGCGCTGCGGCGAATGTTCATGGTGGGGCGGGTGCCTCTCCCTGCGGGGGGCCGGGAGGCGCGGCACGCGTCGGCGCCGGGCGGCTCCGGCTCCGTGTGCCTCGACGGTTCCGAGCCGATCACTACGGGCGTGAGGCATTCCGGCTCTACGGCTGCGGGTCAGCGCCGGACTCCCACCGGCTTCCCCTCACACACGCACAATGACGACGCACCTACCTTACCGGCGCCCCTGGAGGTACCCGCAGTGTGCCCTCCAGGGGCGCCGGGACAGACGAGTCACCGAATATCGACGGGCCCGTCATCGTTCCGCTCACCCGAACCCCGATACGGCTCCACATCCGACCCCACGGGCTCACCGCCGAGGTTCTTGCGCACCGAGTCGAGAATGGTGAGCCCCTGCCCGACAAGACCGGCCGCGATCTCCCCGAGCCCGTCGGCCCCGTTCAGCACGTTCACGTTGGCCCCGGCGAGGCCCGCCGACGCCTCCTTCACGATCTGCGGCAGCTGGTCGATGAGCATCCGGTCCAGCGCGACCCGGTCGTAGGACGCCGCCGCCTCCGCCTGGATCTTCATCCGCTCGGCCTCGGCGAGGGCAAGGACCCGGATCCGCTCCGCGTCCGCCTGCGCCGGCTTCACGACCTCGGCGATCAGCTGCTTCTCCCGCAGCTCGGCCTGGCGCAGCGCCAGCTCGGTCTGCGCGGCGAGCACCTCCTGCTGGGCGTGCGCCATGGCCAGCGGTCCCGCCTGGTCGGCCTGCGCCTTGGCCCGGTCGACCTCGGCGTTGTACTCGGCCTGCACGACCGCGGTCTGCCGCGCGTACTCGGCCTGCTTGCGCGCCGCCGCCTGCTCCGCCTCGGCGGCGGCCTGCGTGGCCTGCGCCTGGGCGATCTGCGCCTGCCGCTGGATGGCCGCCTTGTGGGGCCGCGACATGGCCTCGATGTACCCGGTGTTGCCGTCGTCGATGGACTGGATCTGCAGCGAGTCGACGTGCAGCCCGATCTTCGCCATCTCGGACTTCGACGTGTCGAGGACCTCGGTGGCGAGCTTCTGCCGCTCGGTGACGATCTCCTCGACGGTCATCGAGCCGATGATGGAGCGCAGGTGACCGGCGAAGATCCGCCCGGTGAGGACGGACATCTGCTCCTGGTCGGACAGGAAGCGCTGACCGGCGTTGACGATCGACTCGTGGTCGTTGCCGACCTTGAAGGCGATGACGGCCCGGACGGTCAGTGCGATGCCCTGTTTGGTCACGCACTTCTCGACGACCTCGGACTCCATCATCGCGAGCGAGAGGAAGCGGGTCTTGCGGAAAACGGGCAGGACGAACTTCCCGTGCCCGGTGACGACGCGGAACGGCGCTCCCCCAAGTCCCCGCCTGCCGCCCGAGATCAGCATCGCCTCGTCGGGTGCGGGAACGCGATAACCGAACATGCTCACGTCTCCTTAGCGGGCGTCGCCGGTGCCGTCGCCGAGCAACGGATCGGTCCAGGCGATGACTTCGACCTGCCGGGTGCCGCGGGACTCGATGACCAGCACGGTCGAACCCTGCTCCAGCGGAGCGTCCGACCACGCGAGGAACGTCTCGGTCCCGCCCCTGACGCGCACCAGCACCTCGCCGGGGCCCGCGGGCCCCCGGGTGCCGATGAGCAGTCTCCCCGTACAGCCGACCACGGCCTCGTCCGGCGCCATCGGCGGCCGCCCCCTTGTCGTTCCGGCTCGTGAGAGCCCTGAGAGCCAGACCATACGCCCGCCCGGACCCCCCGAACCATCACCGGGTGGCAAAGACCGTCACCGCGTCGCCGCCCTCGTCAACCCGTCGCCACGTATGTCACCGGATCGCTGCCGTGGACCGTTTCCACGTGTCCCAGTTTCACCAGTCGGCGCAGGTGTGCCTCGGCCTCGGAGACCGCGATGTTGCGGGAGCCGTAGGGGATGTCGGCCCAGGGGCGGTTCCACTCCATGCGCTCGGCGAGCTGCCACGGGGTGAGCGGGGTGGCGAGGAGGGCGCGCAGATCGGCGAGGCGGGCCTCGTGGTGCTCGAGCAGTTCGGCTACGCGGGCGGGGGCGTCGGTGAAGGGGTGCTGGTGCGCGGGCAGGACCTCGGCCGGGCCCAGGGCGCCGATCAGTTCGAGCGAGGCCAGGTAGTCGCCCAGGGGATCCGTGACGGTGGCGTCGTCGGGGTCCTCGTACAGGCCGATGTGGGGGGTGATGCCGGGCAGGACGTGGTCGCCGGAGAACAGGCGTCCGCGGCCAGGGAGTTGGAGCGGGTGGTCCTCCTCCAGGTGGAGGCAGACGTGGCCGGGGGTGTGGCCGGGGGTCCAGATGGCGCGCAGCCGGCGGCCGGGCAGGTCGAGGAGGTCGCCGGGGGTGATCGCGCGGTCGGGCAGCGCCGGGTCGAGGCCCGGCAGCTTGCGGGGGCGGCCCGCGTCCCGGGCCGCGATCAGCGGGGCCACGTGCGCCTCGGGCGCCCCGGCGGCCACCAGCTTCGCCGCCATGTACGCGTACCAGCGCGAGGTCGGGTTCTCCCGGGTGCGGCGCACGACCGCCGCGTCCGCCTCGTGCATCGCGATCCACGCGCCCGACGCGTCCCGCACCTTCGCCGACAGGCCGTGGTGGTCCGGGTGGTGATGGGTGATCAGGACACCGGTGACGTCCCTGACGTCGGTGCCGCAGGCGGTCAGGCCGGCGGCCAGGGTGTCCCAGGACTCCGGGTCGTCCCAGCCGGTGTCGATCAGGACCGGGCCCGCGTCGGTGTCCAGGAGGTGGACGAGGGTGTGGCCGAGCGGGTTGTCGGGGATCGGGACGCGGATGCTCTGCACACCGCCGCCGTGGTCGGTCACCTGCGTCATGGGTCCGCCTCTCCGCCCGATCGCCGCGATCGATGCCACGGGCACTGTAAGGAACACCTAGAACTTGTTTCAATGGTCGCCCCGGCAAACCGGTTCCGCCGCCCTCCTCGCCCTTCCGCATCGGAACTAGAACTGGTATCAGTTCTGAAACACGGTTCTGAAACACCGTCAGAAAGCGACACGCCTCACGGAAGCGGAAGCCGCCATGCCCGAGCTCGTGGAACACGGACAGCTGTTCATCGGCGGGGAGTTGACCGATCCCCTCGGCAAGGACGTCATCGAGGTCGTCTCCCCGCACACCGGCGAGGTCTTCGGGCGGGTGCCGCACGCCGCGCCCGCCGACGTCGACCGCGCCGTGGCCACCGCCCGCCGCGCCTTCGACGAGGGCCCCTGGCCCCGCATGACCCTCGAGGAGCGCATCGAGGTCGTCGGCCGCATCAAGGACGCCATCGCCGTCCGCCACGAGGAGATCGCCAAGGTCATCTCCCAGGAGAACGGCTCCCCCTACTCCTGGTCCGTCCTCGCCCAGGCCCTCGGCGCGATGATGGTCTGGGACAGCGCCATCAACGTCGCCCGCGGCTTCACCTACGAGGAGACCCGCGACGGCGCCCTCGGCAAGCTGCTCGTCCGGCGCGAGCCCGTCGGGGTCGTCGCCGCCGTAGTCCCCTGGAACGTCCCGCAGTTCGTCGCCGCCGCCAAGCTCGCGCCCGCGCTGCTCGCCGGCTGCACCGTCGTCCTCAAACCCTCGCCCGAGTCGCCGCTCGACGCGTACCTGCTCGGCGAGATCGCGCGGGAGGCGGGGCTGCCGGAGGGCGTCCTGTCGATCCTGCCCGCCGACCGCGAGGTCAGCGAGTACCTCGTCGGGCACCCCGGCATCGACAAGATCTCCTTCACCGGATCGGTCGCGGCCGGCAAGCGCGTCATGGAGGTGGCCTCACGCCATCTCACCCGCGTGACCCTGGAGTTGGGCGGCAAGTCCGCCGCCGTCGTCCTGCCGGACGCCGACCTGGAGTCCACCGTCGCCGGGGCCGTCCCCGCCGCCTGGATGAACAACGGGCAGGCCTGCGTCGCCCAGACCCGCATCCTGCTGCCCCGCTCCCGCTACGACGAGTTCGCCGAGGCCTTCACCGCCGCCGCGTCCGCCCTCGTCGTCGGCGACCCGCTCGACCCGGCCACCCAGGTCGGCCCGCTCGTCGCCAGGCGCCAGCAGCAGCGCAGCCTCGACTACATCCGCATCGGACAGGACGAGGGCGCCAAGATCCTCACCGGCGGCGGGGTCCCCAAGGGGTACGAGCAGGGCGCGTACGTCGAGCCGACCCTCTTCGGCGACGTCCACAACGGCATGCGCATCGCCCGCGAGGAGATCTTCGGCCCGGTCATCTGCCTGCTCCCGTACGGGGACGAGGACGAGGCCGTGAAGATCGCCAACGACTCCGACTACGGGCTCAGCGGCAGCGTCTGGACCGCCGACGTCGCCCACGGGATCGAGATCGCGCGGCAGGTGCGGACCGGGACGTACAACGTCAACACGTTCAGCCTCGACATGCTCGGACCGTTCGGGGGCTACAAGAACAGTGGTCTCGGGCGGGAGTTCGGGCCGGAGGGGTTCGGGGCGTACCTCGAGCACAAGATGATCCATCTGCCGGCCGGCTGGGAGGGCTGAGTCTTGGGTGACCGGTGGCATGTGGAGGTCGACCGCGGGGTCTGCATCGGGTCCGGGATGTGCGTGAGCCATGCGCCCGGGGCGTTCCGGCTGGACACGGCTCGGCAGTCCCGGCCGATCGAGGCGGATGTGGATGCGGGTGAGTCTGTGCTGGCGGCGGCTGAGGGGTGCCCCGTCGAGGCGATCTCGCTGGCGCTGGCCGAATCGGGGGAGGTCGTGTTTCCGCCGGAGGAGTAGGCCCGTCCCCTCACGGGGTGGGCTTGTCCTCCTCGACCAGGTCGATCAGGCGGCAGACCGTTTCGATGTCGATCTTCACCTGGGCGATCGAGGCCCGGCCCGAGAGCCAGGTGATCAGGGCCGAGTGCCAGGTGTGCTCGATGACCCGGACCGCCGAGAGCTGCTCGGGGGTCGGGTCGTCGAGACCCATCGCGTCCAGGATGATCGCCGTCGTCTGGCGGGACACCTGGTCGACCTCGGGGCTGACGCTGCGGTCCGCGAAGGTCAGCGCCCGCACCATCGCGTCGGCCAGATGCGGCTCCCGCTGCAGGGCGCGGAACGCCCGCATCAGGGTGTCCGCGACCTGCTCGGCGGGGGAGTCGGAGGACGGCGGGCGCTTGCGGACCGTCGTGTGCATGTGCTGGAGCTGGTCCTGCATGGTCGCGACCAGCAGATGGACCTTGCTCGGGAAGTACCGGTACAGCGTGCCGAGGGCCACCTGCGAGGACTCGGCGACCTCGCGCATCTGCACCGCGTCGAACCCGCCGCGCGCCGCCAGCTGCGCACTCGCGTGCAGGATGCGGCGGCGCCTGGCCTCCTGGCGCTCGGTGAGCGCGGGAGTGCCGTGCGTGCTGGTTCTGGCGTCCGGAGCTGTCATCTGTCCGCTTCCGTCGTGGCCGTGGCGTGAATCACCTGATCCACCGGTCACAGCGTGGCTACCTGCCGGTAGATTCGGTGCTCCTTGAACGATCAAGTCTGGAACTTGTTCTAGATTAGCGTCCCCACGTAGTGTCGGCGGTCCCCAGGGGGCAGGCCGGGATGTCCACGGGCAAGCAGGAGAGAAGGGTGGCCTGGAGTGACCGCGGAGTCGTTGCGCATCGCTCTCCTCACGTACAAGGGCAACCCGTTCTGCGGTGGCCAGGGCGTGTACGTACGACATCTCTCCCGTGAGCTGGCCCGCCTCGGCCACCGCGTCGAGGTCATCGGCTCCCAGCCCTACCCCGTGCTCGACGAGGGCGAGGACCTGGACGGGCTGCGCCTCACCGAACTGCCCAGCCTGGACCTCTACCGCAGCCCCGACCCGTTCCGCACCCCCAAGCGCGACGAGTACCGCGACTGGGTGGACGCGCTCGAGGTCGGCACCATGTGGACCGGCGGATTCCCCGAGCCGCTCACCTTCTCGCTGCGCGCCCGCCGCCATCTGCGCGCCCGCCGCGGCGACTTCGACGTCGTCCACGACAACCAGACGCTCGGCTACGGCCTGCTCGGCGACCTCGGCGCCCCGCTCGTCAGCACCATCCACCACCCCATCACCGTCGACCGGCAGCTCGAACTCGACGCCGCCGCCGACTGGAAGCGCCGCATGTCGGTGCGCCGCTGGTACGCGTTCACCCGCATGCAGAAGCGCGTCGCCCGCAAGCTGCCCTCCGTGCTCACCGTCTCCGGCACCTCGCGGGACGAGATCGTCGAGCACCTCGGCGTACGCCCCGGCCGCATCCGCGTCGTCCACATCGGCGCCGACACCGACCTCTTCTCGCCGAACCCGGCGATCGCAGAGGTCCCCGGACGCATCGTCACCACCTCCAGCGCCGACGTCCCCCTCAAGGGCCTCGTGTACCTCGTCGAAGCCCTCGCCAAGGTCCGGGCCGAGCAGCCCGACGCGCACCTCGTCGTCGTCGGCAAGCGCGCCGAGGACGGGCCCGTCGCCCAGGCCATCGAACGGTACGGCCTCGAAGGCGCCGTCGAGTTCGTCAAGGGCATCAGCGACCAGGAGCTCGTCGACCTCGTCCGCTCCGCCCAGGTCGCCTGCGTGCCCTCCCTCTACGAAGGCTTCTCGCTGCCCGCCGCCGAGGCGATGGCCACCGGCACCCCGCTCGTCGCCACCACCGGCGGCGCCATCCCCGAGGTCGCCGGACCCGACGGCGAGACCTGCCTCGCCGTGCCGACCGGCGACGCCGGCGCCCTGGCCGCCGCGCTGACCCGACTGCTCGACGACCCCGCGCTGCGCACCCGGCTCGGCGCCGCGGGCCGCACCCGGGTCCTCGACCGGTTCACCTGGGCGCGGGCTGCGCAGGGCACCGCCGAGCTCTACCGGGAGTCGATGGACGCGGCGCCCCCGCGCCCCGCCGCCGACGGCTCCGTACGACCGCGATCGCAAGCGCACGCACACGCGCACCAGGAAACCCCCCAGGAAAGCAGGGCCACGTGCTGACCGTCGACTTCACCCGTTTCCCGCTCGCCGCGGGCGACCGCGTCCTCGATCTCGGGTGCGGGGCCGGACGGCATGCCTTCGAGTGCTACCGGCGCGGGGCCCAGGTCGTCGCCCTGGACCAGAACGCTGAGGAGATCGCCGAGGTCGCCAAGTGGTTCGCCGCCATGAAGGAGGCCGGCGAGGCCCCGGCCGGCGCCACCGCCACCGCGATGGAGGGCGACGCGCTCGCGCTGCCGTTCCCCGACGAGTCCTTCGACGTCGTCATCATCAGCGAGGTCATGGAGCACATCCCCGACGACAAGGGCGTGCTCGCCGAGATGGTGCGCGTCCTCAGGCCGGGCGGCCGCATCGCCGTCACCGTGCCGCGCTACGGGCCCGAGAAGGTCTGCTGGGCGCTGTCCGACGAGTACCACGAGGTCGAGGGCGGCCACATCCGCATCTACAAGGCCGACGAACTGCTCGGAAAGATGCGCGAGGCCGGCCTCAAGCCGTACGGCACGCACCACGCGCACGCGCTGCACTCGCCGTACTGGTGGCTCAAGTGCGCCTTCGGTGTCGACAACGACAAGGCGCTGCCGGTCAAGGCGTACCACAAGCTCCTGGTCTGGGACATCATGAAGAAGCCCGCCCTGACCCGGGTCGCCGAGCAGCTGCTCAACCCGGTCGTCGGCAAGAGCTTCGTCGCCTACGCCACCAAGCCGCACCTGCCCGCCGCCGACGCCGAGGCCACTGCGTGAGCAGCCCCGAGCGGACCGAACTCCTGGTCCTGGACGGGGTGCTGACGGCCGATCAGGCGCGCCGGACCGTGCGCGGGATACTCGACGTGCAGCGGCCGGACGGCGCCATACCGTGGTTCCGCCGGCACCACCTCGACCCGTGGGACCACACCGAGGCCGCCATGGCGCTCGACGTGGCCGGCGAGCACGAGGCCGCCGAGCGCGCCTACGAGTGGCTGGCCCGGCACCAGAACGCGGACGGGTCCTGGTACGCCGCCTACCACGACGGCGACGCGGACGACGTCACCGACCGGGGGCGCGAGTCGAACTTCGTCGCCTACATCGCGGTCGGCGTCTGGCACCACTACCTGTCCACCGGCGACGACGCGTTCCTCGACCGGATGTGGCCGGCCGTGTGCGCCGCCGTGGAGTGGGTGCTGCGGCTCCAGCAGCCCGGCGGGCAGATCGGCTGGAAGCGCGAGGACGACGGCACGGCGGTGAACGACGCGCTGCTGACCGGCAGTTCGTCCGTCCACCATGCACTGCGGTGCGCGCTCGCCATCGCCGAGCAGCGCGAAGAGCCGCAGCCGGACTGGGAGTTGGCGGTCGGCGCGCTGCGGCACGCCATCCGGCGGCATCCCGAGCGCTTCCTCGACAAGAGCCGGTACTCGATGGACTGGTACTACCCGGTCCTTGGCGGTGCGCTGCGCGGCGACGAGGCCGCGGCCCGGATCGCCGGGGACTGGGACAAGTTCGTCGTGCCCGGGCTCGGGGTGCGGTGCGTCGTGCCGAACCCCTGGGTCACCGGGGGCGAGAGCGCCGAGCTGGCGCTCGCGCTCTGGGCCGTCGGCCAGTCGGACCGGGCGCTCACCATCCTCCAGGACATCCAGCATCTGCGGGATCCGCGGACGGGGCTGTACTGGACGGGCTACGTCTTCGAGGACCGGGCGATCTGGCCCGAGGAGTTGACGTCCTGGACGGCGGGATCGGTGCTGCTGGCCGTCGCCGCGCTGGGCGGGGACGAGGCGACCTGCGCGGTCTTCGGCGGCGACTCCCTCCCCAACGGCATCGACCCCGAGTGCTGCCCCGCCTAGGCGCCACCTCGCCGTAGCGGCCTTCGTCGCGGCGGCCCAGGCGCCGTAGCAGCCTCGGCCACGGCACGACTGCCGCGCCGTCGTGGCTTCCCGCGCCCCTTTTGCCTGGCCTCGGGCACGGGTTCTTGTCGTCCTGGGTGGGTGGGAGGAGGCCTGGGGTAGGGGCGCGGAGGTATGGGTACGGGTGGCGTCCCGGCGGCGGGGCGCGTTCAGTCGGCCGCGGGGCACGTCGGACCGGCCCCGCGCGGCAGCGCCCGGCGCCGGAGTTGGTCACCGTGTGTGAGGTCGAGTGGCGGGTGCGGGGATCGCGGGGGAGGGTGCTGGGAGGGGGATCTGCCTGGAGGTGTGCGTGGTCGGGAAGTCTCTTTCGGCGCGACGGGGAATCATCGCCCTGATGTTGTGCGGCGCACTGCTCGTGGGTGGCACAGCCTGTGCCGGTGGCAACGGCAGTACGGAGGCCGTGGCAAGGCCGGCGGCGGCCAGCAGCAGCCCGGCGGTCGAGCGCCAGAAGCTCGCCAAGACACGGTTCGTGGCCAACGCGGGCCTCGCCGCGGGCGCCACGTACCAGTGGATCGTGAAGCCGTGGAAGGCCGGGAAGTTCAAGAAGGGCGCGAAGGGCCGGAAGTTCGCCCTCGTCAAGGCGGGCCTCGCGGGCGCGTTCACGTACAACCGGCTCAAGGCCGCGCAGCGCAACGCCAAGGGTGACCCGACGCTGTCGAAGGCGGTCGCCCCGCTGACCGCCGGCATCGACAAGCTGAAGGACCTGCCGAAGCAGCTGCGCAAGGGTGACGGCGTCGACTCGGTCTCCGGTTCGTTCGACGACATCATCAACGGCGTCAAGGACGCCGGGAAGAGCGCCGGTGCCGAGGTGAAGGACAAGGTCCCCTCGGCGAAGGAACTGGCGAACGGGTCCTAGGACAGGGCTAGTTCAGCTCGGCCAGGACGCGGAGCGTCTCGGGGTCCGGTGACAGGAGCAGCAGATCCGTCACCGGGCCCTTGCGCCACAGCTCCAGGCGTTCGGCGATCCGCTCGCGCGGCCCGATCAGGGAGATCTCGTCGGCGAACGCGTCCGGCACGGCCAGCACCGCCTCCTCGCGCCGGCCCTCGGCGAACAGTTCCTGGATGTGCCGTGCCTCGGCCTCGTACCCCATGCGTGCCATGAGGTCGGCGTGGAAGTTGCGGCTCGCGTGCCCCATGCCACCGATGTAGAAGCCGAGCATGGCCTTGACCGGCAGCAGTCCCTCCGCGACGTCGTCGCAGACCTTGGCGCGGGCCATGGGCGCGATCATGAAGTTCTCGGGGAGGTCCGTCAGGGACGCCTCGTAGACGTCGGTGCGGGTCGGGGACCAGTACAAGGGGAGCCAGCCGTCCGCGATGCGGGTCGTCTGCGCGATGTTCTTGGGGCCCTCGGCGCCGAGCAGGATCGGCAGATCGGCGCGCAGCGGGTGCGTGATCGGCTTGAGGGCCTTGCCGAGGCCGGTGCCGTCCTCGCCCCGGTACGGATGCTGGTGGAAGCGCCCGTCGACTTCGACCGGCCCCTCGCGGCGCAGCACCTGCCGCACGGCGTCCACGTACTCGCGGGTCGCGGTGAGCGGTGAACGCGGGAACGGACGCCCGTACCAGCCCTCCACCACCTGCGGCCCGGACAGGCCGAGGCCCAGCGTCATGCGGCCGCCGGAGAGGTGGTCGAGGGTGAGGGCGTGCATCGCCGTCGTCGTGGGGGAGCGGGCCGCCATCTGCGCGATCGCCGTGCCCAGGCGGATGCGGGAGGTGTGCGCGGCGAGCCAGGTGAGCGGGGTGAACGCGTCGCTGCCCCAGGACTCGGCCGTCCACACGGAGTCGTAGCCGAGCGCCTCCGCCTCCCGGACGAGCCCGACATGGCGGGGGTCGGGGCCGCGCCCCCAGTAACCGAGTGCGATTCCGAGCCGCATCTCCCCACACTCCCTCCGCCGCCCACCGCCAGGTATCTGACGGTCCGTCAGTTCAGCTGTCGCCGGGTGACTGTACGCGAAAGGCCTCCCGCCCGGAAGTACGGGCGGGAGGCCTTTCGGCGAACGGGGTCCGGATCAGCCGCGCTGGATCCCGGACGTGTCCTGCAGGACGCCGCGACGACCGTCCTGCGTCTGGGCGACGAGGCCCGGGCCGCGCTGCTCGACGGCCAAGTACCAGGTGCCCGGCGCCAGTTCGGCGATCGGCGACGGCGAGCCGTCCTCCGCGTACAGCGGACGCGGCACCGGCACGGCGAACCAGAACGGGGAGAAGTCCCCGGCCGGCTGACCGCCCTGCGCCGGCTGACCACCCTGCGCGGCCTGCGGCGCCGGAGCGGCCGCCTGCGGCTGCGGCTGGCCGCCGTAGGGCTGGCCCGGACCGGGCTGACCCGGCTGCGCGCCGTAGGGCTGACCCGGCTGCTGCTGGGCGCCCGGGTAGCCGTAGCCACCCTGCGGCTGCTGGCCGCCGTACGGCTGCGGCTGGACGGGGCGCGGGGCGCCGACGAGCGGGGCCTTGAGAGCGGGGACGAGCGAACCGGCGACGGCGCCGCCCGCGAGGGCGAGCGAGGCGATGAGGCCGATGATCAGGCCGGCACCCGCGTCGAGGTTGTCACTGACGTCGATGAGCGTCCACAGCATCGTCCAGGCGGTCAGGACGGCGAAGCCGGTGCCGACCATGCCGAGGTCCAGACCGAGCACCTTGCGCGGCTGCGGCTGGGCCCGGTTGAAGACGATGAGAGCTGCGCCGATCACTCCGCCCATGAACGTGCCCAGGCCGTAACCCAGGTTGTCCCAGGCGTTGGGGCCGTCGATGTTCGCCGACGCCGAGCCACCGAAATTCGTGCCCGAGTAGGAGTAGAACTCGAGGAACGAGGCGATGAACAGCAACACCGCTGCTCCGATCACCACGCCGTCGCCTCGAGTGAGGGAGCGGATATTCACTTCAGGGTCCTTCGTAAGTCGTCCGGTCGCCCGGTCAAGTCGTCCGGTCATCGGTGGAGGCGGCGCAAGGCGCAGGGGTGGCCCCACATCGTAGGGACACTATCGTCCGCGAGCTGGAGGTGTCTGCCGGGTTCCACAGCGTGACCTCTACCTGTGCAGGAAACTCACGATTCCCGCCGAGATACCCTGGGCCGCCTTCTGCCGCCAGGAGCCGGACGTGAGCCTGCCCGCGTCCTGCGAGTCCCTCATGTTGCCGCATTCGATGAAGACCTTGGGCACCGTCGACAGGTTGAGTCCGCCCAGGTCGCTGCGGGTGTCCAGGCCGGTGCGGTCCCCTACGTAGTTCGACGGGCCCATGCCCGTGAACTGCACGAACTTGCCCACGATGCGCTCGCCGAGGTCCTTCGACGGGTCCACGATCGGGCGGGTGTCGGCGGCGCCCGCGTGCACGGATGCGGGAAGGATCACATGGAATCCGCGGTTGCCCTCGGCGGAGCCGTCCGCGTGCACGGAGACGACGGCGTCGGCGTGCGCCACGTTCCCGATCTGCGCCCGCTCGGTCACGCACGGGCCCCAGGCGCGGTCCCCGTCCTGCGTGAACTTCACCGTCGCGCCCTGCTGTTCGAGGATCGTCCGCGCCCTGCGCGCGACGTCCAGGGTGAACCGGGCCTCCGTGTAACCCGAGTTGGTGGACGTGCCCGTGGTGTCGCACTCCTTCGAGCCGTTGCCCACGTTCACGCTCTTGTTGATATCGGACGGGTGCGAGAAGTTTCCCGGATTGTGACCCGGGTCGATCACGACGACCTTGCCCTTGAGGGGGCCGGTGCCGCCGCCGGCGGGCTTGTGGGGCTTCTTCGACGCGGAGGCCGAGGCGGACGCTGAGGCGGACTTCGAGGGGGACTGCGAGGGCTTGCGCGACGCCCCCTCCTTCGACGGGGTCGGCGTCGCGCTCGACGAGGCGCCCGGCGCGGGCAGCACCTTCGGCGGCTCGCTCTCCCCGGGACCGCTCACCACCTGCCACACCATCCAGCCCGCCAGGGCCGTCGGCACCAGTGCGGCGAGCGCGACGAGCAGGGGTCGGCCACCGAAGCGACGGCCCTCCCTCGGGGCGTCGCTCCGGTAGAACTCGTCGAAGTCATCGGGGTCCGGGCCTACGTACGACACGCCCTAGACCCTAACCGTGACCTCAGAGTCCCGGGCCCGTTCGGCGCAGGACGCGCAGCGAGTCACATACCGAGACCTCGGTGAACGCGCCGGACTCCAGTGCCCTGAGGTACACGCGGTACGGGGCCTGGCCGGTCCACTCGTCGTGCTTGACGGGGAACACGTCGTGGATGAGCAGCAGCCCGCCCTCGGCGACGTGCGGCGCCCAGCCCTCGTAGTCCGCGGTGGCGTGCTCGTCGGTGTGGCCGCCGTCGATGAAGACGAGGCCGAGCTTCCCGCCCCACGCCTTCGCGACCCGCGGCGACTTCCCGACCAGCGCGACGACGTGGTCCTCCAGGCCCGCCGCGTGCAGCGTGCGCCGGAACGTCGGCAGCGTGTCCATCAGGCCGACGACCGGGTCGACGGTCTCCGGGTCGTGGTACTCCCAGCCCGGCTGCTGCTCCTCGCTGCCGCGATGGTGGTCGACCGTGAGGGCGCTCACGCCGGCCGCGCGGGCGGCGTCGGCGAGCAGGATCGTCGAACGCCCGCAGTACGTGCCGACCTCCAGGAGCGGCAGCCCGAGCGCCCCGGCCTCGACGGCGGCCGCGTACAGCGCGAGCCCCTCGTCGAGCGGCATGAACCCCTTGGCGCCCTCGAAGGCGGCGAGGACGTCGGCGGCGGGACGTGCGCTTGTGGTGGTCATGCCGCACATGCTGCCGCAAGCGGGTGTAGGGGCCCGCACCGGGGGCGCGGGCCCGCCCAGCTCTCCGGCTCCGTCGCGGCCGGCGATGACGGTGGGCGGCCAGTGGTACGCGGCGCCGGGTGCCGCCCGATCGGCCAGACCCCGTTCCCACCCACCCGCCCCCTCCGGGGGCGTCGGCCCGGCACCGGGGCGCGGCACAGCACGAATCAGCGGCTCCGCCGCGGGGCGAGATTCAGGCGAGGGCAGATGTGCCCCGTCAGGGGCGCGGGGAACTGCGCGACCAGCCACGATGGCGCTGTAGCCGGCGACGATCCTCAGGCCCTGCGGCGGCGGCGCTGGAGCCGAGGCCGACCGATTGGCGCATCCGGCGCCGGGGTGCCGCTTTGCCCACCCGTGCCGCCCCAGGCGGCAGACTGCCCAAGGCTAGGTCGACCGGAGGGCGTACCCGGAGTTGGGGTGCGGCCTCAAGGCGGGGGAGTCCGGAACCCGTGCCCAGGGCTGGGAGCGCTGCCCGAGGCCGGGCGCCGGGCCCGACGCCCCCGGAGGGCGCGGGTGGTGGGATATGGGGGCGGGCCAAGGGGGAGGCGCCGGGGGCGCTATTCATCCGGCTCCGGATACGGCCTCCACCGTAGGGCCGAACGCCGTCGCCGGTTACAGCGCCGTCGTGGCTGGTCGCGCCCACGCGGCGGAGCCGCATGTCGATACAGCCCCGCGCCCCTTGCGGGGCGCACTGGGTGCTGCCAGGTGCTGCCCGAGGCCTGGCGCTGGGCTGCCCCGCCGCCGGGCTCGTCAGCGGACCTGTTCCGTGAGGGGGGTCAGGGAGAGGTCCAGGGGGATCGGGTGCGGGGCGCCGGGGTGGGTGGCGGAGGAGGCGTGCGGGGCGTGGCCGGGGGCGGTCGCGGCCAGGACGTAGGCGCCGCCGTCCGGGACCGACAGGGAGTAGCTGCCGTCCGCGTCCGTGAGGGCCGCCCCCGCCTGCCGGCCGCGCCGGTCGATCAGGGTGACCTTGGCGCGGGGCAGCGGGACCCCGGCCGGATCGAGGACCCGGCCGCGGAACGCCGCGAGGGCCTCCTCGGCGCGGGCCAGACCCGCGTCCTCCTCGCTACTGGCCCGCAGCTGCACTGCCGCGGCGCGCCGCCCCGGCAGGAACACGGCGAGCACCACTCCGCCCACCACCGCACCGGTGGCGATCAGGAACGCGATGCGGAAGCCGTGCATCGTCGGGATCGCGGCGCCGCCGACGTGGTCCGCGGTGTTCGCGAGGACCATGCCGATGACGGCCGAGGACACCGAGGTGCCGATGGAGCGCATCAGGGTGTTCAGGCCGTTGGCCGCACCCGTCTCGGACGGGTCGACCGCGCCGATGATGAGCGCCGGGAGCGAGGAGTAGGCGAGGCCGATGCCCGCGCCGATCACGACCGAGATGATGATGGTCTGCCAGGCCGCGCTCATCAGGCCGAGCCCGGCTCCGTAGCCGACGGCGATGATCAGCATGCCGAGGATCAGCGTGATCTTCGGGCCGAAGCGGGCCGAGAGACGGGCGTACACCGGCGCGGTCAGCATCATGGTCAGGCCCAGCGGCGCCACGCACAGCCCCGCGACGACCATGGACTGGCCGAGGCCGTACCCGGTGGCGGTGGGCAGCTGCAGCAGCTGGGGCAGGACCAGGGAGATCGCGTAGAACGCGACGCCGACCATGATCGAGGCCAGGTTGGTGAGCAGCACCTCGCGGCGGGCGCTGGTGCGCAGGTCGACCAGCGGGGCCTTGCGGCGCAGCTCCATGACGCCCCAGCCGACGAGCACGACGAGGGCCGCGGCGAACAGGGCGAGGGTCGTCCCCGAGCCCCAGCCCCAGTCGCTGCCCTTGGTGATCGGCAGGAGCAGCAGGACCAGACCGGCGGAGAGACCGATGGCGCCCGCGAGGTCGAAACGGCCGGGGGCGCGCAGCGGGCTCTCCGGCACGAAGGCCAGGGTCAGCGCGATCGCGACGACGCCGAGACCGGCCGCGCCGAAGAAGAGGGCGTGCCAGTCGGCGTGCTGGGCGACGAGCGCGGCCAGCGGCAGCGCGAGACCGCCGCCGACGCCGATCGAGGACGACATCAGGGCCATCGCCGAACCGAGCTTCTCCGGCGGCAGCATGTCGCGCATCAGGCCGATGCCGAGCGGGATGGCGCCCATGGCGAAGCCCTGGAGGGCGCGCCCCGCGATCATCACGAGCAGGTTGTCGGTGAAACCGCAGACGAGCGAGCCGACGACCATGACGGCGAGACTGGCGAGCAGCATCCGCCGCTTGCCCGCGAGGTCACCGAGGCGCCCCATGATCGGGGTGGAGACGGCGCCGGCGAGCAGGGTGGCGGTCAGGACCCAGGTGGCGTCGGAGGGCGCGGTGTCCAGCAGCGTCGGCAGGTCCTTGATGACCGGGACGAGCAGGGTCTGCATGACGGCGACGACGATGCCGGTGAAGGCGAGGACGGGGACGATGCCGCCGGCACGGCGCGGCGAGGTCGTCGGTGGGGACATGGTCGTCGGTAGGGACATGAAGGAGGGCCTCCGGAGGCGTTCTCGGTCGAGCTGCGGGACGGCGGTGCTTCGGTGCTCCTGATCTCGGAGCGGCGGGACGGCGGATGCTGCGGGACGGCGGGTGCTTCGGGACGGCGGTGCTGCCGATGTCGGAAGAGCGGGGCGGCGGACCGGGTGTCACGCGGGAGCGTCACGCACACCGCTGTGCGTGACGCTTGCGTGTATCCCGAACCCGTTTCCTCGGGCGACTATTCCGACGATCTTCGTACGAGCCGGAAGCTTGACCTTTTCATTACGGACCCGGCGTGCGCCCGCCCCCGGTCCCGGCCGCCGGGATTTCTGACACAGCGTCAGATTGGGTCTTCCGCTCTACTGGAACGTGTTCTACCGTGCGCCGCATGGGCATCGCCATCACGCAGGAACAGCGGGAACTCGCGGACTCCGTGCGCGGCTGGATCGCGCGCGCCGTACCGCCCGACGAGGTGCGCAAACTGCTCGACGCCCCGGCCGCCCCGGGCGTCCGGCCCCCGCACTGGGACGGCCTCGCCGCCCAGGGCCTGCTCGGCCTGCACCTGCCCGAGGACAGTGGAGGCGGAGGCGGCACCCTGCTCGACCTCGCCGTGGCCGTCGAGGAGGCCGGCCGCGCCGCGCTGCCGGGCCCCTTCCTCGGCAGCGCCCTCGCGGCCGAGGTGCTGCGCCGGGCCGGGGAGCGCGAGCTCGCGGGCGCGCTGGCCGGCGGGGAGCGGATCGGCGCCGTCGCCTTCGGCTCTGGCGGGCTCACCGCCGTCACCGGACCCGACGGACTCGTCCTGGACGGCGCCGCGCCGCCCGTCCTCACCGGCGCCGACGCCGACCTCCTCGTCCTCGCCGCCGAGACCGCCGACGGCACCGTGTGGCTCGCCGTCGACGCCGCCACCCCCGGCCTCACCGTGCGCGCCCACGACAGCGCCGACCCGACCCGGCCCACCGCCGGGATCACCGCGAGCGGCGCCGCCGTCCCCGCCGACCGCGTCCTCGCCGTCGACGCCGGGCTCGTCCGCGACCTCGCCGCCGTACTGCTCGCCGCCGACGCGTGCGGCGGCGCCGCCTGGGCGCTGGCCACCGCCGCCGAGCATGCCAAGGTGCGCGAGCAGTTCGGGCGGCCCATCGGCCAGTTCCAGGGCGTCAAGCACCTCTGCGCCGACATGCTCGTCCGCGTCGAACAGGCCTGCGCGCTGGTGTGGGACGCGGCCCGCGCCCTGGGCGAGGAGCACACCGCCCCGGAGGCCGGGGCGCTCGTCGCCGCGCTCGCCGCCGGGACCGCCCTCGACGCCGCCTACACCTGCGCCAAGGACTGCATCCAGATCCTCGGCGGCACCGGCTTCACCTGGGAACACGACGCCCACCTCTACCTGCGCCGCGCCGTCGTCGCCCGGCAGCTCCTCGGCGCCGGCGACGCCCACCGGCTGCGCGCCGTCCGCCTCGCCGAGACCGGCGCCCGCCGCGAACTCCGCCTCGAGCTGCCCCCCGAGGCCCAGACCCACCGCGACAGCGCCCGCGCAGCGCTCGCCCCGGCCCACGGACTCGACCCGCGCGCCGCCCGCCGCGCGCTCGCCCCCACCGGATACGCCGCCCCGCACCTCCCGCCCCCGTACGGACTCGGCGCCGGACCCCTCCAGCAGCTCGCCGTGCAGCAGGAACTGGCGGCCGCCGGGATCAAACTCAGCGACCTCGGCATCGCCACCTGGGTCGTCCCCTCGCTCCTCTCCCACGGCACCCAGGAGCAGCGCGACCGCTATCTCGCCGCGACCCTGCGCGGGGAACTCCTGTGGTGCCAGCTCTTCTCCGAACCCGGCGCCGGATCCGACCTCGCGTCCCTGCGCACCCGCGCCGAGCGGCTGCCCGACGGGCGCTGGCGGATCAACGGGCAGAAGGTGTGGACGAGCGCCGCCCAGTGGGCCGACCACGGCATCCTGCTGGCCCGCACCGACCCCGACGCCCCCAAGCACAAGGGGCTCACGTACTTCCTCGTCGACATGAAGAACACGGAAGGCATCGACGTCCGCCCGCTGCGCGAGATCACCGGCGACGCCCTCTTCAACGAGGTGTACTTCGACGACGCCGTCCTGCCCGCCGACGCGGTGGTCGGCGAGGTCGACGACGGCTGGCGGGTCGCCCGGCACACCCTGGGCAACGAACGCGTCCACATGGCCGACCAGTTGACCTTCGACACCGGTCTGGAGGCCCTGCTCGCGCGGGCCGGCGATCTCGACGGCTCCTACCGGGCCCGGATCGGCTCGCTCGCCGCCCAGGCCCACGCGCTCGCCTGCATCGGGCTGCGCACGACGCTCCAGCAGGTCGCGGGGGAGGGGCCCGGGCCCGGCGCCTCCGTCCGCAAACTCGTCCAGACCCCGCACCAGCAGCAGGTCGCCGAACTGGCCCTCGAACTCCTCGGCCCCGCGGGCGCGTTGCGCGAGGGACCCGGGCAGCGGGCCCTGCACGGCTTCCTGATGTCCCGCTGCCTCACGATCGCGGGCGGCACGACACAGGTGCAGCTCAACGTGGTGGCGGAACGGATCCTGGGCCTGCCCCGCGACTGAGGTCCTAGGTGTGGGTGGCGGTGTGGGTGGCGAACACCTCCCGCACCGCCGCCAGGTCCACCGGCCGCTCGTAGTACTCCTGCGCCCAGTCGCGGAACGCCTCCGGGGTGCCGTCGACGAGCAGGCGGAGCAGCCAGGCCGCGCCGTCGCCGTCCGGCTCGCCCTCCGGGAAGGTGATGTCGCCCGTGTGCCAGCGGGAGTCGCCGGTCTCGCGCCAGATGCAGGCGGTCACGAGCGGGATGTGCTCGTCGTTGAACGCCGGCTCGTCCACGTACCGCCGGAAGACGTCCGGGACGGAGTCGAGCACGCCGGGCCACGGCTCCTCGTCGTCGGTCGTGTACGGGCTCATCCACGACTCGTGGTCGAAGACCCGTATGTAGACCCCGGCGGGCGAGAAGACCACCGCGGCGTCGTCGCCCGACCCGTTGACCACGAGGAGCACGTCCTCCCCGGCGCCGCCCCAGCCGGTCTCGTACGCGTAGTAGGTGTACCTGCCCGACGGGTTGACCATGGCCTCCGCCGCCGCGACGGCGCGGCAGCGGGCGCGGAGGGTCGGGATGTCGGGCAGTCGGCAGGCCACGTCAGGTGCGCTCATGAGCAGATTCCAGCACGGGCCACTGACAGCGGCCCGGGGCGGAAAGTGACGCCCGCTCCGGCGGTCGACCGGCGACTGGGAGCGGCATGATGGGCCCATGTCCGCAACGCCCGTGTCCGAGACACCCGCAAGCGCCCCGCGAGGGACCCGAACGGGCCGCCCCCGCGTCACCTCGCGCGAGCAGATCGTCGCGGCGGCCCGCCGGCTCATCGACGAGGACGGCTGGGAGAAGCTCTCCATGCGCCGGCTCGCCGCGGAGCTCGGCATCGGCGCGACGACCCTCTACCACCACATCGAGGGCAAGGACGACCTCCTCGTCCTCCTCCTCAACCACTACGTCGAGCAGGTCGAGCGCCCGGCCCTGCCCGACGACCCGCGTGACCGCGTCGTCGCCGCCGCCCTCGCGATGCACGACGCGCTCGCGGCCTGGCCCTGGGCCGCGGAGATCCTCACCGCCGACGGCTTCGTCGGCCTGCTCGACGAGTCGGCGCTGTGGATGGTCGAGGCCGTCCTCGCCGCCGCCCAGGACCACGGCTGCACCCCGGACCGATCCGTCGAGGTCTTCCGGCACCTCTGGTACTACACGGTCGGCGAGATCCTCGTCCGCGCCCACTCCCCGCACCGCCGCGCCGACCGCACCCCGGCCGCCTTCCGCGCGACCTTCGACGCCGGCCGGGTCCCGCACCTCGCCGACGTCGCCCCCCGCTGGGCCGCACTCACCGCCCGCGACACCTACCCCGAGGGGCTGCGGACCTTCGTCGACGGCCTGCTGGGGCCGGCCGGGGCCTGAGCGGGCCGGGCCGTCAGGCCGCCGGGCGCTGGAAGACGACCTCCGGGTTCGCGGCCGAGGGGCCGTCGAGCAGCGGGGCGGACCGGCCCCGCAGATGGCGGTCGAAGAAGGCGGCCACGTACGCGCTGGTGATCTGCCAGCTCCGCGTGCCCGACAGCGGCACCGACGGGTCCGGCAGGCCGAGCCGCTCCGCCACGTAGGGCAGGTCGGTGAACGTGTAGTGCCCGGAGCCGGTGACCGTCAGCCACCGCTTCCAGCCGTCGAGGCGGGACCAGGCGGCGGGCCAGTCCGTGCCCGGTGAGCCCGGGGCGTGGGTGCCCGCGGTGCCCATCATCAGGAACGGGCGCCGGCCGAGCCCGGCACCAGGCTCGGGCAGGTAGAAGTCGCCGTCGAGGTTCACCCCCGCCCGTACGCGGTCGTCGGCGGCCATCGTCGCCGCCGCGGACGCGCCCCCGATCGAGTGCCCGGCGGCCCCGACCCGCCGGAAGTCGATCATGCGGGACACGGCGCCCGCCCGGTGCGGATCCGCCAGCTCGTCGAGCACGAAGGACAGGTCGGCGGCCCGGTTCCGTACGGCGGCCACCCGTGCCACCGGGTCGTTGTCGACCGGCTCGCACGCCGCGCAGGGCAGGATGCGGTGCCCCGGATACTCGGTGCCGACCGACTCGTACGCGTGGTCCACCGTCGCGACGACGTAGCCGCGACTGGCGAGCTCGTCGGCGAGCGAGGTCAGCGTGGTGCGCGGCATCGAGAAGCCCGGCGAGAGCAGGACCAGGGGGAAGCGCCCCGGCGCGGGAGCCGCCGACAGGTACGCGTGCGTGCGCGTCCCGGCGACCGTCTCGGCCCGCACCAGACCGCCGAGCCCGCGCGCCTTCAGCAGGAGCCGCGCCTCGTCGACGGTCATGTACGGCGCGGCCGCGCCCCGGGCGGACCGGGCCGGATAGGACAGGGACACCATCAGCTCCCGCCCCTGCGCTGTCGGCATCCAGAGGTCCTGACGGCTGCGGTCGACGAGATGCAGCGTGCGGCGCCCCACGGGGTGCGCACCGCCGGGAACCGGCAGTTCCGGTACGACGGCGTCCGGCGCCGGGGCGGACGCGTAGATCCCCGCGGACGGCGACGGAGACGGCGACGGTGACGCGGACGCGGACGCGGCGGCCGGGAGGAGCGGCACGGACAGGGCGAGGGCGAGGGCCACGGTCACGGCGGACCGGCGTGAACTGATCGTCATGCAGAGGAAGTTAGGGCCTGGAGCGGGCCGGGTCGTCGGCGCACGGGGGGACATCCGCGTAGTACCACGGGCCGACCACCGCCGCCCGGACGGCACCCCGGGCCCACGGGCGGCGCCGCCACGGGCGGCGGCACCGGCCGGGCCGTATCGTCGCACCCGTGGAGCTCAGACACCTCACCGGATTCGTCGCCGTCGCCGAGGAACTGCACTTCGGGCGGGCCGCCGAGCGGCTGCACATCGCCCAGTCGCCGCTGAGCCAGCAGATCCGGCTGCTGGAGCGGGACCTCGGGGTGCGGCTCTTCGAGCGCACCACCCGGACCGTGCGGCTCACCTCCGCCGGACAGGCACTCGTCGAGCCGGCCCGGCGGCTGCTCGCCGACGCCGCCGCCCTGCGTCGCACCGTGCGCGCCGCCCAGCTCGGCGAGACCGGCCGGGTCACCGTCGGCTTCGGCGGCGCCAGCGCCTACGCCGCGCTGCCCGCCCTGACCCGCGCCGTGAACGCCGAACTCCCCGGCGTGGAGCTGGTCCTGGAGGGCCAGATCTTCACCGGCGAGGCACTCGCCCGGCTCACCGACGGCACCATCGACCTCGGCGTCGCCGCCCTGCCCGTACGCCGCGGCATCACCGCCCGCGTCGTCCGCGCCGAGCCCCTCGTCTGCGCTCTCCCCGAGGACCATCCGCTCGCTGCCCGGGACGGGGTGACCTTTGCCGACCTCGCCGACGAGCGCGTCGTCACCTTCCCCGTCGCCCGCGGCTCCGCCGTCCGGGAGGCCATGGTGCAGGGCTGCCACGACGCCGGGTTCGCCCCGCGCATCGCGCAGGAGGCCCCGGACTCGTACAACCTGCTCGCCCTGGTCGGCGCCGGGGTCGGGGTCGCCGTCGTCGTCGGCTCCGCGCGCTCGATCCACCTGGAGCACGTGGTGTTCCGGCCACTGGTCGGCGCGGGCGTGCCCGTCCTGCCGATCGCGCTCGCCTGGCGCACCGGCAACGACAGCGCCGCCCTCGCCGCCGTCCTGGAGATCGCCGAGCGCGTGCTCCCGACTCCGGCGGATTATGTGGCGTAGCGGCACACTGCGGTCCGGAATCGGTCTTGGACAGCACTTAATCCCCGGGGCAGAGTGAACGCCATGCCCGATCCGCAGCCGCAGCAGCCCCAGACGCAGGTACGGCAGCCCGCCGTGCCGCTCGCCGGGATCAAGGTCGTCGACCTGTCCAAGATCCTCGCGGGGCCGTACGCCACCATGTCCCTCGCCGACCTCGGCGCCGACGTGACCAAGGTCGAGCACCCCGAGGGCGGCGACCCGACCCGCCGCTGGGGCCCGCCGTTCCAGGGCGAGGACGCCACGTACTACCTCGCCGCGAACCGCAACAAGCGCTCCGTCACCCTCGACCTCAAGTCGGCCGACGGGCAGGCGGCCGTGCACCGGATGCTCGCCGACGCCGACGTCCTCGTGGAGAACTTCCGCCCCGGCAGCAGCCTCGCCCGCCTCTTCGACTACCGCGAACTCACCGCCCGCTACCCGCGCCTGGTCGTCCTGCACATCTCCGCCTTCGGCGAGAGCGGCCCGCTGCGCGACGAGCCCGGCTACGACATGGTCGCCCAGGCCGCCGCCGGCCTCATGTCCCTGACCGGCGAGACGGACGGCCCGCCCGTCAAGGCGGGCTTCGCGATGGGCGACCTCGGCGCCGCCCTCTTCGGCCTCATCGGCATCACCTCCGCCCTCGTCGAACGCGCCCGCACCGGACGCGGCCAGTACGTCACGACGTCCCTGTACGAGACCCAGCTCGCCCTGCACGCCAACTGGGCCACCGCCCACTTCGCCACGGGGGAGCGGCCGACCCGGCTCGGCTCCGGGCACCCGAGCCTCGTCCCGTACCAGGCCTACGAGGCGTCCGACGGGCACTTCGTGATCGCCGTCGGCAACGACGCGCTGTTCCGCCGCCTCGGCGAGGCGCTCGGCCTCGACTCTCTCGCCGACGACCCGCGCTACGCGACGAACGCCGCCCGCGTCGTCAACAGGGCCGACCTGAACGAGCAGTTGGGCCGTGTCCTGAAGGGCGACACCGTCGCCGGCTGGTGCGAGCGGCTCAAGGCGGCGGGCGTGCCCGCCGCCGCCATCCGCCACCTCGACGAGGTCTACGCCTGCCCGCAGACCGAGGCGCTCGGCATGGTCCAGGAGGTGGACCATCCCACCGCCGGGCGCTTGCGCCAGGTCGCTTTCCCTGTGAGTTTCGACGGCGTACGCCCCGCCGTACGCACCGCACCGCCCCTGCTCGGCCAGCACGACGACGACGACCGTAACCAGTAGTGATCAGCAAGGAGTCTGAGACCCTCATGGCGTTCCCCGCACTCGACCCCGTCGACCCGCTGAACCTCGAAGCCCTCCTCACCGACGAGGAGCGCGCCGTGCGCGACACCGTGCGGCAGTACCTCGACGACAAGGTCGAGCCGCACATCGCCGAGTGGTTCGAGAGCGGCGAGATGCCCACGCTGCCCGAACTCGCCCGCGAGTTCGGCAAGATGGGCCTGCTCGGCATGCACCTGGAGGGCTACGGCTGCGCGGGCATGTCGGCCCGCGCGTACGGCATCGCCTGCCGGGAGCTGGAGGCCACCGACTCCGGCCTGCGCTCCTTCGTGTCCGTGCAGGGCTCCCTCGCCATGTTCGCCATCCACCGCTTCGGCTCGGAGGAGCAGAAGCAGGAGTGGCTGCCGCGGATGGCCTCCGGCGAGGCCATCGGGTGCTTCGGTCTGACCGAGCCCGACCACGGCTCGGACCCCGCGTCCATGACGACGCGGGCCCGGCGCGACGGGGACGACTGGATCCTCGACGGCCGCAAGATGTGGATCACGAACGGGTCGGTGGCCGCCGTCGCCGTCGTCTGGGCGCAGACCGAGGACGGGGTCCGCGGCTTCGTCGTGCCGACGGACTCGCCCGGCTTCTCCGCGCCGCTCATCAAGCACAAGATGTCGCTGCGGGCCTCGGTGACCAGTGAGCTGGTGCTCGACGGGGTACGGCTGCCCGCCTCGGCCCGGCTGCCCGAGGCGCGGGGTGTCGGTGCGCCGCTGACCTGCCTGAACGAGGCCCGATACGGCATCGTGTGGGGCGTCACGGGTGCGGCCCGTTCGGCCTGGCAGTCGGCGCGCGACTACGCCCTTCAGCGGGAGCAGTTCGGCAAGCCGATCGCCGCGTTCCAGCTCACGCAGCAGAAGCTCGTCGACATGGCGCTCGAACTTCACAAGGCGACGCTGACCGCGCTGCACCTCTCGGCGCTGAAGGACTCGGACGCGGGTGTCCACCCGGCCCAGATCAGCTTCGGCAAGCTGAACAACGTCCGCGAGGCCATCGAGATCTGCCGCACCGCCCGTACGATCCTCGGCGCCAACGGGATCTCCCTCGAGTACCCCGTGATCCGCCACGCCAACAACCTCGAATCGGTCCTCACCTACGAAGGCACCACGGAGATGCACACCCTGTCCCTGGGCCAGGCCCTGACGGGTCACGCCGCGTTCCGCTGACCGGGGTTCGCCCCTGCCGTCGGGCCCGCGCCGCCATCGCGGCCGCGGCCTGGCAGGGCCTGACCGCGCAGTTCTTCGCGCCCCGCCCCGGGGGACTCCCGCCCCAGGGCACTCCCCGCCCCAGGGCACTTCCCGCCCCAGGGCACTCCCCGCTCCGGGGGGCTCCCACCCCGGCGCCTCACGCCTCCGGCGCGGGGAGCGTCTCTCGTAGCCCGCCCCCTTCTCCCACCCACCCGCCCCCTCCGGGGGCGTCGGCCCGGCGCCCGGCCTCGGGCAACACCCCAGTCCCGGCCCGCGTTCCAGTTCTCAGGTCCGCACTCCGGCACCGGCTACGGCGCCCCGCCGTAGGGGCCGAACATCATCGTCGACCATCGCGCCGTCGTGGTTGCTCGCGCAGTTCCCCGCGCCCCTTACGGGGCGCACCTGCTCCTGCCGGCGCCTTGATCGCGCTCACGCGGCGGAGCCGCACATCGAAACAGCCCCGCGCCCCTTACAGGGCACGCCTGCTCTCGCCTTGATCGCGCTCACGCGGCGGAGCCGCTGATTCGCCCAGCCCCGCACCCCGGTGCCGGGCCGACGCCCCCGGAGGGGGCGGGTGGGTGGGAGCGGGGCTGGGCCAGTGACGGTCGCGACCCCGTGGTGGAGTCGCACATCGGCGCCGGGGATGGAGGGGACGGCCCCTCTCGCGGTGCGGGCCCCTTCACATGCGGGCCCCGGGGTGTCAGTATCTGACGGTCCGTCAGGTGCTGGGAGTCGGGAGGGGACCGTAGCCATGAAGTCGTACATAGTCGGCGTCGGCATGACCAAGTTCGAGAAGCCGGAGAGTCGCGACTGGCAGTACTGGGACATGGCGAAGGAGGCGGGGGAGGCCGCGCTCGCCGATGCCGGGGTCGCGTACGAGGACGTGCAGCAGGTGCCCGTCGGATACTGCTTCCAGGCGTCGACGGCCGGCCAACGGGCCGTCTACGAACTCGGGTTGACCGGCATCCCGGTCTACAACGTCAACAACAACTGCGCGACGGGCTCGAGCGCCCTGATGCTCGCCCGCCAGTTCGTCGAGAGCGGCGTCAACGACTGCGTCCTCGCCCTCGGCTTCGAGAAGATGCAGCGCGGGGCGCTGGGGGGAGGAGCCGACGGCGGGGACTTCAAGACCTCACCCGTCGCCCGTCACTACGGCATCATGGCCGCCCGCCACGGCTTCGAGATGAGCCCGCCCACCGCCCAGATCTTCGGCGACGCGGCCCGCGAGCACATGGAGAAGTACGGCACGACCGCCGCCCAGCTCGCCGCCGTCGGCGCCAAGAACCACCGCCACTCGGTGAACAACCCCTACGCCCAGTTCCAGGACGCGTACACCGTCGACGAGGTCCTCGCCGCGAAGACGATCCACCAGCCGCTCACCAAGCTCCAGTGCTCCCCGACCTCCGACGGCGCCGCAGCGGCCGTCGTCGTCTCCGAACGCTTCGTGGAGGAGCGGGGGCTGGGGGACAAGGCCGTCGAGATCGTCGCCCAGGCCATGACCACCGACACCGAGGAGTCCTTCGCGTCCGGCTCCTGCATCGACGTCGTCGGGCAGCCGATGTCCCGCGAGGCCGCCCGCCAGGTCTACGCCGCGTCCGGCCTCGGCCCCGAGGACCTCGACGTCATCGAGCTCCACGACTGCTTCTCCATCAACGAACTCCTCACCTACGAGGCCCTAGGCCTGTGCGACCCCGGCGAGTCCGGCAAGCTCGTCGAGTCCGGCGCCACGACGTACGGCGGCCGCTGGGTGGTCAACCCGTCGGGCGGACTGATCTCCAAGGGCCACCCGCTCGGCGCCACCGGCATCGCCCAGGCCGCCGAACTCACCTGGCAGCTGCGCGGCACCGCCGGCGCCCGCCAGGTCGAGGGCGCCCGCGTCGGACTCGCCCACAACATCGGCCTCGGCGGCGCCGCGGTCGTCACCCTCCTGCGCCGCCCCTGACCCGCGGCAGGCCTCAGGCCGCCCCGGGCCACTCGTCGGCGAGGGCCGCCATCAGCACCGCGTCCCGCCATCGCCCGTCCCACCGTTCGGCCTGGCGCCGTACGCCCTCGACGACGAAACCGGCCTTCGCGTACACATGCAGGGCCCGCTCGTTGTCCGCGTACGCCTCCAGCTGGATCCGGTGCAGCCCGGCCGACTCGAACGCGTACCGGACGACGAGCCGCAGGGCCTCCGAGCCGAGCCCGCGGCCCCGCCCGCGCGCCCCGATCGCCGTACGGAACGTGGCGCAGCCGTGCTCCGGCTCCCACTCGTTGAGGACGACCTCGCCGACCAGCTCGCCCGTCGCCCGGTCCGTCACGGCCAGGTCGAGCCGGTCGGTCTGCGCGGCGCGCGAGCCGTACCAGGCGCGCAGCCGCTCCAGGGTGAACGTGCCGCCGCTCGTGAACCGTTCGACCTCCGGGTCGGTGACGACCCCGGCCATCACGACCGCGTCCTCCTCGGTGAACGGGCGCAGCAGCACCTTCTCGCCGGTCAGTACGGGTTTGTGGGTGAAGGCGGTCTCCGCCGGCGTCGTCATCCGGTGCATTCTGGTCGAGGCGGCGCGGGCCCGGCCACAGAATTACGACCGACCCCGCGCGCCGGGCTCAGTCGTCCAGCTCGCACTCGAGGTCCTCGCGCAGCTCCTCCAGGCGCGTCTCCCAGAAGTCGGAGAACTCCGGGCCCAGACGCAACCGGTTGAGCACCGCGGTCAGTTCGTCCAGGCCGTCCAGTGCCGCCCGCGGCTCCGCGTCCTCGAACTTGCGCCGGTACAGGGTGACCACCCCGAGCGCGATCAGGAACTCGGGGACCGAGTCCGCCGCGTAGCCGCCGTAGCCCGCCGCGTGGTCCCAGCCGTCCGGGTCGTAGACCTCGACGGTGCCGGAGTCGCCCGACACCATCAGGTGCAGCACGCCCCACATACCGATGCAGTACGAGTAGCGGCTCGGCGGCGAGTCGTCGTCGGGGTAGCGCTCGCCGAACAGTTCGTCCGGGTCCGCCTCCCACATGCCCTCCTCGGGCAGCTTCGCCGAGTCGTAGTCGACGGCCTCGGGCCGTACCGCCGGGACGCCGATCTCGGTGAGGAAGGCCCGGGTCGGCTCGTGGGTCAGCGCGGCGGGCAGGCCGGCGGGGGAGGGGCGCCACAGGCTGCCCGCGCCGAAGCAGGACTCCAGCCAGGCGGCGCTGGGCTTCCCGGCGGACAGTTCGGGGAGTTCGGAGAGTTCGGAGAGTTCGGGGAGTTCCGAGGGTTCGGTGGTGGAGATCATCGAGTCACCCTAAGGACGCGCCCGCCGGGGCCGGGACCTAGGTCCCGGGACGTATGACCTGAGACCCGTCACAGGTGCACCGAAATCCTGATGTACGGGGCGTCGGCGGCCTGGGACCATGACACCCATGCTGCGAACGCCCGCCGGCTCCACCGGCTCCGAGACCGAGATACGCGCGGCCAGGCCCACCCCGCCCGCCTGGCTCGTCGTGGCCGTGGCCTGCGCCGGACAGTTCCTCGTCGTCCTCGACGTGTCCGTCGTGAACGTCGCCCTCCCTTCCATGCGCACGGACCTCGGGCTGAGCGCCGGCGGCCTGCAGTGGGTCGTCAACGCGTACTCGATCGCCTTCGCCGGTTTCATGCTGCTCGGCGGCCGGGCCGGCGACCTCTACGGACGCAAGCGGATGTTCCTCGTCGGGCTCGGCCTGTTCACGCTGGCCTCCCTCGGCGGCGGGCTCGCCCAGGAGGGCTGGCAGCTGCTCGTCGCCCGCGCCGTGCAGGGCCTGGGCGCCGCCGTCCTCGCCCCCTCCACCCTGACCCTGCTCACCGCCGCCGTGCCCGAGGGCGCCGCGCGCGCCCGCGCCATCGCCACCTGGACCGCCGTCGGCGCGGGCGGCGGGGCCGCGGGCGGACTCGTCGGCGGCGTGCTCACCGAGGCGCTCGACTGGCGCTGGGTCCTGCTGATCAACGTGCCGCTGGGCGCCGTCGTCCTCGCGGCCGCCGCCCGCTGGATCCGGGAGTCCCGGGCCGGCGGCACCCGCCGGCTCGACCTGCCCGGCGCGGTGCTCGTCACCGCCGGCACGGCCGTCCTCGCGTACGGCATCGTGCAGACCGAGGCGGAGGGCTGGGGCGCGGCCGGCACGCTCGTGCCGCTGGCGGCCGGCGTGCTGCTCATCGCGGCGTTCCTCGTCGTCGAGGCCCGTACGAAGGTGCCGCTGATGCCGCTCGCCCTGTTCCGGGTGCGGACCGTGGCCGTCGCCAACGCGGCGATGTTCGTGTGCGGCAGGGCAGTTTCGCCATGTGGTTCTTCATGACCCTCTACGCGCAGAACGTGCTCGGGTACACCCCGATCGAGGCCGGACTCGCCCTCGTGCCCAGCTCCCTCGCGGTCGTCGCCGGCTCCAAGCTCGCGCCGCGCCTGATGCGCAGGATCGGGGCGCGGAACGTGGCCGCGCTCGGCGTCGCCGTCACCGTCGCCGGATTCTTCTGGCAGTCGACCATGACGGAGCACGGGGTGTACGTGACGACGATCATGCTGCCCGGGATCCTGATGATGGCCGGCGCCGGGCTCGCCATGACACCGCTCGCCTCGCTGGCCACGTCGGGGGCGGCGGCCGCGGACGCGGGGCTCGTCTCCGGGCTGGTCAACACGTCCCGCACGTTGGGCGGGGCGTTGGGGCTCTCGGTGCTGTCGACCGTCGCGGCGAGTCGCTCCGCGGGTCGGTCGGATCCGGCGGGGCTCACGCATGGGTATGCGGGGGCGTTCCTCTGGGGCGGGTCCATATTGCTGGTGGCGCTGGTGATCCTGATCGCGGGGCTGTCGGGAGGGCGCGGCAAGGCGTCTGCCCAGTAGCTGTCGCGTTGCCGGGTGCGCGCTTCGTCGTGGCTGGTCGCGCAGTTCCCCGCGCCCCTGAGATGCGCACTCCGTGCGCGATCTCAGCGGGCGCTGGCGCATCGGGGAAATGCGCCCGAAGGGCATGCATTTCAGGGGCGCGGGGAACTGCGCGACCAGCCCCCACCGGCCCGCAGCCGCCGACGGTCAGAGCCACCCCCGCTGCCGCGCCTCCCGCACCGCCTCCATCCGATTCCGCGTCCCGGTCTTGCCGATGGCCGACGAAAGATAGTTGCGCACCGTCGACTCCGACAGGTGCAACTTCCCGGCGATGTCGGAGACGGTCGCACCATCCACGGACGCGCGGAGCGCATCCGCCTCGCGCGCCGTCAAAGGGCTGGGCCCCGCCGAGAGCGCGGCCGCGGCGAGCGCCGGGTCCACCACGGTCTCCCCGCGGAGCACCGCCCGGATCGCCTCGGCGAGTTCCTCCACCGGCCCGTCCTTGACGAGGAACCCGGCGGCGCCCGCCTCCATGGCCCGCCGCAGATACCCGGGCCGCCCGAACGTCGTCAGGATGAGCACCCGACAGTCGGGCACCTCCTCGCGCAGGTCCGCCGCCGCGTCGAGCCCGCTGCGGCCCGGCAGTTCGATGTCCAGGAGCGCCACGTCGGGCCGGCACTCCAGGGCCTTGTCGACGATGACGTCACCGGCCGCGACCTGCGCCACGACCTCCAGATCCGGCTCCAGGCCGAGCAGCAGCGCCAGCGCGCCCCGCATCATGCCCTGGTCCTCGGCGAGCAGCACCCGCACGCTCTTGGCGGGCCGGTGGTCCTGCGGCATCTCGGTCACAGGGGAGAGATTACGGGCCCGGGGCGCGCCCGGCGCGTTCAAGCCCGCTCGGCGAGCGCCGCGTCCGGCGTCGACTCCGGTTCACCGGCCGGGAGTTCGGCCCGTACGACGAACCCGCCGCGCGGACCGGGCCCGGCCTCCAGCGAACCGCCCGCCGTCGCGAGCCGCTCGGCGAGCCCCTTGAGCCCGGTCCCGCCGACGGCGCCCGGCGCGGGGGCCGCCTCGCCCACCCCGTCGTCGGAGACCCGCAACCGCACCCGCTCGCCCGTACTGTCGACGGTGATGGTGCAGCGCTCGGCCCCGCTGTGCCGTACCGCGTTGGTGACCGCCTCCCGCACGACCCAGCCGAGCAGCGCCTCGTTCTGCGCGGACAGCGGCGCCCCCGACTGCCGTACGACGGGCTCGATGCCGGCCGCGGTGAGCGCCGAGCGGGCCCGGTCCAGTTCGGTGGCGAGGCTGCCCTCGCGGTACCCGGTGACGGCCTCGCGGATCTCGGTGAGCGCCTGCCGGCCGACCGCCTCGATGTCGGAGACCTGCTCCAGGGCCGCGTCGAGACCGTGCGGGGCGAGCCGCCGGGCCGCCTCCGCCTTCACGACGATCACCGACAGGGTGTGCCCGAGCAGATCGTGCAGGTCGCGCGAGAAGCGCAGCCGCTCCTTCTCCACGGCCTGCCGCGCCAGTTCCTCGCGGGCCGCCCGCAGTTCCCGTACGGCCTCGGACAGGGACAGGATCGCGGCGGTCACCATCGTCGACAGGAACGTGCCGTACGCGACGCCGATCGCGCCCCAGCCGTCGCGCAGTCCGGCGACCACCGCCGACAGGACGGTCAGCGCGAGGCCGATCCTGCCCAGGTGCGGGCCCCGGGCGACCGCGCCGACGGCGAGGCCGAGCAGCGGGAAGAACGCCAGCCAGCTGCCCCCGTAGACGCTGACGAGACCGCAGGTCAGGAGCGTCATGACGACGAGCGCCAGGCGGGTCGACAGAGCCTTGCGGGTCTGTGGCCGGAACGCGCGGAACACCACGAAGATGTAGAGGGAGTTGAAGGTCAGCAGACCCAGGCCGCCGATGACCGGGTCGGTGGTCCTGTCCTGGAACAGGTTGGACAGGGCGCCCATGCCCATGAGCAGCCAGGGCAGCAGGGCGAAGCCGTTGGGCGCGGGGGCCATCTCCTCCGGCGGCCGGCCCTCGCCCTTGGCCCGCCGCTCGGCCTTCACGCGCCGGTGCTCCTCCTTCGCGTACGCGTGCTCCGTCTTCCACACGTCCAGCGAGCGCCGCCACGCGGTCCAGCCCTGTCGGATTCTCGTCCCGGCCATGTCTCTGACTCCCCGTCCCGATCAGATGGTGCGCGCGGCCCTGCGGTACGAGACCACAGCGTACGAACCGAAGGCCAGCAGCCAGGCGGTCAGGACGGCGAGCGCCGCGAGCGAGGGCGCGTGCCCGTCGGCGACGGCCGTGCCGAGCTGCGAGAAGCGGTTGGTGGGCGTGAAGGAGGAGACCCGCTGGAGCCAGTCCGGGAACAGGGTCACCGGGAACCACAGGCCGCCGAGGACCGCGAGGCCCAGATAGCAGAGCATGTTGATGCCGCCCATGGCCTGCGAGGTCATCCGGTAGCCGTTGCCGAGGCCCAGCATCGTGAACGGCAGCGAGCCCAGCCACAGCACGAGCGCGATCACCGGCCACTTCCACCAGTCGAGCCGCACCCCGTTGACCAGCGCGCCGGCCAGCATCACCGCCGTGATGGCGGGCAGCACCGTCACCGCGCCGGTCAGGGCGCGCCCGATCACGCCCTGACGCGGGGTCATCGGCGTGATCCGCAGTTGCCGCAGCCAGCCGATCGCCCGGTCCTCGGCGACCCCGCCCGCCGTGTTCAGCGCCGCGCCGAGCGCCCCGTAGGCCGCCATGCCGATCATCGAGCCGGTCTTCCAGGTGCCGTCCACGTCACCGAGGTTGGTGAACAGCAGGTACATCATCACCGGCATCGCGACCGAGCCGATCACGAACCGGCCGTCGCGCAGGGTGCGCCGCACTTCGAGCCGCAGGTAGTCCCACATGTCACACACGCTCCAGGTCGCGGGGGTCCGCGGTCAGCGCCATGAAGGCGTCGTCGAGGGAGGCCGGTGCGACCTCCAGGTTCCGTACGGCGTCCAGCGCGGCCAGCGCCATGACCGTCGCGTCCGGGTCCTCGGTGCGCAGCCGGGCCCGCTCGCCCGTCACCTCGACGGACACGACGCCCGGCAGCAGCGCGAGGCCCTCCGTGCCGCGCCCGGCCAGGTCGAAGCAGACCAGGCTGCCGCCGGCCGCCCGGCGCAGCTCCTCGCCCGTGCCGTCGGCCACCACCCGGCCGTGGTCGATCACCACGATCCGGTCCGCGTGCGCGTCGGCCTCCTCCAGGTAGTGCGTGGAGAACAGGACCGTGTGGCCGCGCCGCGCGTACGCCCGCATCGACGCCCAGAAGGCGTGCCGCGCCTCCACGTCGAGGGCGGCGGTCGGCTCGTCGAGGACGATCAGCGCCGGGTTCCCGGCGAGCGCCACCGCGAAGCGGACCCGCTGCGTCTGACCGCCCGACAGCTTGTCGACCCGGCGGCCGGCCAGCTCCTCGATCCCGGCCAGGCGCAGCGCCTCGCCCACGTCCATCGGGTCCGGGTAGCGCCCGGCCACGAAGGAGACCAGCTCGCCGACCGTGACCCGGGGCACCGCCTTGCCCTCCTGGAGCATCGCACCCACCCGGCCGGCCCGCACCGCGTCCTGCGGCGCCCCGCCGAACAGTTCCACCCGGCCCGCGTCCGGCTCGTCCAGGCCGAGCAGCAGGGAGATGGTGGTGGACTTGCCCGCGCCGTTGCGGCCGAGCAGCGCGACCGTCTCGCCGGGCGCGATGGCCAGGTCGAGCCCTGCCACGGCCCTGACCTCGCCGAACGTCTTGACGGCCCCCGTGAAGGACACGGCGGGCGCGGGGCCCGGGCCGGTGTGCGTCGTCTTCGTCGTCATGTCCGAGACGCTACGGATCCGGGGTGGTCCGGCGGCAGATCCGCTTGTCCGGACATCGGCAGTACAAATGTCACGGCCCCCGCGCGGCACAGTTTCTGACGCCACGTCAGAAATGCGGGCCTCGGCCCTTCCCAACATCCGCCGCCTTGGCTATACATGAGGATCGCCGGACAGAATGAAACAGGTTCTAGATCCGGCCCCTGACGACCTCGGCGCGACCGACGGTGCGGACGGCCGCGCCGAGGTCTTTCACCACCCGCACCACCAAGCACCACCCGTACGAGACGTACGACGTGAGGAGCGCTCGCCCCATGCCCATCGACGCCGCGAAGGCCGTAGCCGCCGAGCCCCGGTCCGCCGAGATCACCTGGGACCACAAGGACATCCAGCTCTACCACCTGGGCCTCGGTGCCGGCATCCCCGCCACCGACCCCGACGAGCTGCGCTACACCCTCGAGTCGAAGCTGCACGTCCTGCCCAGCTTCGCGACCGTCGCGGGCGCCGGCATGGGGGTCGTCGGCGGCCTGTCCAGCCCCGGGGTCGAGGTCAACCTCGCCCACGTGCTGCACGGCGGCCAGACCATCGAGGTGCACCGCCCGATCCCCGTCAAGGGCAGGGCGACCACCACCTCCCGCGTCGCCGCCGTCTACGACAAGACCAAGGCCGCCGTCCTCGTGCTGCGCTCCGAGGTCGCCGACGAGGACGGCCCGCTGTGGACCAGCGACGCGCAGATCTTCGTCCGCGGCGAGGGCGGCTTCGGCGGCGAGCGCGGACCCTCCGAGCGACTGGAGGTCCCGGACCGCGCGCCGGACCGCACCGTCGACCGGCCCATCCGCGAGGAACAGGCCCTCCTCTACCGCCTGTCCGGCGACTGGAACCCGCTGCACGCGGACCCCGAGTTCGCCAAGCTCGCCGGCTTCGACCGGCCCATCCTGCACGGCCTGTGCTCGTACGGCATGACGCTCAAGGCCGTCGTCGACCACGCGCTCGGCGGCGACGTCTCCCGCGTCACCCGCTACAGCACGCGCTTCGCCGGTGTCGTCTTCCCCGGCGAGACGCTGCGCGTGCGGATGTGGCAGGAGCCCGGCCGGGTCCAGGTGACGGTCTCGGCGGTGGAGCGGGACGAGGCGCCGGTCCTCGCGGACACCCTCATCGAGCACAGCTGACCGAGCACAGCTGACAGAAGGCATCCGTACCCCACCGGTACTCAGGCGAAGGAGCCGCACCCATGCGAGCAGCCGTACTGCACGAGATAGGCCAGGACAAACTCGAGGTACTGGACGACGTCGAGGCGGTCGGCTTCGGTCCGGGCAAGGTGAAGATCCGGGTACGGGCGACCGGCCTGTGCCACTCCGACGTGTCCGCGATGAACGGGGTGCTGCCGCAGCCCGCCCCGTTCATCCCCGGCCACGAGGGCGCCGGCGAGATCCTCGACGTCGGCGACGGCGTCACCCACGTCAAGCCCGGCGACCGCGTCCTCATGTGCTGGCTGCCCTCCTGCGGCGCCTGCCCCGCCTGCAAGCGCGGCCAGACCCAGCTGTGTCTCGCCGGGTTCATGAACGCGGGCACGCCCAACTTCAAGCGGCCCGGCGGCGACGTGTTCGGCTTCGCCGGGACCGGGACCTTCGCGGAGGAGGTCGTCGTCGACGCCGGGTGCGCCGTGCCGATCCCCGACGACGTGCCCTTCGACATCGCCGCGCTCATCGGGTGCGGAGTGACGACCGGGCTCGGCGCCGCGGTCAACACGGCGGACGTGGAGGCCGGTTCGTCGGTCGCGGTCATCGGCTGCGGCGGCGTCGGCATCTCGGCGATCCAGGGGGCGCGGCTCAAGGGCGCGGCCCAGATCGTGGCGGTCGACCCGGTCGCCTCGCGGCGGGAGGCGGCGCTCAGGTTCGGGGCGACGGAGGCGGTCGCGCCGGACGAGCTCGCGGACGCCAAGCAGCGGATCACGGCGGGGGAGGGCTTCGACTACGTCTTCGAGGTCGTCGGCAAGTCGGCCACGGCCCGGACGGCGTACGAGACGACCCGCCGCGGCGGCACCCTCGTCGTCGTCGGCGCCGGCGCCCTCGACGACTTCCTCCAGCTCAACATGTTCGAGCTCTTCTTCGACGAGAAGCGGATCCTGCCCTCCATGTACGGCGGCGGCGACGTCCTCACGTCCTACGAGCGCGCCATCGCCCTCTG
Organism: Streptomyces sp. NPDC050145; assembly: GCF_044460245.1. NCBI lineage: Bacteria > Bacillati > Actinomycetota > Actinomycetes > Kitasatosporales > Streptomycetaceae > Streptomyces > Streptomyces sp. NPDC050145. The sequence goes on along the minus strand of NZ_JBITJS010000005.1, from coordinate 59,315 downwards.
GCGCGCGGGCCGCATCGACCTGGCCTCCCTCATCACCCACCGCGTCCCCCTGACGGACATCAACGAGGCCCTGACCCAGATGCGCACGGGAGTAGCCCTGAGGACCTGCATCGAGCTGTAGCAACCCTCGAAGCTGCAACGCCCCTGAGATGCCACCCGAAGGGTGTGCATCTCAGGGGCGCGGGGAACTGCGCGGCCAGCCCCCACCGGGGCCGCACCCGGCAACGAGCCACCACGCCCCCCACGGCGCTGAGCCGTGCCCTGAACACCAGCCACGACGACACCCGCACAGGCACACGGACAAGGAGCCCCACCATGGACCAGCCGCTCAAGGGCCGCACGGCAATCGTCACCGGAGGTGCCCGCGGCCTGGGCCGGGCCGAGGCCCTGGAACTGGCCCGCCTCGGCGCGAACGTCGTCGTCAACGACTTCGGCCAGCCCGGCCGGGACGGCTCCGGCGCGGCCGACACCAGCCCCGCCGAACTGGTCGCCCAGGAGATCCGCGCGGCCGGCGGCGACGCGACCCCCCACACCGGCGACGTAGCCGACCACCAACAGGCCGGAGAACTCGTCCAGTTGGCCGTCGACACCTACGGGCAGCTCGACATCCTGGTCAACAACGCCGGCATCCTGCGCGACCGCATGATCTTCTCCATGTCGGAGGACGAGTGGGACTCGGTGATCCGCGTCCACCTCAAGGGCCACTACAACACCACCCACTTCGCGGCCCGCCACTGGCGCGAGCGCTCGAAGACCACCGGCGCCCCGGTCTACGGCCGCATCGTGAACACGTCCAGCGAGGCCTTCCTCGCGGGCTCCGCCGGCCAGCCCAACTACGCCGCCGCGAAGGGCGGCATCGTCGGCCTGACCACCTCGACCGCCCTGGCCCTCGCCAAGTACGGCGTCACCGCGAACGTCATCTGCCCGCGCGCCCGCACCCGCATGACGGAGGACGTCTTCGCCGGGTTCGCCGAGCCGGAGGAGGGGCTCGACCCACTGGCCCCCGAGCACGTCGCCCCGCTCGTCGGCTACCTGTCCTCGCCCGCCGCGGCGAACGTCAACGGCCAGCTCCTCGTCGTGCACGGCGGCATCGTCGTCGTCGTCGACCGCCCCCGCGTCCAGGCCAAGTTCGACACCGCGCACGAGGCGTTCACGTACGACGAACTGGACGCGCTGCTCACCCCGCACTACAAGGACCGCCCCGCGAACGAGACCTTCGCCGCGGCGGAGATCCTCGGCCTCAAGCACGACTGACCCGAGGCGGCACACCCGCACCCGCACCCGCATACAGGAACGGGCCCGGCGACATCCGAGATGTCGCCGGGCCCGTCACGCGTCCCGCACCGAAGCGGAGCGCCTACGCCTCGTCGGCGCGCGCCCCCCGGTGCCGCCCGCGCGGCTGCGGCTGCGACTGCTCATGGCTGTCACTCTGCGCGGACGCGGAGACCGCTCCACGGTGCCGCCCGGAGCCGGATCGTTCCTGCTCCGGCATGCACACCGCGACGTTCGTACCGTTGCCTTCCGTCATGGGAGAGCTCACCCCGTAACTTCTTTTCCCCGTTGACTGAACACCTGCCCGGACAACACGCCCCGGACAAGATCTTTCTCGATACAGCCGGGCGAGTCTAACCGGCCGCCGGACGCCCACCGAGGGGCGCCTGCCCCAACGGCACCGGCCGCTGTACCGCAGGTGCCTGAGGCGCCTGCACGACCGGTTCGCGCGGCTGTGGCGGCTCGGGGGCGGGGATGCGCGCGAGCCCGCACGACACGTCGTCCGTGACGTACGGCAGCGCCAGGACCCCGTCCCGCGACCAGAAGCCCGTACCGGCCAACCACCCTACAGGCGCCGCCAGTTGATGCAGGTGCGACACGGCGGGACGCCACACGCCGAACCACGGCGCCCCGCCCTCGGCCGCGGCCGGCCCGTCGATGCGCAGCGCCACCGCGCAGCTCTCGGGCAGCAGGGTCTGCCCGGGCTGGACGGCGAACGGGGTCAGCGTGCAGTCCGCGAGCCGCAGCGCCTGCGGGAAGCGGATCGGCAGCGTGCTGCCCAAGACCCCCCAGCCCAGCCGGAGTTCGCCCGGGGTGGCGGCGTCCGAGCGGAGCAGGATCAGACCGCTGTCGGGGTCCGCGAGCAGCAGCCGGTCCTCGCTCTCCTCGGTGATCTGCAGCAGCGGCGACACCTCGCCGTCCCGGTCCAGATCCACCGCGACGGTCTTCACCGGGCCGTCCCCGTCGGCCGGTTCGCGGTCGAGGGCGAGCAGTCGGCCGGTGCGGTCCAGCCACACGCCGCCCGAGCAGCGCCCCGGCACCGAGGCCACGTGCTCGGGCCCGAACGCCCCGCCCGCCACCCGCCACACGTCGGTGCTCTGCTCGCCCGGGGCGAGCGCGTACGCGCACCGGCCGTCCGGCGCGGGCGGAAGCAGGGTCAGCTCCTCGCACTCCACGGATCCGAGGAGCACCTCGCCGGTGCCGGGGCCGGTCGGGTAGAGCAGCGAGAACAGATGGCGGCCGTCGGCCCGGCGCCGGACCAGGACCCGGCCGTCGGACAGCGGCAGTACCGCCGTGTCCGGTTCCTCCGGCTGGTTCGTCGGCAGCGGCACCGCGTACGGCTCCGGTCCGTCCAGCGTCCAGCGCTCGGGGAACCAGGAGGGGGCCGCGCCGTCCGCCCCGTCGTGCGCGAGCCGGGCCGCGTAGGACCCGTCCGCCGTGATCACGCATCCGGTGCGCGGCGGCTCCGGCCGCGTCCCGGTCGTGGGCTCGATCGCCAAGGCCGTCATGGATCTGCCACCTCCGGTTCTGTCCCGGTTCTGTCGCCTCCGGTCGTTCGCGGTCGAAGCTAGTTTTCGCACGCACCTCCGTGGCACCGGGCGCCCGACGCTTCACCCCAAAGGGTGGCGAAGCGGCGAATCCGCTGAGGGCGCTGTGCCGGGTGTGCTCGCGGGGTGCGGGCGGGCCCGGAGAGGCCCGCCGGGGACGTGACTGTAAGGTTTGCCTAACCAAACCATGCGGGTGGGCGGAGTGCCGCACGCCCGCACCCCTGTGACCGCTGGAGCCGAGCCGAGATGTCCCTACGCCACCACCGCACCCGGATCGTGGCCGCCGCCGTCACCGCGGCCGCCGCCCTCACCCTCACCGCCTGCGGTTCCGGCGGCACCGGCGGCTCCGGCAAGGACGACAACGGCACGGGCTCCAAGGCCGTCGCCCAGGGCGGCGACGACTTCTCGAAGGCCGCCGAGCAGACCGCGAAGATGGGCACGACCGCGAAGGGCGGCCAGTTCCCGCGCACCGTCACGCATGCCATGGGCAAGACCGAGCTGAAGGCCCAGCCCAAGAGGGTCGTCGTCCTCGACGTCGGCGAGCTCGACAACGTCGCCTCCCTCGGCGTCAAGCCCGTCGGCTACGCGCCCACCGAGGGCGACGAGGGCATCCCGTCCTACCTGAAGAAGGAAGCGGGCAGCCCGAAGAACGTCGGCACGATCAACTCCCTCAACCTCGAGGCGATCGCGAACCTCAAGCCCGACCTGATCCTCGGCAGCGAGCTGCGCGCCGCCAAGCTCTACCCGCAGCTCTCCAAGATCGCCCCCACCGTCTTCTCCATCCGCCCCGGCTTCACGTGGAAGGAGAACTACCTCCTCAACGCGTCCGCCCTCGACAAGAAGGACCGGGCCGAGGCGAACCTCGCCGCGTACGAGAAGGACGTCAAGCAGCTCGGCGCCGACGTGAAGAAGGCGAACGGCGGCAAGGCCCCGACCGTCACGATGCTCCGCTACATGCCGGACCGCATCCGCCTCTACGCCAAGGCCTCCTTCATCGGCACGATCCTCGACGACGCCGGCATCCCGCGGCCGAAGAATCAGCAGATCAACGACCTGGCGACCGAGATCAGCCCCGAGAAGATCGACTCCGCGGACGCCGACTGGATCTTCACCGGCGTCTACGGCGACGCGAAGAAGACCCAGCGCTCGAGCGCCGAGGACAACCCGCTCTGGAAGAACCTGAAGGCCGTCAAGGACGGGCAGGCCAAGGACGTCCCGGACGAGACCTGGTACCTCGGCCTCGGCGTCACCGCCGCCCACGAGGTCCTCGACGACCTCCGAGGCGACCTCGTCAAGTAAGGCCCTGCCCGGACCTGACCACGCTTGGGGCTGGGGCGCGCGGCGCAGGTAACCTGTCTGCGTGCCCCGTCTGTCTGAAGTCACCGCCGCGCTCGACGCCCTCTGGCCCCCGGCCCTCGCCGAGGGATGGGACGCGGTCGGCACGGTCGCCGGCGATCCGGACGCCGAGGTCGGCCGGGTCCTCTTCGCCGTCGACCCGGTCCAGGAGATCGTCGACGAGGCGGTGAAGCTGGGCGCGGACCTGCTGGTCACGCACCACCCGCTCTACCTGCGCGGCACGACGACCGTCGCCGCGGACACCTTCAAGGGCCGCGTCGTCCACACGCTGATCAAGAACGACATCGGGCTGCACGTCGCGCACACCAACGCCGACCGGGCCGACCCGGGCGTCTCCGACGCGCTCGCCGGCGCCCTCGACGTCCGCGTCGTACGCCCCCTAGTGCCGGACCCGACCGACCCCGCGGGACGCCGCGGCCTCGGCCGGATCTGCGAGCTGGAGCACCCGCTGACCCTGCGCGAGCTCGCGGGCCGCGCCGCCGACCGCCTCCCGGCCACCGCCCAGGGCATCCGCGTCGCCGGCGACCTCGACGCCACGATCCGCACGATCGCCGTCTCCGGCGGCTCCGGCGACAGCCTCTTCGCCGACGTCCGCGCGGCCGGCGTCGACGCCTTCCTCACCGCGGACCTGCGCCACCACCCCGCGAGCGAGGCTCGCGAACACGCTCCTCTCGCGCTGCTCGACGCGGCGCACTGGGCCACCGAGTGGCCCTGGTGCGAGCTGGCCGCCGCCCAGCTCGACGAGATCTCCGACCGTCACGGATGGGGCCTGCGGGTCCACGTCTCCAAGACGGTCACCGACCCCTGGACCGCCCACGCGGCGTCCAACCCCGCATCACTCTCTACCTTTGGAGCCCCCAACTGAACGCCGCGCCCGCCGACCAGATCCGCCTTCTCGACGTCCAGGCCCTGGACGTCCGTCTCCAGCAGCTCGCGCACAAGAAGAAGTCGCTGCCCGAGCACGCCGAGATCGAGTCGCTCACCAAGGACCTCACGCAGCTGCGGGACCTGCACGTCGCCGCGACGACGGAGGAGAGCGACTGCGCCCGCGAGCAGACCAAGGCCGAGCAGGACGTCGACCAGGTCCGCCAGCGTGCCGCCCGCGACCAGCAGCGCCTCGACTCCGGCGCGGTCACCTCGCCGAAGGACCTGGAGAACCTCCAGAAGGAGATCGCCTCGCTCGCCAAGCGCCAGGGCGACCTGGAGGACGTCGTCCTCGAGGTCATGGAGCGCCGCGAGTCCGCGCAGGAGCGCGCCGCCGAGCTCGGTGAGCGGCTCGCCTCCGTCCAGGCGAAGATCGACGACGCGACGTCCCGGCGCGACGAGGCCGCGTCCGCGCTCGACGCGGAGGCCGCCACGGCCACCAAGGAGCGCGAGGTCGTCGCCGGGTCCATCCCCGCCGACCTGCTGAAGCTCTACGACAAGCTGCGCGTGAAGGAGGGCGGCGTCGGCGCGGCCAAGCTGTTCCAGCGCCGCTGCGAGGGCTGCCGCCTGGAGCTCAACATCACGGAGCTCAACGAGGTCCGCGCCGCGGCCCCCGACGCGGTCGTCCGCTGCGAGAACTGCCACCGCATCCTGGTCCGCACCTCCGAGTCGGGCCTGTAGTTCCGTCGAACCGAGCATGAGCCGAGGTTCCGGGGCCCTGCCCCGGACCCGGCTCCTCACCTGCCGGAGGGGCTTGTGGTGAAGCCGGACATGTCCCCGCCCACCACCTTCGTGCTGCTGCGGCACGGGGAGACCGCGCTGACGCCCGAGAAGCGGTTCTCGGGGTCGGGGCGGGGGGCCGACCCCGAGCTGTCGGACCGGGGCCGCGAGCAGGCGGACCGCGCCGCGCGGGCCCTGAAGCCGAACACCCCGCCGATCGACGTGATCGTCACGTCCCCGCTGGCCCGCTGCCGGCAGACCGCCGACGCCGCCGCCGGCCTCCTCGGCCTGGACGTGACCGTCGACGACGACCTCCGCGAGACGGACTTCGGCGCCTGGGAGGGCCTGACGTTCAAGGAGGTCGGGGAGCGCCACCCGGACGACCTGAACGCCTGGCTGGCGTCACCTTCCGCAAGCCCCACCGGCGGAGGCGAGTCCTTCGACACGGTCACCACACGCGTCGCCGCGGCCCGTGAGCGCCTCTCGGCGTCCCATCGGGGCCGCACCCTTCTCCTCGTATCGCATGTGACGCCGATCAAGACGCTGCTGCGCCTGGCACTGGGCGCTCCGACGGAGGCCCTGTACCGGATGGAGCTGTCGGCGGCGTCGCTGTCGTCGATCGCGTACTACGCGGACGGCAACGCGACCGTCCGCGGCTTCAACGACACCGCACACCTGCGCCGGGATTAGCCGGCGAGGCGGCTCGCCTCGCGGGCCAGTTCCTCGACCCGCGCCCAGTCCTTCGCCGCGACGGCGTCCGCGGGAAGCATCCAGCTGCCGCCGACGCAGCCGACGTTCTTCAGCGCGAGGTACGAGGGCGCCGACGCGGGGGAGATGCCGCCCGTCGGGCAGAAGCGGGCCTGCGGGAGCGGGCCCGCCAGCGACTTCAGGTACGCCGTGCCGCCCGCGGCCTCCGCCGGGAAGAACTTCATCTCCGTCACGCCGCGCTCGAGCAGCGACACGACCTCCGAGGTCGTCGAGACGCCGGGCAGGAACGGCACGCCCGAGCCCTTCATCGCGTCGAGCAGCGTGTCCGTCCAGCCGGGGCTGACCAGGAACCGGGCCCCGGCGGCCACCGCGTCCGCGACGTTCGCCGGCGAGATCACGGTGCCCGCGCCGACGACGGCGTCCGGCACGGCGTCCGCGATCGCGCGGATCGCGTCGAGCGCGGCGGGCGTGCGCAGGGTCACCTCGATCGCGGGCAGGCCGCCCGCGACGAGCGCCCGCGCGAGGGGTACGGCGTCGGCGGCGTCCTCGACGACGACGACGGGGACGACGGGGGCGAGGTCAAGCACGGAGGAGGAGGTCATGGGGACATCCTGCCGCGCGCGACGCAGCATGCGCAAAGCCCATTGCGCATGCTGCAACGCAGGTGGGGGTGGGCCTCAGTGGATCTCGTCGACCAGGACGTCCAGGCTCCACGGCCGCCCGGCCTTCGCGGGCTCCTCGACCTCCACCACGTAGCCCTGCTCGCGCAGCACGTCGACGAGTTCCGCGGGCCCCGCCGGGGCGACGCCGGACGTCAGCAGCGAGCGGACGATGCGGCCCTTCGTCGCCTTGTTGAAGTGGCTGACCACCTTGCGGGTCGGCGCGTGCAGCACCCGGACCGTCGCCGTCCGCCCCGCGAGCTCGCCCTTCGGCTTCCACGCGCTCGCGTACGCCGCCGACCGCAGGTCAAGGACCAGGCCCGCGCCCGCCGCCTCCGGCATCACCTCGGCCATCGGCGTCCGCCAGTGCGCGCCGAGCGCGCCGAGGCCCGGCAGCTTCACGCCCATCGAGCAGCGGTACGACGGAATCCGGTCCGTCACCCGCACCGCGCCCCACAGCCCGGAGAACACGAGCAGCGAGCGCGCCGCCCGCTTCTTCGCCGCCGCGTCGAGCGAGGCCAGGTCCAGGGCGTCGTAGAGCACTCCGGTGTAGATCTCCCCGGCGGGCCGGGCGCCGGCCGTGCGCAGCTCCACGTTCTTCGCGATCTCGCCGCGCAGCCCCTCGCTCAGGCCGAGCACCTCGCGCGCCTTCTCCTCGTCGGCGGCGCACAGCTCGACCAGCTCGTCGAGCACGGCCGCCCGCGCCGCGGCGAGCCCCGGCAGACTCAGCCCCTCCGGCTTCAGCGGCGCCCCGCGTCCGGAAGCGGCCTTACCCTCCGACGGCGGCAACAGCACAAGCACGGGCACTCCTCATACGGCGGTTCATCGGGCGGTCGGATCTCGACCGCCCAGGGTACGGCCCGTGCGCCGCCGCCTCCGCTTCCGCTCAGTCCGTGGTCTTGGTCTTGGTCGGCTGCCAGGGCGGCGTCTGGCCCCAGTGCCAGCGCGGCACGTCCGCCGCGTCGACCGGCGGCGGGTTCGTCCCCGAGTAGACCAGCGCCATCCGCGTGCCCCACTCGATGTAGTAGACGAACACCGCGCGGAACTCCGGGTCGGACGGCAGCCCCACCTCGTCGGCGGAGTCGAGCAGCAGGTCCACCCAGCGGCGGCGCTGCTCCTCCGTGATGCCGCGGCCCAGATGCTGCCGGGCCATGTGCGGATGCCCGCCGCGCTCCTGCGTGTACCGGGACGGCCCGCCGAAGACCTCGGCCAGCCACAGCGCCACGTGCCGCGGGTGCCCCGCGTCCATCCCGGCGAAGACGGGTTCGAGGAGCGGGTCGCTCAGGACGTGCCCGTAGAACACCTCGGTCAGCCGGTCGAACGCCTCGGCGCCGCCCGCCCACGTGAAGATGCTCGGGGTGCGGCCCCCGGTACCGGCGATGCCTGTGGGCTCGTAGTGCTGCATCTCCTCGATGGATTCGATGTACGGCCGGATGGCATCGAGGAAGGCGGGAAAGTGGGGCCCCCGGCGGAAGCCCTGAAGATGGTCCTCGACGGAGGTCCACCGGATCCGCAGCACGTACCGCTCCGGCTCCTCCACACAGTGCGTCAGCTCGTAGTCGACGCACTCGGGCGCGGCGGCGAGCGACCCGGCCGCCTTCCGGTAGGCGTCCTCGAACTCCTTCTGCCGGTCCGGTGCGATGCGATAACGGATGTACTCGACGCTCGACGACATGCCGCTGCTTCTCCCCTTGACGGTCACGGTGCTCCGGCGCCCACCTTGCCCCGTACCGCCGAGCGCTGTCAGCCGGACCAGGCATCGCCCCTGAAGGCGCGCGGCGAAGCCGCATGCCTTCAGGGGCGCGGGGAACTGCGCGACCAGCCACGACGCACCCGCACCCGCCCCACCACCCGCACCCGGCACACGAAGAGGCGCCCCCGCACCCACCCACCCCGAGCCCACAATGCCGCCCCGCCCGGAGGGCCATACGCTCGATGCATGCCCCGTCGCCATCTCCGTGTGACCGGCGCAGCGCAGGTGCCGCTCGGCGCCCTGCTGCGCGAGCTGCGTACGACGCTGGACGTGCCCGGGGCGTTCCCGGACGACGTGCTCGCCGAGGCCGAGCGGGCCGCCGCCGATCCGCCCGGGCTGCCGACCCGGGACGAGACCGCGATCCCGTTCTTCACCATCGACCCGCCCACCTCCGTCGACCTCGACCAGGCGATGCACCTGTCGCGGCGCCCCGGCGGCGGCTTCCGGGTGCGGTACGCGATCGCCGACGTCGCCGCGTTCGTCCGGCCCGGCGGGGCCGTCGACGCCGAGGCCCACCGGCGCGTCACCACCCTCTACTTCCCCGACGAGCGCGTCCCGCTGCACCCCACCGTGCTCAGCGAGGGCGCCGCCAGCCTGCTGCCCGACCAGGTCCGGCCCGCCGTCCTGTGGACGATCGACCTCGACGCGGACGGCCGCACCGAGACCACCGACGTCGTCCGCGCCCTCGTCCGCAGCCGCGCCAAACTCGACTACGAGGGCGTGCAGCGGGCCATCGACGACGGCAGCGCCGAGGAACCCGTCGCCCTGCTCGCCGACATCGGCCGGCTCCGGGAGGCCCTGGAGATCGAGCGCGGCGGCATCTCCCTCGACGTGCCCGAGCAGGAGATCGTCGCCGCCGACGGCACGTACGAACTCGCCTACCGCGCCCCGCGCCCCGCCGACTCCTGGAACGCGCAGATCTCCCTGCTCACCGGCATGGCCGGCGCCGACCTGATGCTCGCCGCCGGCACCGGCATCCTGCGCACCCTGCCCGCCGCCCCCGACGGAGCCGTCGGCCGGCTGCGCCGCACCGCGAAGGCCCTGCGCATCGACTGGCCGCACCACGTCTCCTACTCGGACCTGGTCCGCTCCCTCGACCCGCACGTCCCGCACCACGCCGCGTTCCTCCAGGAGTGCACGACCCTGCTGCGCGGCGCCGGATACACCGCGTTCAGCGGCGGCGACCTGCCCGAACTCAGCACGCATGCCGCCGTCGCCGCCCCCTACACCCACTGCACGGCCCCGCTGCGCCGCCTCGTCGACCGCTACGCCTCCGAACTGTGCCTGGCCGCGAGCGCCGGCCAGTCCCCGCCCGGCTGGGTCACCGAGGCGCTGTCCGCCCTGCCCAAGGAGATGGCCGAGGGCACCCGGCGCGGCAACACCGCGGAGCGCGAGAGCATCGACCTCGTGGAGGCGGCGCTGCTGCGCCACCGCGTCGGGGAGTTCTTCGACGCCTGTGTCGTGGACGTCAAGGAACGCGAACCGGCGGTCGGCACCGTCCAGTTGAACGACCCCGCCGTCGTCGCCCGGATCGCGGGCGGCACGTCGCCGCTGCCGCTGGGGGAGCGGCTGCGGGTGCGGCTCACCCAGGCCGATCCAGGACGGGCGAAGGTCGAGTTCGCGCCTGCCTGACCCGGTCCAGGGCGCGGGCCAGCTGATCCGGGTCCTCGGCGTGCAGCCGCACCACGCCGACCTCCTTCGGACGGCCGAGCAGCGTCAAGTACCGTACGGGCTCGGTCAGTTCGATGGTGATGCTGGTCTGCGCGCCCACGTCCAGGTTGAGTTCGCCCTCGCGCGGGGTGTGCGTGAACCGGTTCTCGCGCCGCACCTCCGCGATCCGCTCCACCGGTATCCGCAGGTCCACATGGGCGCCGCGCCGCACCCGCAGCGCCTCACGCGTCACCACGTGCGGCCGCGTCACCGACGCCGCGTGCAGCCCCAGCACCATCACCACCGTGTACACGTCCAGCACCAGCGTCACCCGGTGCAGCACCGGATAGTCCCGCAGCAGCGCCCACATCCCGAACGTCTCCACAGCGCACACGAACGCGAACGCGTACATCATCAGGGCCTGCCCCCGGGCGTACGGGAACGCGCTCGCCCCCGCCGGAACGCCGTGCCGGCGCCGCGCCGCCCACATTCCGAAACTCGCGAACACCCGCAGCTCGTGCCCGGCCATCCGCCGCACCGGCTCCGGCAGCACCGCCCGCGGCGCGCCGCGCTTCATGACGCCCCGCCTCACGAGGCACCCCCTTCCGCGGCCAGGCGCAGGGCCAGCCGGACGGCCTCCGCCTGCGCGGGGGAGAAGTCGGCGAGGAACGCGTCGAGCAGCGCGGGCCGGTCCGGCCCGTCCGGCGCCGGCAGGTCGGCCGGCAGCCACGCCGCCAGGGCGCGGGCCGCCTCCGCGACCCGCGGATCGTTCGGTGCCGCGTCGGCCAGCGCGTCGAGCCGCGCGTAGATCTCACGGGCTGCGTCCGCCGCGCCCGGTGCGGCGAACGCCGTGGTCATCGCCGCCATCATCTCCGCGCGGGCCTCGGGCGGAGCGGTCGTATCGATCAAGGTCAACATCTCCCGGTCCTTCACGGCCATCGGCGACTCACCCTCGCTCTCTCCCGACTCGCCCGACTGGCTCAACTCGCCCAGAAAGGCGGAAAGTTCCGCCGACACGAACCCGGCGTCCGGCAACGTCCCCTCCTTCGCATCGGCCAGCAGCGCCCGTAGCCGCGCCCGCCGCTCATGGATCGCGGCCTCCTGTCGGGCCAGGTCGGCGTCCAGCTCGGCCAGCACCTCGACGAGGTCGCGCCCCGCGTCGTCCGCGAGCACGTCCCGCACCTCGGTCAGGCCGAGCCCCAGTTCGGTCAGCCGCCGGATGCGCGCCAGTTCGACGGCGTGCCGCAGCGTGTACTCCCGATAGCCATTGGGCCGCCGCTCGGGCTCGGGCAACAGTCCCAGGTGGTGGTAGTGCCGGACGGCCCGCGTGGTGACGCCGACGGTCGCGGCCAACTCTCCGATCCGCATGCCCTCAGTAGAAACCCTGACGCTGCGTGAAGGTCAACAGCCACTTGACGGCTAACGCCGTTAGCCCTACGCTCCGAGTCTCAGGCTAACGTCGTTAGCCGCACTGTTCGGATCGGGGAGGCCCTCATGAGCACGACCACAGCACCCACTGTCACCTCCGCCCCCTCCGCCACCTCCACCCCTACCGGAAGCAGGCCGCTCACCGTGATCCGCCGCACCGCATGGCTGCTGGGCGCACTGTTCTGGTCGGCGTTCACGATCGTGGAGGCGATCAACCACGGGTGGCTCGCCGGACTCCTCGCCGTGGTGTTCTTCATCGCCCCGGACCTGACGTTCGCGGTGGGCGCGGGAGAGGCGGGCCGGCTCCGACTGGAGAAGGGGCAGCTCCAGCCCAAGGCCGTGCCCTTCTACAACCTGGCGCACCGCGCCCTGGTCCCGTTCGCCCTGGCCGTCGTCTGCACGGTCCTGCCCGGCGACTGGACGCCGGCCTTCGCGGGCATGTGCGGCTGGCTCGCCCACATCTCGTACGATCGCGCCTTCGGCTACGGACTGCGGACCAAGGAGGGCTTCCAGCGTGCCTGACCTGAAGGAGGGCCGGCGGCTCACGCCCCGTGCCACGGAGATCGCCGCAGAGGCGCGCGCCCTGCTGGAGGAGTCCGGCCCCGAGGCGCTGACCATGCGGGCCCTCGCCGACCGCCTCGGCATCAAGGCCCCCTCCCTCTACAAACACTTCCCCGACAAGCAGGCCGTCGAGGCCGAACTCGTGGCGCAGATACTGGCCGAGTCGGCGGCGGCCTGCGAGGAGGCCGAGCGGGCGCACCCCGGGTCGTTCGACGCCCTCGCCGGGGCGTACCGCGACTGGGCCCTCGCCCACCCGCACCTCTACTGCCTCGCCACCGAGCGGCCCCTGCCCCGGGCCGCGCTGCCCGCCGGCCTGGAGGATCGGGCCGCGGCGCCCCTCGTCCGGGCCTGCGGCGGTGACGCCGACCGGGCCCGCGCCGCCTGGGCCTTCGCCCACGGCATGGTCGTCCTGGAGATCCACGGCCGGTTTCCGGACGGCGCCGACGTGAGCGGCGCCTGGCGGACGGGGGCGGCGGCTCTCGTCCCGTAGTGACGGGAGCGGCGGGTAAGATGGCCCGCACGGCAGACGAGCCGGGCGGGCGGCCGCGTGGGGTTCCACCAGGAACCTCCCGAGGAACGTCCGGGCTCCACAGGGCAAGGTGGTGGCTAACGGCCACCCGGGGTGACCCGCGGGACAGTGCCACAGAAAACAGACCGCCGGAGGCTTCGGCCGCCGGTAAGGGTGAAACGGTGGTGTAAGAGACCACCAGCGCCTGAGGTGACTCAGGCGGCTAGGTAAACCCCACCTGGAGCAAGGTCAAGAGGAGCCACCTCGGTGGCTCTGCGCGGACGATCGAGGGCTGCCCGCCCGATGTCCGCGGGTAGACCGCACGAGGCCGGTGGCAACGCCGGCCCTAGATGGATGGCCGTCGCCCCGACGACCGCGAGGTCCCGGGGAACAGAACCCGGCGTACAGCCCGACTCGTCTGCCCCTCACTCCCCGCCCGGTCATCGGGCGTCGACCGGTCCCGCGGCCGGCGTGCTGCGCGCACCAGTAATCCATCTGCCCCCGGCGGAAGTTCGCGAGGGCGCCCGCGAACGCGCTGTAGGCGTCGATCCGTTCCTGGCGCAGCCGCTCCGAAGCCGTCAGATCAGCGGAGGTCGCCCCAGGCGCGTCATGCGCCACACCGTGCGCCACCGCATCGGACGCCGCTCACCCGCCGACGTGCGGACGCCCTCGACGAAGCCCGCCGCCCATGCGCGCAGGCCGCCGAGCGAGCGGGTGCGGGCCAGGGTGAGGAGGGTCCAGGTCGTCAGGTAGAGGGGGATCAGGGGGAGGGGGAGGCGGCGGCGGGCCAGCCAGACGCGGTTGCGGGCCGTCATGCGGTGGTAGACCGCGTGCCGGGCGGGGGAGGTCTTCGGGTGCTGGAGGAGGAGGGAGGGTTCGTAGAGGACCTTCCAGTCCGCGTCGAGCGCCCGCCACGCCAGGTCCGTCTCCTCGTGCGTGAAGAAGAAGTCGGCGGGCCAGTCGCCCGTCTCGGCGAGCATGTCCATCGAGAAGGCGTGGCCGCCGCCGAGGAACGAGGTGACGAGGCCGCGGCGCATCGGGTCCTTCGCGCGCAGCCGCGGCACGTGCCGGCGCTGCGTCTCCCCGTGCTCGTCGGCGATCCGGAAACCGACGATGCCCAGGCGCGGGTCCGACGCGTACAGCTCCCGGATCGTGCCGAAGACGTCGGCGTCGACGAGGAGCCCGTCGTCGTCCAGCTCGACGGCCACGTCCACGTCGCCGAACGCGCGCAGCCGGGCCAGGGCGACGTTGCGGCCGCCGGGGCAGCCCAGGTTGTCGTCCAGCTCGACCGTCGTGACCTCGAAGGGGTACGTGTCGTACGCGGGCAGCACCGTGCCGTTGCCGATCAGGACGACGCGCACCGGGGCGACACCCTGCTTGGCGACCGAGTCGAGGAGGGCGGCCACGTCGTCGGGGCGGTTGCCCATCGTGATGATGGCCACGCCCAGGCGGGGCGGTTCGGTCGTGCGGCGCCTGTCAGTCATGGCGGCGATGGTAGTCGTTCACCTGGTTCACCTCGTGGCCGCCTCGACGGCGCCCGAAGAGGCCCGTCCCCCGGGCGCGGCAGGCGCGGCCGACGCGTCAGACCTTCTCCAGTGGCTTGTGCGGGCCCTGCGGCAGCTCCACGCGGATCGCGTCGCCGGGGCGCACGACACCGCCCTCGCGGACCACGCTCATGATCCCTGCCTTGCGGACCACGGCGCCCGTCTCCTCGTCCCGCCCGACGCACTGCTTGAGCAGCCCGTCCTGGAACGTGTCGATCTGCACGCACGGATTGCGCAGCCCCGTGATCTCGATCACCGCGCCGCCGTCCCCCAGGTGCAGCAGCGCCCCCGTCGGCAGGGCCAGCAGGTCCAGGCCGCGCGTCGTCACGTTCTCCCCGAGGTCGCCGGGGCGGACCGCGAAGCCCTCACCCGCCACCTCCGCGAACAGCTCCTCGTGCATCAGATGGACCTGCCGCAGATTCGGCTGCGTCGGGTCCTGACGCACCCGGGAACGGTGCTTGACCGTGACCCCCGCGTGCACGTCACCCTCGACACCGAGCCCGGCGAGCAGTGTGATGCTGTCCCGGTTCGGCTTGGTGAAGGAGTACGCGCCGTTGCTGCTGACCGCAGTGACGAACCCGGTGGTTCCCTGCATGATCTGCCCCCTGTGCCTCGTGATCCCGGGACACCCTAACCAGGGGCCGCGCACCGCCGGTCAGGCGCCGCCCAGCGAGCGTTCGGCGACGCCTGTGACATGGGCGGAGAGCCTCGCGCGGGGGTCGGGGGTGAGGGTGCTCAGGGCGACCAGGGCCGTCACGACGACGTCGCACAGTTCCGACTCGACGTCCTGCCAGGAGTGGCTGACGCCCTTGCGCGGGTTGTGGCCGATCGCGCCGATGACCGCCTCGGAGACCTCGCCGACCTCCTCCGACAGTTTCAGCATGCGCAGCAACAGCGATTCCTGGGGCGGCAGTTGGCTGTTCTCGTCGATCCAGGTGCGCAGTCGGCCGATGGTCGTCCACAGTTCGTCGTCGTTCATGGGGTGAGGGTAGGCGGGCCGGGGCGGGTCACTCCTCGCCGGTCTCGCCCTCCGCCGGCTCGGCCACCCGCTTGTTGCGCGAGCCGACCACCGCGAGCGCCGCCGCCCCGGCCCCGACGAGCGCCGCCGGCACCATCCAGGGCCGGTCGAGGACGCCCGCGAAGGCGCGGTCGAGGGAGTAGCGGCCCGGTCCGGTCACGGCGAGGCCCGCCGCGACGAAGCCGAGAAAGGCGGGGTACTCGTAGCCGCCGCCCATCGCGAAGAACCCGTTCGGCGCGTGCACCGCGGCGGCTCCCGCCATCGTCCCGGCCGCGGCGGCGCCCGCCACCGGCGTCGCCAGGCCCAGGGCGAGCAGCGCGCCGCCGCCCGCCTCGCCGAGCCCGGCCGCGAGCGCGCTGGCCTTCGGCGGGCTGTAGCCCATGGACTCCATGGCGGCGGCCGTGCCGGACAGGCCACCGCCGCCGAACCAGCCGAGCAGCTTCTGCGCGCCGTGCGCGGCGAGAACCCCGCCGGTGCCCAGGCGCAGCGCGAGCAGGCCCAGGTCGACGCGGTTCGAACGGGAGGCGGAGGACGTACGGAATCGTGTGCAGGTCATGTCTCCACGGTCCTGCAGCAGTGGGCCCCGCACCACGCGTACGGGGCCCGTTCGGGTGGTGGGCCCGGTGGCGGGGTGCCGGGGCCGGTGCCAGCCTGAGTCCATGCCCATCCAGACAGCCAAGCTCAGCGACCCCGCGGTCCGTGCCTTCGTCACGGCGCTCAACTCCCACGACCGGGACGCCTTCCGCGCCGCCCTCGCACCCGGTGCGACCATGGCCGACGACGGCAGTGAGCGGGACCTCGAGGACTGGACGACCCGCGAGATCTTCGACTCCCACGGTCACATGGAGATCGAGAAGGAGACCGCGGGCGGCCGCGGTCTCGTCGCCCAGTACAGCAACGACACGTGGGGCGAGATGCGGACCGCGTGGCGGTTCGACGTCGCCGGCGGGAAGGTCACCCGGTTCGAGACCGGTCAGGCGTGAGGCTCCGTCCCCGCGGGCCGGGGGTCAGGGGATCGGCACCGCCGTTCCGCTCACCCGGACGCGGGGGTCGCCCGCGCGCAGCGTCACCGTGAGCTCGCCGGGACGGCCCATGTCCGCGCCCTGGTGCAGGGTCAGCACCGCCTCGTCCGGCACCAGGCCGAGCTCCCGCGCGTACGCGCCGAACGCGGCGGCCGCGGCGCCCGTCGCCGGATCCTCGACGACTCCGCCAACGGGGAACGGGTCCCGTACGTGGTACGTGAACTCCGCCTCCCGCCATACGAGTTGTACGGTCGTCAGGTCCAGGCGGTGCATCAGCGCCGCGAGCCGGTCGAAGTCGTAGGCGAGGTCGGCGAGTCGTTCGCGGGTGGCCGCGCCGAGGACCAGATGGCGGGCGCCTGCGTACGCGATCCGGGGCGGGAGCGCCGGGTCCAGGTCGGCGGCCGGCCAGTCGAGCGCCGCGAGTGCCTCCGTCAGGTCGGCGGGGGCGACGTCCTCGGTGTGCGGGGCGACGCTGGTCAGGGTGGCGCGCAGGGTGCCGGCGTCCTCGTGGACGCTGACGGGGACCTCGCCGGCCCGGGTGTGGAACAGGTAGTCACCGGTGCCGTGGCGCTCCGCGAGGGCGACCGCAGTGGCCACCGTCGCGTGGCCGCAGAACGGGACCTCGGCGCGGGGGCTGAAGTAGCGGACGGTGTGGCCCGTGCCGGTCTCGGCCGGGGTCACGAAGGCGGACTCGCTGTAGTTCAGGTCGGCGGCGATCTTCAGCATGTCGTCGTCGCTCAGGGCGGTGGCGTCGAGGACGACGCCGGCGGGGTTGCCTCCGGCGGGGGTGGTGGCGAAGGCGGTGTAGCGCAGCACGTCTGTCATGCCGCCCATTCTTGTCATGCCTCGGCGGTGAGCGCCGGGGTGTTGCGATCTTGTTGCCCGGGGCGCGTGCGCGCCGTTGTGGATTGCTGGTTCGTCGCCGGCTGCGGGGCGGTGGGGCTTCTCGCGCCCACGCGGCGGAGCCGCAAATAGACACAGCCCCGCGCCCCTGGAGGGCACACTTCGTGCGCCCCCAGGGGCGATGGGCCCGCCCTGCGCCGGAGGCGGTCAGCCTCGGCCCACGTACGGCATGTTCGTGGCCAGGATCGTGGCCGACTGGATGTTCGCGTCGAGGGGGAGTTCGGCCATGTGGCGGACCGTGCGGGCGACGTCCGCCACGTCCATCACGGGCTCCGCCGCCACCGTCCCGTCGGCCTGGAGGATCCCGCTCTGCATGCGCTCGGTCATGTCCGTCGCCGCGTTGCCGATGTCGATCTGGCCGACGGCGATCCGGTACGGGCGGCCGTCCAGGGACAGTGACTTCGTCAGACCCGTCAGCGCGTGCTTCGTCGTCGTGTACGCGACCGAGTGCGGCCGGGGCGCGTGCGCCGAGATGGAGCCGTTGTTGATGATCCGGCCGCCCTGGGGGTCCTGCTCCTTCATCTGCCGGAACGCCGCCTGCGCGCACAGGAACGCCCCGTTGAGGTTCGTGTCGACGACGTGCCGCCAGGCGGCGTAGTCGAGGTCCTCCACCGGCACGCCGCCGGGACCGAACGTCCCCGCGTTGTTGAAGAGCAGATCGAGCCGCCCGAAGTGCTCCCGCACGGCGGCGAAGAGCGCGGCCACGGCGCCGGGGTCCGAGACGTCGGTGCGGACCGCGAGGGACTCGGTGCCGGGCGCGAGCCCCGCCGTCTCCTCCAGGGTCTCCACGCGCCGGCCCGCGAGGGCCACCCGCCAGCCGCCCCGCAGCAGTTCGAGGGCGACGGCCCGGCCGATGCCGGACCCGGCTCCCGTGACGACAGCGGTGCGCGGCGCGGTGGGGTGCGAAACGTTCATGGGGCCGCAGCGTACGGGTCGTACCGCCACGTGGACATCACCCATCCGACATGTGGCTGTCGTGTCCGCGACAGTGCGGCTTCGTCCCGGCTTCGTCCCGGGCCACTCCAATCTCCCTTGACGCCGGCGCCGGCCGGCCGCCAGGGGAGGGCACATGTCGCACGAAAGCTCGCACGTACCGCAGCACGCCCAGGAACTCCGCGCCGCCGCCCGCCACTTGGGCCGCCGCCGCTTCCTCACCGTCACCGGCGCGGCCGCCGCGCTCGCCTTCGCCGTGAACCTCCCGGCCGCCGGCGCCGCGGCCGCCGCCGAGCTCGACGCCCGCAGAATCACCGACGACCCGTTCACCCTCGGCGTGGCGTCCGGCGACCCGCTCCCGGACTCCGTGCTCCTGTGGACCCGGCTCGCCCCCGCCCCGTACGAACCCGGCGGCGGGCTGCCCGCCGAGCGCGTCGAGGTCCGCTGGGAGCTCGCCCACGACGAGCGGTTCCGCCAGGTCGTGCGGCGCGGCACCACCACCGCGCACCCCGAGTTCGACCACGCCGTGCACGTCGAGATCGAGCACCTCGCGCCCGGCCGCGTCTACTACTACCGCTTCCGCGCCGGCGACTGGACCAGCGAGACCGGCCGCACCCGCACCGCCCCCGCCGCCTCGAGCCGGGCCGCCGCGCTGACCCTCGCCGCCGTCTCCTGCCAGGCGTACCACGACGGCTACTTCACCGCGTACCGCCACCTCGCCCAGGACGACGTCGACGTCGTGTTCCACCTCGGCGACTACCTCTACGAGTACGCCGTGAACTCCGCCGGCGGCGCCCGCAAGTACACCGACCGCGTCCTGCCCGCCGTCTTCAACCGGGAGACCATGACGCTGGAGGACTACCGACTGCGGTACGCCCTCTACAAGTCCGACCCCGACCTGCGGGCCGCGCACGCCGCGCACCCCTTCGTCGTCACCTGGGACGACCACGAGACCGAGAACAACTACGCGGGCGACACCCCCGAGAACGACGTGCCGCCCGAGGAGTTCCTGCTGCGCCGCGCCTCCGCGTACCGCGCCTACTGGGAGAACCAGCCGCTGCGCCGCCCCCAGCGCCCCGACGGCCCCGACATGCGGCTCTACCGGCGCCTGCACTGGGGCCGGCTCGCCCAGTTCGACATCCTCGACACCCGCCAGTACCGCACGAACCAGGCCAACGGCGACGGCTGGAAGTCCCCGACCCCCGAGTCCGAGGCCGCCTCCCAGACCCTGCCGGGCCTCACCCAGGAGCGCTGGCTCACCGACGGCTGGCGCCGCTCCCGCGCCCTGTGGAACCTCGTGCCCCAGCAGGTCACGTTCGCCCGCCGCAACAACCCCGCCGCCGGCAACACCACGCTCTCCATGGACTCCTGGGACGGCTACCCCGCGTCACGCGAGCGGGTCCTCGCCGGGGCGGAGGCGGCCCGCGTCGAGAACCTCATGGTGCTCACCGGGGACGTGCATGTCTCGTACGCGATGGACATTCACCGGGACGCGAACGACGCCGGGTCGCGGACCGTCGGTACGGAGATCGTGACCACGTCGATCACCAGCGGGAAGGACGGATCGGCCCGCCCGTCCAACTGGGCCGGGTATCTGGAGCGCAATCCGCACCTCAAGCACTATGGGGGGCAGCGGGGTTACGCGACGGTCGCTCTGGGCGAGCGGGAGGCTCGGGCCGACTTCAAGGTGGTCCCGGCGGTTACCGTCCCGGGGGCGCCGGTCTCGACGGCGGCCTCCTTCATCGTGCCGGTCGGTAGCCCTGGCCTGCACCCGGCCTAGGCGTCGCGTCTGCCGGGCCGTGGTCCGTCGCCGACCGCGGCCCGGTGGGGCTTCTCGCGCAGTTCCCCGCGCCCCTGAAATGCAGACCCTTCGGGTCGCATTTCCCCGACCAGCCTCCCCCACTCACCCGCACCCGGCGACGAAACCGATCACGCCTCCCCCGGATACCGCACCCCGATCGCCGAGCGCACAGCGTCCAGCGTGCGCATCACACCCAGAGATCCATCCAGCGGCACGAGCGGCGATTCGACCGACCCGCCCCGAAGGCACCGCATGACCTCGACCGCCTCGTGCCGCATCGAATCCCGCGGCCCGTCCTCCGCCGTCGCCACGAACTCCTCCGGCTCCCGCCCGTCCCGGTGCAGCACGAAGCGGTCCGGGTAGAAGAAGCCGCCCGGCACATCGATCCGCCCCGCGGAACCCGTCACCGAAGCCGTCACCCCCGTACCGGAGTTGACCGCACAGTGCAGCAGCGCCTGCGCCCCGCCGGACCAGGACAGCAGCATCCCGGTCTGGAGGTCGACGCCCTCGGGGGAGAGCTGGGCCCGCGCCGTCACCGACTCGGGCTCGCCGAGCAGCAGATGGGCGAACGACACCGGGTACACGCCGAGATCGAGGGTCGCGCCCCCGCCCTGCGCCGGGTCCCGCAGCCGGTGCGAGGGAGGGAAGGGACCCGCAAGCCCGAAGTCGGCCTGGACCGTGCGGACTTCACCGATCACGCCCTCGTCGACGAGTGCCTTCAGGCGCCGGATCAGCGGATGGCAGTACATCCACATGGCCTCCATCAGGAACAGCCCCCGCGACCGGGCGAGAGCGACGAGCTCCTCCGCCTCCCGCGCGTTCAGGGTGAACGCCTTCTCGCAGAGCACCGCGCGCCCCGCCTCCAGGCAGAGCCCCGCCGCCTCGCGGTGCGCGGAGTGCGGCGTGGCCACGTACACCACGTCGACGTCCTCGTCCGCGGCGAGCGAGGCCCAGTCGCCGTACGCCCGGCCGATCCCGAACCGTTCGGCGAAGGTCTTCGCGCCGGCCTCGGTGCGGGACGCGACCGCCACCACCTCCGCGTCCGGCAGATCCATCAGCTCCGCCGTGAACTGCTGCGCGATGCCGCCCGTCGCGAGGATCCCCCAGCGCACGCGTTCCCCAGCCATCCCAGTCCCACCCCGGTTCCCGGTCCCGACCACTCCGCCGAGCTGAGAGCATAGGTAATCGCACGCACGACCGGGAGAGTCGGCGGACACCAGGACGGGATACGGGGGAGCTTCGGGATGGCGGAGAGCGGGAGCACCGGGACGGCAGGGAGCACCGGGACAGCGCCACCGCCACCCCGGACCGGACCGCCCGGCGCGGCGGCCCGCACCGGCCTCCTCGTCACCCTCGTGCTCGGCGGACTCACCGCCGTGCCGCCGCTGTCGATGGACATGTACCTCCCGGCCCTGCCCGAGGTCACCGGCGCCCTGCACACCTCCGCCGCCACCGCCCAGCTCACCCTGACCGCCTGCCTCACCGGCATGGCGCTCGGCCAGCTCGTCGTCGGCCCGATGAGCGACAAGTGGGGCCGCCGCGGACCGCTCCTGGCCGGCCTCCTCGTCTACGTAGCCGCCACCGCGATCTGCGCCCTCGCGCCGAACGCCGCCCTGCTCATCGCCTTCCGGCTGCTCCAGGGCCTCGCGGGCGCCGCCGGCATCGTCATCGCCCGCGCCGTCGTCCGCGACCTCTACGACGGCGTCGCGATGGCCCGCTTCTTCTCCACCCTGATGCTGATCTCCGGTGTCGCCCCGATCGTCGCCCCGCTCATCGGCGGCCAGGTGCTGCGCGTCACCGACTGGCGCGGCGTCTTCGTCGTCCTCACCGCGATCGGCCTCGCGCTCACCGCGCTCGTGTGGAAGTGCCTGCCCGAGACGCTGGTGCCCGAGCGGCGCCACGGCGGGGGAGTGGGCGAGGCGCTGCGCACCATGCGCGGCCTGCTCGCCGACCGTGTCTTCGCCGGGTACATGATCGCGGGCGGTTTCGCGTTCGCCGCGCTGTTCGCCTACATCAGCGCCTCGCCGTTCGTCATCCAGGAGATCTACGGCGCCTCGCCGCAGACCTTCAGCCTGCTCTTCGGGCTGAACTCGGTCGGCCTGATCCCCGTCGGCCAGCTCAACGGCAAGCTGCTCGTCGGCCGCGTCGACCTCGACAAGGTCCTCGGCACCGGGATCGGCCTCATCGTCCTCGCCGCCGCCTTCCTGCTCCTCGTCGCGACCGGCGTCCTCGGCAGCCCCGAGCGGCTCGGCCTCGTACCGGTCTCCGCGGGCCTGTTCGCGCTCATGGCCTCCATGGCCCTGACCACCCCGAACACCAACGCGCTCGCCCTCATGCGCACCCCGCACGCCGCCGGCTCCGCCTCCGCGCTGCTCGGCACCTCCTCCTTCCTCATAGGGGCCGTCGCCTCGCCGCTCGTCGGCATCGCGGGCGAGCACACCGCCGTCCCCATGGCCGTCGTCCAGCTCTGCTGCGGACTCGCCGCCGCCCTCGCCTTCGTCACGCTGTGCCGCCCCTGGCAGCAGCGCGCCGAGGAGGTGCGGGAAAGCTGAGCACGCCAAGACTGCGCCACGGCACCCCCGAGCGGGCCGGGCTCGACCCCGCGCTTCTCGCCGAGCTCGTACGCGGCGTACGGCTGCTGCCCGAGGGACAGCAGCCCTGGTGCGCGGGCGCCGTCCTGCTCGCCGGACGCGGCCCGGTGATCGCCGCCGAGGCCGTCTGCGGCTGGGCCGTGCGCTACTCCGCCTACGACGAGCGCACCGACCGGGGCGTGGAACTGCCACTCGCCGCCCGCGTCCCCATGACCCTCGACACCCCCTTCGACCTGGCGTCCCTCACCAAGCTGTTCACCTCGATCGCCGCCGTCCAGCAGATCGAGCGCGGCACCCTCGGCATCGACGCCAAGGTCGGCGCGTACATCCCCGAGTTCACGGCCGCCGCCGAACACGGCATCACCGTCCGCCGGCTCCTCACCCACACCTCCGGCCTGCGCCCCGAACTCCCGCTCTACGAGGCCCGGGACCGGGCCGCCCGGATCGCCGCCCTGCGCACGGAGCGACCCGTGTCGGCGCCGGGCGAGTACCGCTACTCCGACCTCAACATGCTGCTGCTCCAGCACGTCCTGGAGCGCCTCACCGGCCGCCCGCTCGACGTGCTGATCCGCGACGGCATCACCCGGCCCCTCGGTATGACCGCCACCTCGTTCGGGCCCCGGCCGGGCGCCGCCGCCACCGAGGACCAGGGCCGCCCCTGGGCCAAGGCCGACCGCGGCATGCTGCGCGGCGAGGTGCACGACGAGAACGCCTGGGCGCTCGGCGGCGTCGCGGGCCACGCCGGCCTCTTCTCCACCGCGCCCGACCTGGCGATCCTGTGCCGGACCCTGCTCGGTGGCGGCTCCTACGGCACCGCCCGCATCCTCGGCCCCGACTTCGTCGACCTGATGCTGGCCGCGCCCGGGCTCGGCTTCGCCGTCGACCAGCCCGGGTTCATGGGCGAGCTCGCCGGGCACGGCGCGGCGGGGCACACCGGCTTCACCGGCACCAGCCTCGTCGTCGACCCCGCCACGGACACGTTCCTCGTGCTGCTCGCCAACACCGTCCACCCGCGCCGCCGCCCCGCCGACAGCGCGCCGCGCGCCGCGGCGGCCACCTGTCTCGCCCGCGCGGTGATCCCGCTCGGCGCCCCTTAAAATTCCCGGCCTTAAAATCTCTGGGTGAACGCCCCGATCCAGTCCTCCGCCGACACTCTCCGTTCGGCCCTCGCCGGTCTCCTCGACGGACTGCCGCCCACCCAGGCGGCCCGCGCCGTCGAGCGGCTCATCGCCAGCTACCGGGGCACCACCCCGACCGACGCGCCGATCCTGCGGGACCGCGCCGACGTCGCGGCGTACGCGGCGTACCGGATGCCGGCCACGTTCGAGGCGGTGCGCTCGGCGCTGGGCGCGCTGCTCGACGCCGCCCCGGCCGACTGGCTGCCCGGCTCCCACCTCGACATCGGGGGCGGGACCGGCGCGGCGGTCTGGGCGGCGCACGACGTCCTGCCCGGCAACCGCCCCACGACGGTCCTCGACTGGTCCGAGCCCGCGCTCGCCCTCGGCCGCGAACTCGCCTCCCGCGACGCCGGCCTGAAGTCCTCGGTCACCTGGAAGCGCGGCCGCATCGGTACGGGCGATCCGCTCCCCGGCGCCGATCTCGTCACCATCTCCTACGTCCTCAAGGAGCTGACGGAGGCGGATCGCGCGGCGGTCGTCGACGCGGCGGCCGGTGCCGCGGACGCCGACGGCGGGGCCGTGGTCGTCATCGAGCCCGGCACCCCGGACGGCTACCTCCGCGTCATCGAGGCCCGCGACCGGCTGATCGCGGCCGGATTCCAGGTCGCCGCGCCGTGCCCGCACAGCGCGGCCTGCCCGATCGTGGCCGGCACGGACTGGTGCCACTTCTCCGCGCGGGTCGCCCGGTCCTCCCTGCACCGGCAGGTCAAGGGGGGTTCGCTGGCGTACGAGGACGAGAAGTTCGCGTACGTGGCGGCCGTCCGCTTCGACCCGGAGCGGGGGGCGTCCCGCATCGTCCGCAAGCCCCAGATCCGCAAGGGCCAGGTCCTCCTCGACCTCTGCGAGCCGGTCCCCGGGCTGGACCGTGTCACGGTGACGAAGAAGCACGGCTCGCTCTACCGGGCGGCCCGGGACGCGGAGTGGGGCGACCCCTGGCCCCCGGCCTCGGCCTGAGCGCGGCGTCACCCGGCGACGGTCGTCACGGGGCCTCGGACTCGCCCCGCTGATCCCGCAGCCTGCGCAGCAGCTCCCGTTTCTGCGTGGCCGCGTCTACCCCCGCACCTCCCGTGCGGCCTCCGCGGCCACCGCCGCGCAGCGCCTTGCGGGAGAGGTTGCTGCGGGTGCCGCCGACGCCCAGCATGTTGCCTGATCCACCTCGGGTCATGGTGTCCTCCACGAATCGACCGACGAAAATGAGGACGAGACGTTGCGTCTCGTTCTCGGAACGTGCCCCACTCTGGGCGAGACGCACCGTCTTGTCAAGCGTTTTCGAGGGTCGCCCAAGGCTTGTGAGACGGCACGTCTCGCCTCGCTTCGCTGCTACATTCGATCCATGTCAGCCACGCCAGCCAGCAATCCCGCCAAGAAGACGGCCCCCGACTCGGCCCGCCGCAGCGAACGCTCCCGCCGCGCCATCTACGACGCCGCCCTCGGTCTCGTGGGAGAGGTCGGCTACCCCCGCACCACCATCGAGGGCATCGCCGCCCGCGCCGGCGTCGGCAAGCAGACGATCTACCGCTGGTGGGGATCGAAGGCCGAGGTCCTGATGGAGGCCTTCATCGACCTCAACGAGCAGAACGCGCGCGCCGTCGCCGCGAACCACCCCGGCGTCCCCGTCGGCGGCTCGGGCCTGCCCGACACCGGCGACCTCGCCGCCGACCTCAAGCTCGTCCTGCGCGCCACCGTCGACGAACTCCAGGACCCCCGCTTCGAGGCCCCCGCCCGCGCCCTGGCCGCCGAGGGCCTCGCCGACCGGGAGTTCGCCGAGGGCTTCGTCCGCCGCCTCCTCATGCCCGGCCTCGACCTCTACACCGCCCGGCTGCGCGCCGCCCGGGACGCAGGGCAGCTGCGCGCCGACCTCGACCCCGAGACCGCCCGCGACCTGTTCGTCTCGCCGATCGCGCAGCGCTGGCTCCAGGGCACGGGACCGCTCGACCACGCGTACACGGACCGCCTCGTCGAGTACGCCCTCCACGGGATCGCGGCCCGCCCCGCCACCCCCTGAACGCCTGTCCGTACGGGCCCGGGGTACCCCGGATGGGGACTGTGGCCACCCGGGGCGCAGGATGGTGGGACCATGTTGGTCCGGGATTCATCCGGTCACTCGGCACGACGGCGATGGTGAGGGGATAGATGGGCGCGGCGCACGACGGCAGCGGACACGGCGGCCTGGGCCGGTTCACCCGGTGGCTGAAGGCCTCCCGGGCGCCCAGAGAGGCCCCCGTCGACCCGGACCGCGAGGCGCTGCTGCTGGCCGCCGCCGCGGCCGGGCTCCCGCTGGCCCCGGCCGCGCACCCCGCCGACTACCGCTGTTCGTGCAACCGCATCGGCTGTCCGACGCCGGGCCGGCACCCCATCTCGTTCGCCTGGCAGACCCAGTCCACGACGGACCGCGGCCAGATCGAGCGCTGGGCCCGGCACCAGCCGCAGGCCAACTTCGTCACCGCGACCGGCCTCGTCCACGACGTCCTGGACGTCCCGCTGGCCGCCGGCCAGGAGGCGCTGGAGCGACTGCTCACCAGCGGCATCGACGTCGGCCCCGTCGCCGAGTCCGGCGGCGACCGCATGCTGTTCTTCACGGCGACCCGCGGCACCCCGGCCGACGAGGACGAGTGGTGGCCCTGTGAGCTGGACTGCCACCCCGAGACGATGGACGAGCACCCCGGCCTGCGCTGGCACTGCCGCGGTTCCTACGTCCTGGTCCCGCCGGCCCGCCTGCCCGGCGACCGCGCGGTGACCTGGCTGCGCGGCCCGGAGCACCCGCTGCCGGACCCGCTCACCCTCCTCGAGGCCCTCACCGACGCCTGCGCCCGCCACACGGGCGCCGACGAGCCGGACTACACCAGCGCCTGGCCGTAGACCCGGTAGGCCCTGTAGGGAGCCGCGGGGCTCAGGAACCCTCGGCCGTCGTGATGCCCTGGACGCGGCCGAGCACCTGGACCGCGCCGGACGAGCCCGCCGGGGTGAGCGCCGCCTGGTTCGACACGTAGCCGTACGTCGCCGACTGCTTCGGCTCACCCGTCATCAGCGCCTTCACGCTGGGGTTGATCGCCGGCAGGTCGCTGCCCTGGGACGCGGTCTGCTTCTCGTAGCGCCGCGTCGTGAAGAAGACGAGCGCCCCGCCGTCCTTGGTGCGCAGCGCGACCGGGGCGTAGTCGCCCGAGGTGAGCGGCTCGTCGATGAACTGGGTCGCGAGCCCGGGCCGCGACTCGTTCTTCTTGCGGGTCTCGCGCCACACCGAGGTGTAGGGGCCCGGCGCGAAACCGGAGCCGCCGTCCTTCAGGTACGCCGTGTACCGCGCGGGCACCTTCTGCGGCGGCACCGCGAGACCGGACGCGTCCGCGTCCACCGCCTCGCCCCAGCCGTCCGCGTCCACGTCGAACGCGGGAACCTGGCTCTCCTGGAGCACCGTCAGGTACGACACCGCCCACGGCCGGTTCTCCGCGTCACGGGTGAAGACGAGGAGCCAGCGGGTGCCCGTACCGCGATTGCTGTCCGTGTCCGCGACGAACCAGCGGGGCCAGCCCGCCTTCTTCGGCACGGTGAACTTCGCGTCGGTCAGCTCCAGCGGGGAGTGCTTCGGATTGCCCTCCGGCTGCAGCGCGTGACCCGCCTTCAGCTTGGCCGTGTCGATCGCGGCGAGCGGCCCGGTCACGTACTTCTCGTCGGCGGCCCGGTCGTACGTCCGGTCCGCCTTGTTGTACGCGGTCACGAAGGTGCCCAGAGCCCGCGCGGCCTCCGTCTTCGTGGTCGTCGGGACGACCTCGAGCTCCCCGTGCACGGTCACGCACCCGCTCGCCGTGAGGGACAGCAGGGCCGTCGCCACGACCGCCGCGGCCGGGCGGACGCGCCTGTTCCTGACCTCGCTCATGACCTTGACCTCACCTACCCCTTCCCGGGGCCGAACCCTACCGGGAAGAGGCAGGCCGTAGTTCCGCCGGGGCCCTCGGGCCTCAGGCCTCGACCCGCTGCCGCGTACGACGCGAGAACAGGCCGGGCGGGGCGAAGAACAGCGCCAGCGTCGGCACCAGGTAGGCGCACCACACGGCGACCTGGAGCACGGTCGGGTCGGGCTGGAAGTTGAAGACGCCCTTGAGGAGCGTGCCCAGCCAGCCGTCGGGCGCGATCGTCGAACTGATGTCGAAGGCCAGGTTGTTGAGGCCGCCGATGAAGTCCGCCTCCTGGAGGTCGTGCACGCCGTACGCGAGCACGCCCGCCGCCACGACGACCAGCATGCCGCCGGTCCACGTGAAGAACTTCGCCAGGTTGATCTTCAGCGCGCCCCGGTAGAACAGCCAGCCCAGGAACACCGCCGTGGCGAGGCCGAGCAGCGCGCCGATCACCGGCTCCGACGTGCCGTTGCTGGTGGCGTGCACCGCCGTCCACACGAACAGGGACGTCTCCAGGCCCTCCCGGCCCACGGCGAGGAACGCCGTGACGACCAGCGCCGCCGTACCCATCTGGAGGGCGGCGTCCAGCTTGCCGTGCAGCTCCGACTTCAGGTGCCGGGCGGTGCGCCGCATCCAGAACACCATCCACGTCACCAGGCCGACCGCGACGATCGACAGCGAACCGCCGAGCGCCTCCTGCGCCTTGAACGTCATCTCCTGCGATCCGAACTCCAGCGCAGCGCCGAACCCGAAGGCCACGAGCACGGCCACGCCGACCCCGAGCCATACCGGCTTCAGCGCGTCCTTGCGGTCCGTCTTCACCAGGTAGGCGATGAGGATGCAGACGATCAGGCTCGCCTCGAGGCCCTCACGCAGGCCGATCAGATAGTTCGCGAACATGCCCTCACGCCTCCGTGCGCTCGAAGAGGCCGCGGCCCCACCAGTCGTTCTTGTCCCGCACCCCCGGCGGCACGGCGAACACGGCCGAACCGACGTGCTGGATGTACTCGTTCAGCGCGTCCGCCGCCAGACTCCGCTGCACCGGGATGAACCCCTTGCGCACGTCCTTCTGGTAGGCGAGGAAGAACAGGCCCGCGTCGAGCCGGCCGAGACCGTCGGTGCCGTCCGTGAACGAGTAGCCGCGGCGCAGGATCGTCGCCCCGTGATTGGCGTCCGGGTGCGCGAGCCGCACGTGCGCGGTCGGCTTCATCGCCTTCAGGAACGGCTGGTCGTGCTCCTTCGCCTTGCCGACGGGCGCGCCCTCGCGCTTGTCGCGGCCGAACACGTCCTCCTGCTCCTGCAGCGAGGTGCGGTCCCAGGTCTCGACGTTCATCCGGATCCGGCGGGCCACGAGGTACGAGCCGCCGTCCATCCACGTCGAGTCGCCGACCCACACGTGCTCGGCGAGGCGGCCCTTCTCGGTGCCCGCGATGTTGCGGGTGCCGTCCTTGAAGCCGAACAGGTTGCGCGGGGTCTGCGCGTTCGGAGTCGTCGAGGAGGTCTTGCCGAAGCCGAGCTGCGACCAGCGGATGGCGACCTTGCCGAAGCCGATCCGGGCCAGGTTGCGGATGGCGTGCACCGCGACCTGCGGGTCGTCGGCGCAGGCCTGCACGCACAGGTCGCCGCCGCTGCGCGCCTTGTCGAGGTTGTCGCCGGGGAACTTCGGCAGGTCGACGAGCGCCTCGGGCCGCCGGTCCGCGATCCCGAACGCCTTGCCGTGCTTGTCGAAGAACGAGGGGCCGAAACCGATCGTCAGGGTCAGCCGGGACGGCTTGAGGCCGAGCGCCTCGCCCGTGTCGTCCGGCGGCGCCTCCGGCAGCCCGCCGTACGCGCCGTCGCCGACCGTCCGGCCCTCGCACATCAGCGCGGCGGCCTCGGTCCAGTCCTTGAGCAGCTGGACGAACGCCTCGCGGTCGTCCGTCTTCACGTCGAACGCCGCGAAGTGCAGCCGGTCCTGGACCGGGGTCGCGATGCCCGCCTGGTGCGCGCCGTGGAACGGCACGGCGCCGCCCGTCTCGGCGGCCGGCTGCATGTCGTCGGCCCCGGTGCGGGTCAGCGCGACGGCCCCGCCCGCCGCGGCGGCGCCGAGCGCGAGCCCGGCCCCTCCGGCGGCGAGCAGCGAACGCCGGGACGGGGCGGAGGACGAAGTCGTCCCCGTGTCCTTGACCTGGTCCGTGTCGGTGTCGGTCATGGGCTGCCTCCTGATGTCTCTCGTACGTTCGCCGGTTACTTGACGACGACGGCCGCGGCCAGCTTGGACAGCGGCTCCGCCAGCGCGTTCACCGCGTCGGACAGCTCCTTCTGCTCCGGCTTGCCGACCTTGTCGTAGGACGTGAAGTCGTAGGAGTTCTTGTCCTTGCGGTACTTGTCGAGCAGCTTGTCGACGGCGGCGAACTGGCGGTCGAGCTCCTTGGTGAGCGCCGCGTCGTTCTCCGAGGCGACCGGCTTGAGCAGGTCGTACGCCTTCTCGGCGCCCTCGACGTTGGCCTTGAAGTCGACGAGGTCGGTGTGCGAGTAGGCCTCCTCCTCGCCGGTGACCTTGCCGGTGGCGACCTCGTCGAGCAGCTCCTTGGCGCCGTTCGCCATCGAGGTCGGCGTGATCACGGCCTTGCCGACGCGCTCCTGCCAGTCCTTGAGGTCCTTGTCGAGCAGCGTCGCCAGCTCCTTCTCACGGGAGCCGATCCTGCCGTCCTTCCACAGCGACTTCTCCAGGCGGTGCCAGCCGGTCCAGTCCGTCTTCGGGTCCTGGTCGTCGGCCAGACCGTCCTCGCGGACGTCGACGGCCGGGTCGATGTCACCGAAGGACTCGGCGACCGGCTCGGTGCGCTCCCAGCCGATGCGGGAGTCGGCGTAGGCCTTCTTGGCGCCCTCGACGTCGCCCTTGCGGATCGCGTCCGTGAACTTCTTGACCTTGGGCAGCGTCTCGTCGGCCTGCGTCTGCGTGTACGTGCGGTACGCGGCGACGGCCTTGTCGAGGCGCGGGTCGCGCTTGGCGGCGGCCTTGCCACCGGTCGCCTCGACCTTCTGCCGGATGCCCTTGCCCGTCATGCCGGGCTTGCAGGCGATCTCGTACGCGCCGGCCTTGATCTCCGCGGTGATGTTCGCCTTGGTGCCGGGGGCGATGTTCTCGCGCTCGGTGACGATCCGGTCGTCGGGGAACAGGACGTAGACCTCGGTGACCTTGGCGCCCTTGTTCTCGACCGCCAGCTTGACGTGGCCGGCGGGGAACGAGGTCGCCGAGACCTTGCAGCTGTCGTCGGTCGCGGTCACCTTGATCGCGTCGGAACCCTTGTCCTTGGACTCGCTCTTCTCGGTGCAGCCCGTGACGGCGGTCAGGGCCGCCACCGTGGCGACGGCGGTGGCGACGGTGAGTCGGACGGCTCGCATGCGGGCTCCAGGTAAGTACGGGTCGTGCTGCAACTAACGACTAAGGCGGCCCTAACTTATATGAGGCTTACCTCAGTTCTACCCCTCTGTTCCGTGATTCAGCTCTCATGTGGAAGCGGGTGGTAGCGACCCGGACACGACCGACCCTCAAGCGACCCAGGAATCGGTCAAGAGACGGTCAAGTCGGCTGGTGGGCCGGACGCCGTGGTTCACTGCGGGACGTGGAGAACGGCACGGAGAACCGCGGGGGGAACGGTATGGAGGCCATGGGTGACGTGCCCTACGACGTGCTGCGCGTCTTCTGCGGGCCCGACAGCCGGCACGGCAACGAGCTCGGCGTCGTCCGCGACGGCTCCCTGCTGCCCGGCCGCGCCGAGCGACAGGCGTTCGCGGGCAAGCTCGGCTTCAGCGAGACCGTGTTCGTCGACGACCCCGAGCGCGGCGTCATCGACATCTACACCCCGACCCTGCGGCTGCCCTTCGCCGGCCACCCCTGCGTCGGCTCCGCCTGGCTCCTCGACGTGCCCGAGCTGAGCGTGCCCGCGGGCGTCGTCGGCGCCCGCCTCGACGGCGAGTTCAGCTGGATCGAGGCCCGCGCCGAGTGGGCCCCGCCGCGCACCCTGCGCCGGTACGGGTCCGCCGCCGAGGTGGACGCGCTGCCCGTGCCGCCCCTCGGGGAGTGGATCTACGCCTGGGCCTGGGAGGACGAGGCCGCCGGGCGGGTCCGCGCCCGGGGCTTCCCCGGCCGCGACGACGGCATCGTGGAGGACGAGGCCACCGGCGCCGCCGCGCTGCTCCTCACGGACCGGCTGGGCCGCGCCCTGAACATCCGCCAGGGCGCCGGCTCCCAGATCCTGACGGCTCCCCAGCCCGGGGGCTGGGTGGAGGTCGGGGGCCGCGTCCGCTTGACCACCCGCTGAGCCCCGCCGGGCGAGGAGATCAGGCGGCCGAGGAGGAGATCAGGCGGCCGTGGAGAACTCCTCGCCCAGGGCCGAGAACAGGGCCGTGTTCAGGGCGAAGGCCCGCTTGCACTCGGCTATGACCCGCTGCTTCTCCAGATCGTCCACCGCGATCCCGTCGAGCAGCTCGCGGTACGTCCGCTTGAACGCCGCCGGGTTCCCGACCTCCTCGAACACGTAGAAGCGCACGCCGTCGCCCTTGCGCGCGAAGCCCCACGTCCGCTCCGCCTTGTCCCGGATGATCTGCCCGCCCGAGAGGTCGCCCAGGTAACGCGTGTAGTGGTGCGCCACATAACCGCCGGGCCAGGACGCGGCGCACTCCGCGACCCGCGCCGCGTACTCCCGCGTCGCCGGCAGCGCCGACACCGAGGAACGCCACCCGGCACCCCGCAGATGCGCCAGATCCCGCTCCAGCTCCGGCACCCGCAGCAGCTCGGGCCGGATGAACGGGCCCGCCACCGCGTCCCGCGCCAGCCGCTCCGCGTCGGCCTCCAGCGCCCGGTACACGAACCACAGCTGCTCCGTGTACCGCGCGTACGCCTCCACGCCGAGCGCTCCGCCGAGCAGGTCGCCCATGAACGTCGACGTCTCCGCCTCCGTGTGCTGCTCGTGCGACGCCGTACGGATCAGCGTGGAGAACGGGGTGGAGAACGGGGTGTCCATGAAGCCTCCGCGAGCCGATTCATCTTCCCGACAGTCTGTCGGTAAAAGAACCTACCCCTTCCCCGTTCAGCGGAACATAAGAAGCCGGCACGAGAAGCAGGCACGAGAAGAGCCCGCCCCGGATCTCCGGGACGGGCTCCACAAGCGGCGCGGCGGGGGACTACGGCAGGGTCAGAATCTCCGCGCCCGTGTCCGTGACCACCAGCGTGTGCTCGAACTGAGCCGTCCGCCTGCGGTCCTTCGTCACGACGGTCCACCCGTCGTCCCACATGTCGTAGTCGTGCGTGCCCAGCGTCAGCATCGGCTCGATCGTGAACGTCATGCCCGGCTGGATCACCGTCGTCGCGTGCGGGGAGTCGTAGTGCGGGACGATCAGCCCGCTGTGGAACGACGAGTTGATGCCGTGCCCGGTGAAGTCCCGCACCACCCCGTAGCCGAAGCGCTTGGCGTACGACTCGATGACCCGGCCGATGATGTTGATCTGGCGGCCCGGCTTCACGGCCTTGATCGCCCGGTTCAGCGACTCACGGGTGCGCTCGACCAACAGGCGCGACTCCTCGTCCACGTCGCCGACCAGGTACGTCGCGTTGTTGTCGCCGTGCACGCCGCCGATGTACGCCGTCACGTCCAGGTTCACGATGTCGCCGTCGCGCAGCACCGTCGAGTCCGGGATGCCGTGGCAGATGACCTCGTTGACGCTCGTGCACAGCGACTTGGGGAAGCCGCGGTAGCCCAGCGTCGAGGGGTAGGCGCCGTGGTCGCACATGTACGCGTGCGCGATCCGGTCCAGCTCGTCCGTGGTGACGCCCGGCGCGATCGCCTTGGCCGCCTCCTCCATCGCCTGCGCCGCGATCCGGCCCGCGATCCGCATCGCCTCGACCGTCTCGGGCGTCTGCACCTCGGGGCCCTTGTACGGGGTCGGCGCGGGCTTGCCTACGTACTCGGGGCGCCGGATGTTCCCCGGCACGGAGCGGATCGGGGACTGTTCCCCGGGGACGAGAAGCGACGACTGCGACGGGACTGACATGCCAGCGAGTGTAACGAGCGACAGTGGGGGACCATGGCTCTGAGCGCCCCTGAGGAGATCCTGAGGAGAGGAGTCGGCCGTGGCCCTGTTCAAGAAGCGGACCGTCGGTAAACCGGGTGAGTGGTACTACTGCCTGGAGCACCAGAAGGTCGAGGAAGGGCCCGAGTGCCCCGCCAAGGACCGGTTCGGCCCGTACGCCTCCCGCGAGGAGGCGGCGCACGCGATGGATACGGCGCGTGAACGGAACCTCGAATGGGAGGGGGACCCGCGCTGGCACGACAAGTCCGCGGGCACGTCCGGCACACCCGGCTCCCCGGAGGACGAGGACTAGCGCCGCCGCACCTCGATGCCGGCGAGGCAGCCCGGTGCCTGCGGTGAGGCCCGCTCACCACCGGGTCGGCGGCGGAGCCGTCAGGTGGTCGGCGAGGCGGGAGAGGCGGTCGCGGAAACCCCGGCGGGCCCGGGGCACCGGCACCGCGTTCTCCCCGGCCGCCGCACTCACCAGGTGCTGCACCGTGTCGAGGTCCAGGTCCGTGTCACCGGGCACGGTCAGCGCCTCGTGCGCCATCGCCCGCAACTCCCCGCCCGCCCCCTCCGCATCGAGCGCGAGCACCGTCGCCCCGGCCCGCCGCGCGTCATGCACCCGCTCGAGGAGTCCCGCCCCCGCCTCGTCCGGCGTCACCACCAGCAGCGTCTCCCCGCGCCGCGCCGCCTCGAGCCGCCCCAGCCCGACCGCCAGATGCGCCGGATCGTCGGGCCGCGCCGCGTGCCGGACCAGCGTGGGCGCCAGCTCCGGCGTCCCGGACCACGCCGCCTCGTCCACCAGGTGCGCCGCCAGATGCCACGGCTCGTACGCCTCCGTGCCGACGAGGAGCAGCCCGCCCCCGTGCGCCGACACCGAGGAGCGCAGCGCCCCGGCGAAGCGGCGGGTGGCGGCGGGCCACCCCGTTCCGGCGAGGACCTCGCGCAACAGGGCTACTCGTACGGCGTCCATGGCCCCGCATGGTGCCCGAACCACCGCCCCCGTCCGGCCCGTTCGCCTCAAGTCCGCCCGTACGAGTCACACGGCGACCCTGCTGACCAGGACCGTACGCATGAGTAAGGTCGCCCCATGACTACCAGTGACAGCGCACAGCCCGCCGCCCCCGTGAAGGCCCCCGCCAAGGACCCGTGGGAGCTGCCCGACGTGTCCGGGCTCGTCGTCGGCGTGCTCGGCGGCACCGGACCGCAGGGCAAGGGCCTCGCCTACCGGTTCGCCCGCGCCGGACAGAAGGTGATCCTCGGCTCCCGCGCCGCCGAGCGCGCTCAGGCCGCCGCCGACGAGCTCGGCCTCGGCATCGAGGGCGCCGACAACGCCGAGTGCGCCCGGCGCAGCGACATCGTCATCGTCGCCGTCCCCTGGGACGGGCACGGCGCGACCCTGGAGGCGCTGCGCGAGGACCTCGCCGGCAAGCTCGTCGTCGACTGCGTCAACCCGCTCGGCTTCGACAAGAAGGGCGCCTACGCCCTGAAGCCGGAAGAAGGCAGCGCCGCCGAACAGGCCGCCGCCCTGCTCCCCGACTCCAGGGTCACTGCCGCCTTCCACCACCTGTCCGCCGTGCTGCTCTCCGACCCGGAGATCGAGGAGATCGACACGGACGTGATGGTGCTCGGCGAGTCCCGCGAGGACACGGACACCGTGCAGGCGCTGGCCGCCCGCATCCCCGGTATGCGCGGCGTCTTCGCGGGCCGGCTGCGCAACGCGCACCAGGTCGAGTCCCTGGTCGCGAACCTCATCTCGGTGAACCGCCGCTACAAGGCCCACGCGGGCCTGCGCGTCACGGACGTATAGCCACACGCCCGCGCAATCAGGGCGCGTTCAGGCGCGGGCGGGGCATGGGGGACACTGGTCGGCGAAACGGCGAAACACCGCCGTGCCGTACGTGCCGTATTGGAGCCGACCCCCATGCCCCGCATCGCACTCTTCGCCCTCGTGCTCTGCGTCCTCGCCGTCGCCGCCGCGGTGGTCTCCTTCGTCCAGGGCAGCTTCCTGGGTGTCGTGTGGGTCCTGATCGCCGGCGTCACGTCGAACATGACGTGGTTCTACATCCGCAAGGCCCGCATGGAGAAGGAAGCCGCGCGCCCTACCGAGGCAGCGTGACGGTCGGGATCTCCGGCGTCCCCTTCCAGAACTCGTAGAACCGGCGGCCCCAGTACGTGTCCCACTCGGTCACGCCCAGGCCGCGCAGCAGGGCGTCGACCGCGTCGAAGAACCAGTGGTTGACCGACGGGATCCACAGGATCGCGAAGACCGCGAGCAGCCCGAACGGCGCGAACGGCTCCACCTGCCGCCGGATCTTGTACGACAGCCACGGCTCGATCACCCCGTACCCGTCCAGGCCCGGCACCGGCAGGAAGTTCAGGATCGCCGCCGTCACCTGGAGCAGCGCCAGGAAACCCAGCGCGTACCGGAAGGTGTCCGGCACCCCTTCGAGCCCGTCCAGCCAGAACGGGGCCGTGCACACGACGGCGAACAACGCATTCGTCAGCGGCCCCGCCGCCGAGATCAGGCTGTGCTTCCAGCGCCCGTGGATCCGGCCCCGCTCGATGTAGACCGCCCCGCCGGGCAGACCGATGCCGCCCATGATCACGAAGATCACGGGGAGGACGATGCTCAGCAGGGCATGGGTGTACTTCAGCGGGTTCAGCGTGAGGTAGCCCTTGTCGCCGACGGACAGGTCCCCGCTGTGCAGCGCCGTGCGGGCGTGCGCGTACTCGTGCAGACACAGCGAGACGATCCACGCGCCCGTGACGAACAGGAACACCGGGATCCCCGGCACTTCCGAGAAGTCCGTCCACACCGCCCAGCCGGTCACGGCCGTCACGGCGGCGATCCCGAGAAAAACGGGGCTGATCCGGCGATCGCCGCGCCGGGCGGAGGCGGACTTCATGAACGGGCACTCCAGGGGTCGCGGGTTCGATGACGCCGGTGATCAGTGGCGTGACCGAACGTACCCGGCCACCCCCGAAAAACGCCCCGCCGTACACAAGGAGTTCCCGATCAGCGACTCCGCCGCGCCCCTGGGGCGCACGGAGTGTGCCTTCAGGGGCGCGGGGAACTGCGCGACCAGCCACGACGAAAGCCGCACCCGGCAACGCGATCGCAACCCCCAACGGCGAGAGACCCGCCCCCCCCACACAACCCCGCGCTGACCCCACACCCCCGACCGGCGACAATGGGCCCCGTGCGCTATCGCCTGCTAGGTCCGACGGAAGCGCTCCGCGACGACGGCACCCCCGTCCCGGTCGGCGGAGCCAGACTCCGCGCGCTGCTGACCACCCTCGCCCTGCGCCCCGGCCGCACCGTGCCCGCCGCCCTGCTCGTCAACGAGGTGTGGGGCGCCGAACCGCCCGCCGACGCCCCCGGCGCGCTGCAGGCCCTCGTCGGACGCCTGCGCCGCACCCTCGGTGCCGGCGCGGTCGACTCGGCGGACAGTGGCGGCTACCGGCTCGCGGCGACCTCCGACGACATCGACCTGTTCCGCTTCGAGCGGCTCACCGCCGACGGTCTGCGCGCCCTCGCCGACGACGACCCCGCGAAGGCCGCCGACGCCCTCGACGACGCGCTCGCCCTGTGGCGCGGCCCCGCCCTCGCCGACCTCCCCGACCGCGCCGCCGAGGCAGCCCGCTGGGACGCCCGCCGCCTCGACGCCCGCCGCGCCCGCCTCAGGGCCCTGCTCGCGCTCGGCCGGGCCGAGTCCGCGCTGCCCGAGCTGACCGCCCTGTGCGAGGCGCACCCCCTCGACGAGCCGCTCCAGGCGCTGCGGCTGCGCGCCCTGCGCGACACCGGCCGCGCCGCCCAGGCCCTGGCCGCCTACGAGGACGTACGCCGGGAGCTGGCCGACCGGCTCGGCGCCGACCCGGGGACCGAACTACGCGCCCTGCACGCCGAGTTGCTCGACCCCGGAACGGTCGAGAAGCCCGTACCGAAGGCGGCGGCCGGGGTGCGGGGCAACCTGCGGGCCCGGCTCACCTCCTTCGTGGGCCGCGAGCACGACATCGAGGCGATCCGCGCCGAGCTGGGCCGCGCCCGCCTCGTCACGCTCCTCGGCCCCGGCGGCGCCGGAAAGACCCGGCTGTCGCAGGAGGCCGCCGACGGCCTGGCCGGTACCGACGCCGCCCCGGACGGGGTGTGGCTCGCCGAGCTCGCCCCCGTCGGCGACCCCGCGTCCGTGCCGGAGGCCGTCGTCAGCGCGCTCGGCGCCCGCGAGACCGTGCTGCGCGGCGCCGGCGCCGAGGAGTTGCGCGTCGCGAGCGAACGCCACGGCGACGACCCGCTCGTCCGCCTCGTCGAGCACTGCGCCGACCGCCGCATGCTGATCGTCCTCGACAACTGCGAGCACGTGATCGACGCGGCCGCCGCCCTCGCCGAGCAGCTGCTCGCCCACTGCCCCGGCGTCACCGTCCTCGCCACCAGCCGCGAACCCCTCGGCGTCCCGGGCGAGTCCCTCCGGCCCGTCGAGCCGCTCCCGGAGCCGTACGCGCTGCGGCTGTTCGGCGAGCGCGGCGCCGCCGTGCGCCCCGGGTTCACCGTGGACGAGGCCCCGGAGGCCGTCGGCGAGATCTGCCGCCGCCTCGACGGCCTCCCGCTCGCCATCGAACTCGCCGCCGCCCGGCTGCGGATGCTCACCCCGCGCCAGATCGCCGACCGGCTCGACGACCGTTTCCGGCTGCTGACCTCCGGCGCGCGCACCGCGCTGCCGCGCCAGCAGACCCTGCGCGCCGTCGTCGACTGGTCCTGGGACCTGCTCGACGCGCCCGAACGCACTGTCCTGGCCCGCCTCTCCGTGTTCAGCGGCGGCTGCGACCTGGCCGCCGCCGAGGCCGTGTGCGCCGGCGCCGCCGCGGACGCCCCCGACGTGCTGGAGGCGCTCGGCTCGCTCGTCGACAAGTCCCTCGTGGTCGCCGCCCCCGACGACGCGGGCGGCATGCGCTACCGGCTCCTGGAGACCGTCGCCGAGTACGCGGGCGACCGCCTCGACGAGGCCGCCGACCGGGAGAGCGCCGAGCGCGCCCACCTCACGTACTACCGCGAACTCGCCCGCACCACCGACCCGTTGCTGCGCGGCCGCCACCAGCGCGCCGCCGTCGCCCGGATCGAGTGCGACTACGAGAACCTGCGCACCGCCCTGCGGCACGCCGTCGCGGCGGGGGACGAGCAGGAGGGGCTCAGCCTCGTCCTGTCGCTCGCCTGGTTCTGGCAGATGCGGGACCTGCGCGCCGACAGCCGCACCTGGACGCGGGAGGTCGCCACGCTGGGCCCCGACCCGTTCGCCGGGCCCGCCCGCCCCGCGCCGCCGATCCTGGAGCGCTGCACCGACGCCCCGCCCCCGTTCACCGGTGAACTCCTCGACGAGGCCCGCCGCCAGCTCCACCTGTGCCGCTTCTCGACCATGGACATGGAGATGGACGAGTGGCGCTCCGAGGCCGGGCAGGCCCGGCTGCGGATCATCGTCGACACCTACCGGGCCGACCTGCCGCAGGCCTGCCGCCCGCCCGGCAACATCTGGTTCTTCGCCGTCGTCATGACCGGCGACCTGGAAGGGCTGCACCGGCTCACCGACATCACCGTCGCGACCTGCCGGGAACTCGGCTACGCGTGGGAGCTCGCCCTCGTCCTGCAACTGCGCGCCAACCTGCACGCCAACCGGGCCACCTGGGCCGCCGCCGGGATCGCGGACGCCGACGAGTCGATCGAGCTGTTCACCCGGCTCGGCGACGAGTGGGGCGTCGCCGAGGCGCTGTCGGCGCGCGGCGAGGCGCACGAGAAGCTCGGCCGGTTCGCGGAGGCCGCCGCCGACTTCCGGCGGGCCCGGGAGGTCGCCGAGGACATGGGCGCGCACGCCCAGTCGACGATCCTCCAGGTGCGGCACGGGCAGGTGCTGATCGAGCTGGGGGAGGCGGAGGAGGGGGAGCGGATGCTGTGGCAGGCCCTCGAGTCCGTGCGGCGGCCGGCGAACGAGGCCCGGCCCGTGGCCCGGATGATCCTCGTCGGCCGTCTCGCCTCGACCGGCCGGATCGCGGACGCGCGGGAGCAACTGGAGCTGCTGCGCGGGGAGTTCGACGGGAACGGGGTCAGTTTCTTCCACTCGATGATGACCGGCATGGAAGCGATGATCGACGTCGCCGAGGGGTACGCCGAGGCGGCGCTGGCGAACGTGACGCGGGCCGTGGAGCTGGCCGCCGACCCGCTGGCCGTCGTCATCATGCCGCACCTGCTGGCGATGCAGCTGATCACCGCGGCCCGCGCGCTCGCCCTGCGCGGCCGGGACGGCGACGTGTGCCGTGCGGCCCGGCTGGTCGGCGCGGCGGACGCCTCGCTCCCGGAGGGGCACATCCCGAACGGGATGGAGCGCAAGTGGCGGGCCGACGCGGAGGCGGCCGTACGCGCCGTGCTCGACGACGCGGCCTACGAGCGGGAGCACGCCGAGGGCGGCGGCCTCTCCGTGGAGGAGGCCACCGCCCTCTTCTGACGACGCGTGCCGGGTGAACTCGCCCTGTGCCAGGCCCTCTTGGTGTCTCAGGCCTTCTTGGTGAACTTGCGGATCGCGACCGGCGCCATGACGACCGTCAGGCCGGCGGACCAGGCGAGCGTCACCCACAGGCCGTGGGCGACCGGGCCGCCCACCATGAGACCGCGGGCGGCGTCCGCGAGCCCGGACATCGGGTTGTACTTGGTGAAGCTCTCCAGCCAGCCCGGCATCGACGCGGTCGGCGCGAAGATCGACGAGCCGAACTGCAGCGGCATCATCACCAGGAAGCCCATCGCCTGCACGGACTGGG
The DNA here is from genome assembly GCF_044460245.1 of Streptomyces sp. NPDC050145. Classification (NCBI taxonomy): domain Bacteria; kingdom Bacillati; phylum Actinomycetota; class Actinomycetes; order Kitasatosporales; family Streptomycetaceae; genus Streptomyces; species Streptomyces sp. NPDC050145. The sequence goes on along the minus strand of NZ_JBITJS010000005.1, from coordinate 18,491 downwards.
CGTTCTTCATGGTCACGCCGAGGACCAGGAAGATCCACATGATGGCGGAGCCGAACAGGGCGGACAGGCCGAGCGCGGCGAACAGACCGCCCCAGCTCGTGATGTCGAAACCGACCAGGACCGCGACGACCATCAGCACGGTCGTGGCGACGAGCAGGCGCAGCAGCTCGACGGAGATCTTCGCGATCAGGACCGAGCCGCGCCCGATGGGCAGGGACCGGAAGCGGTCCATGATCCCCTTGTGGAAGTCCTCGTTGAAGCCGGTGCCGACGCCCTGCGCGATGTTCATGCTCATCATCGCGACCATGCCGGGGATCACGTACTGCACGTACTGCTGCTGGCCGCCGCCGAGGGACTGGCCGATCGAGCCGCCGAAGACGTACACGAACAGCAGCGTGAAGATGACGGGCATCAGGACCGCGTCCATCATCGACTCGGGGTCCTGCTTGATCCACAGCAGGTTGCGGCGGACGAGGGCGCCGGTGTGGCGCAGGTGGCCGCGCAGTCCGATCCGGGGGTCGGCCGCGACGGTGATGGTGGGAGCGGTGACGGGGGGAGTGGTGGTGGCGGTACTCATACGGCGACCTCCTCGAGCTCGGGCCTGGCGTCCTGGGGGACGGTCGCCTTCTGGCCGGTGATGGACAGGAACACCTCGTCCAGGCTGGGCAGTTCGGTGGCGATCGAGCCGATCGTGATGCCGCGCGCGGTGACCGCGCCGACGACGGCGGTCAGCTGCTCGTCGCTCAGGATCGGGACGAGTACGGTCCCGGACTCGGGGTCCACGGTGGTGGTGGCCAGGCCGGTCAGGCCCAGGTCGTCCAGCGCGTGCGCCAGCGGGCGCAGCTCCAGCGGGTCCGCCGGGCGGATCCGCAGCGTGCGGCCGCCGACCTTCGCCTTGAGCGCGTCGATGCCGCCGTTCGCGATGACGCGGCCGCGGTCGATGACGGTCAGCTCGGAGGCCAGCTGCTCGGCCTCCTCCATGTACTGGGTGGTGAGCAGCACGGTCACGCCGTCCCGCACCATGCTCTTGACCTCGTCCCACACCTCGTTACGGGTCCGGGGGTCGAGCCCGGTCGTCGGCTCGTCGAGGTAGAGCACGTGCGGGCGGCCGATCATCGAGGCGGCCAGGTCGAGCCGGCGCCGCATGCCGCCGGAGTAGGTCCGGGCGGGCCGCGCCGCCGCGTCGGTCAGCGAGAACCGCTCCAGCAGCGCGTCGGCCCGTGCCCTCGCGTCCTTGCGGGACAGGTCGAGCAGCCGGCCGATCAGATAGAGGTTCTCCCGCCCGGAGAGCTTCTCGTCGACCGAGGCGTACTGGCCGGTGAGGCCGATCACCCGGCGCAGCTGGCGGGGCTGGCGCACGGTGTCGTAACCGGCGACGACCGCGGTGCCGGCGTCCGGGGTGATCAGGGTGGACAGGCAGCGTACGAGGGTGGTCTTGCCGGCCCCGTTCGGCCCGAGCACACCCATCACGGTGCCCTCGTGCACGTCCAGGTCGACACCGTCCAGGGCCTTGGTCTCGCCGTAGTGCTTGACCAGCCCCCGCACGGCCACGGCGACTCCTCGGCCGCCTTCGGGGTTCACATCGATTCGCGTCATGCCCCCAACCTGACGCACCCCACCGACACCCGACCGACATCCCACCGACAGCCCATACGCTCCGCCGACAGCAGGCCGACATCGGGGGCGCGACCAGCGGGCCCCTGGGGCGCACGGAGTGTGCCTTCCAGGGGCGCGGGGCTGTGCCCGATCAGCGACTCCGTCGCGGGGTGCGACCAGCCGACCTCTGGGGCGTGCGGAGCGTGCCGTCAGGGGCGCGGGGCTGTATCGATATGCGGCTCCGCCGCGTGGGCGCGCCCAGTGGTCCCCTGGGGCGCACGGAGTGTGCCTTCCAGGGGCGCGGGGAACTGCGCGAGAAGCCCCACCGGCCGACACCCAGGATCAAAGCCCAGCCACCAGAGGAAACCCCGGGTACACAGTGCGGCTCAACCCAGCGGAGCGTGACGCAGCCCGTCGACGGGGGAAGATCGACGGGCTGCGATGGTGCCGCTATGGCTCAGATGTGTTCAGGAGGGGCCCCGCCTCAGTGGACGGAGTGTTCCTCCTGAGGGAACGTTCCGCCGACCACGTCCTCCGCAAACGCCTTCGCCGCGTCGGACATGACCGTACGCAGATCCGCGTACTGCTTGACGAAGCGCGGCACCTTGCCCCCGGTGAGCCCGAGCGCGTCCGTCCAGACGAGGACCTGCGCGTCCGTCTCGGGGCCCGCGCCGATGCCGACCGTGGGGATGTGCAGCACCCGGGTGACCTCGGCGGCGAGCTCCGCCGGGACCAGCTCGAGGACGACCGCGAAGGCGCCCGCGTCCTGGACCGACTTCGCGTCGCGCAGCAGCTGCTGCGCCGCCTCCTCGCCGCGCCCCTGGACCCGGTACCCCTGCGTGTTGACCGACTGCGGGGTCAGGCCGATGTGCGCCATGACCGGGATGCCGGCCTCGACGAGCAGCTTGATCTGGGCGTGCGAGCGCTCGCCGCCCTCCAGCTTGACCGCGCCGACGCCCGCCTCCTTCACGAGCCGCATCGCGGAGCGCAGGGCCTGCGTCGGCCCCTCCTGGTACGACCCGAAGGGCAGGTCGCCGACGATCAGCGCGCGGGAGGTGCCGCGCACGACGGCCGCGGAGAGCATGGTGAGCTGGTCCAGGGTGACCGGGACCGTGGTCTCGTAGCCGAGGTGACAGTTGCCTGCGGAGTCGCCGACCAGCATCACGGGGATGCCGGCCTCGTCGAACACCGACGCGGTCATGGCGTCGTAGGCGGTGAGCATGGGCCACTTCTCGCCCCGCTCCTTGGAGAGCGTGATGTCGCGCACGGTGATGCGCCGGGTGCCCTTGCCCCCGTACAGCGCTTTGGGATTGCTGCTGTCGGCGGACTGCGTCGGGGCAGCCTGAACGGGTTGCGTCATCGCAACGGCTCCTTCAATTCGTCTCGAGGCGCCCTGACGGCGTCCCCGGATCACCTCCCATGGTGGCACCGCGTGCAGCCCCCGCGCCAGAGCACACGACCCCGGTAAAGCCTCGGTAAGGGAAGTCTCCCGGACTTCCAATACGGAACGGTGCCGTATCGAAATAGGGCTAGGCTCTTACGCATGACCACTCCCGTCGCTCCCGCGGCCCCGCGGATACCCGAGGCGGTGCACCGCCGTCGCTGGGCCATCCTCGGCGTGCTCATGCTGAGCCTGCTGATCGTCGTCCTCGACAACTCCATCCTGAACGTCGCGATCAAGACGATCTCGACCCCCGCCCCGACGGGCCTGGGCGCCACGCAGAGCGAGCTCGAGTGGGCCATCAACGCCTACACCCTCGTCTTCGCCGGCCTCCTGTTCACCGCCGGCCTGCTCGGCGACCGCATCGGCCGCAAGAAGGTCCTCATCGGCGGCCTCGTCGTCTTCGGCATCGGCTCCGCGCTCGCCGCCGAGTCCGGCTCCCCGGTCCAGCTCATCGCGTTCCGCGCACTCATGGGCCTCGGCGCCGCGTTCGTCATGCCCGCCACCCTCGCCGTGCTCATGAACGTCTTCGAGCGCGAGGAGCAGCCCAAGGCCATCGGCATCTGGGCGGGCGGCGTCGGCCTCGCCATCGCCATCGGCCCGATCACCGGCGGCCTGCTGCTCGACCACTTCTGGTGGGGCTCGGTCTTCCTGGTCAACGTGCCGATCGTGATCCTCGCCGTCGTCCTGATGCTCGCGCTCGTGCCCGACTCCAAGGACCCGAAGCCCGGCCGCATCGACCTCGCCGGCGTCGCGCTCTCCATCGTCGGCCTCGTCCTCCTCGTCTACGGGATCATCAAGGGCGGCGACGAGGGCGACTTCACCAGCCCGCAGGTCCTCGCCACGATCGCCGCCGGCCTCGTCGTACTGGTCGGATTCGTGCTGTACGAGAAGCGCAGCGACCACCCGTCGATCGACATCGACTACTTCAAGAACAAGGTGTTCTCGGCGGCCATCGCCGCGATCGCCCTGGTCTTCTTCGCCCTCATGGGCGTCACGTTCTTCTCCGTCTTCTACACGCAGAGCGTGCGCGGATACTCGCCGCTGCAGACCGGCGCGCTGATGCTGCCGCTCGCCGCCGCCCAGCTGGTCTTCGCGCCGCGCGCCCGGCTCGTCGTCGACCGGTTCGGGGTGCGGGCCACCACGACGGGCGGTCTGGTGCTGCTCGCCGCCATGCTCGCCGCGTTCACGATCCTCGACGCCGACACCCCCATCTGGATCCTGGAAGTCATGTTCTTCCTGATGGGTACGGGCATGGCTCACGTCATGACGCCGACCAGCGTCGTCATCATGCAGGCCCTGCCGCGCGAGAAGGCCGGCTCGGCGTCCGCGCTGAGCAACACGTTCCGGCAGGTCGGCGGCGCGCTCGGCATCGCCGTCCTCGGCTCCGTCCTCTCCACCGCCTACCGCGGCGGCATCGAGGACAAGCTGGGCCTGCTCCCGCCCGGCCTGCGCGACGCCGCCGGCGGCTCCATCGAGGCGACGCTCGGGGTCGCCGAGAAGCTCGGCCCGCGCGGCGAGGCCCTGATCGGCCCGGCCAACGACGCGTTCCTGCACGCCATGCACGTCACCGCGCTGTGGGGCGCCGGGGTCGCCCTGGTCAGCGCGGTCGTCACCGGCCTCTTCCTGCCCGGCCGACCGCCCGCGGCGCCGCAGGGACAGAGCGGCGCGCCGGAGAAGGTGGGCGCGGAGCACTGATCACCGCACACGGGGGCTGACGACGCTGAGAGAATCACCCCGGACCCCTGCCGGACGGCCGGGTTCCGGGGCGTGGCGGAAGCGGAGGCGACACGTGGACACGGGCACGGGCACGGGCACGAGCGCGGGTACGGACACGGCTACGGGTACGGACATGGGTGCCGGTGCCGGTGCCGGCGGTGTGGCGACCGGTGCGCGGACGAGCCCGGCGAAGGCCCCGGTGAACGGCCCGACGACCGACGGCCCGGCGGCGGCCCCGGCGAACAGCCTCGCGACGAACCCGGCTGACGGTCTCGCGGCGAACGACCTCCCGGCGAACGGCCTCTCGGTGGACCCGGAGCCGGGCGACGCCGGGGCGGTCGCGCGGGCGTACCAGCGCTACAGGCTGCGCGGCGCCGCCGACTGCCCCGCGCCCGCGCGCGGCCGCCCCCGCAGCGAGGCCGCCGAACTCGCCATCGTCGAAGGCGTCGTGAAGCTCCTGGAAGAGGGCGTCCCGCTCGCCGAGCTGTCCATCGAGCGCATCGCCCGCACCGCCGGCGTCGGCAAGGCCACCATCTACCGGCGCTGGAGCGGCAAGGAGGAACTCTTCGTCGACGTCGTCGCCTCCATCGAGGGACCGGACCCCGAACTCCCCGGCACCTCCATGCGCGACGACCTCGTCCGCCTCCTGGAACACATGCGCAGGCGCGGCCTCAACCTGCGCACCTCGGCCCTGCTCCACAATGTGTTCGCCCAGATGAAGACCCTGCCCAAGCTCTGGGACGCGTACCACGAGGTCGTCGTCGAACCCCGCCGCCGGGCCATGCACGGTGTGCTGCGCCGCGCCGTCGCCGAGGGCGAACTCCCCGAAGGCACCGACATCGAGCTCGCCGGCGACCTCTTCAGCGGCCCCATGCTGCTGCGCACCGTCATGCGGCCCGACGCGCCGCTCGCCGACGACCTCGCCGCCCGGGTCGTCGACACCGTCCTCGCCGGGCTCCTCAACGCGCCGGGAACAGAAGGCGTCCGGCCCGAAAAGCCGCAGGTCCCGCCCCTCGGGTGATTGTGCGGGTTTCGTCACAGAGGCCCCCGGCAGCGGCCGGACCGGAACCCGGCACCCCGCCCCGTTCGTCCTCGTCGCAGTACGGACGACACTTCACCCCCGTGCCACGGGGGTGTGACGGAACAGCGAGCCGTCGTCATCGCCTAGGGTGCTTCGGGCGGGGACGGCGGGCACGGCAGGCAGTGAGGCGACGACGGCATGGCGCAGGCGTACTACAGCTCGGACGCCCAGGAATCCGAGCGCACAGGATCCCGGCTCCGACGCCTGGGAGTCCGGCTGCGCGAGGACCGCGGCTACTGGCGGCGCGGCATCGTCCTCGCGGTGCTCGCGGTCCTGCTCGGCCTGGTCATGCTGCTGCACGCGCAGATCCCCAACACCATCGGCAACCTCGGCTCGTTGACCGAGACCTTCCTGCCCTGGTTCGGCCTCTTCGTCCCGGTGCTGCTGATCCTCGGGCTCGTGCGCCGCTCCGCGACCGCCGTGATCGCGGTCCTCGTCCCCGTCATCGCCTGGTTCAACCTCTTCGGCGGTCTCCTGCTGTCCGACAAGCAGTCCGGCGGCGGCGACCTGACCGTCGCCACCCACAACGTGAACGCGGACAACCCCGACCCCACCCGCACCGCCCGCGACGTCGCCGCCTCCGGCGCCCAGGTCCTCGCCCTCGAGGAACTGACCGCGGAGGACGTCCCCGTCTACGAGAAGGCGCTCGCGGCGACCTACCCCTTCCACTCCGTCCAGGGCACCGTCGGCCTGTGGAGCAAGTACCCGCTCAGCGCCACCCGGCCCGTCGACATCAAGCTCGGCTGGACCCGCGCCATGCGCTCCACCGTCGCCACGCCGCGCGGCGACATCGCCGTCTACGTCGCGCACATGCCCTCGGTACGGGTCAAGCTCCACTCCGGGTTCACCGCCAGCCAGCGCGACGAGAGCGCCGACGCACTCGGCGCCGCCATCGCCCACGAGCAGCTCGGCAAGGTCGTGCTCCTCGGCGACCTCAACGGCACGATGAACGACCGCGCCCTGAACGCCGTCACCTCCCAGATGCGCTCCACCCAGGGCGCCGCGGGCAGCGGCTTCGGCTTCAGCTGGCCCGCCTCGTTCCCGATGGCCCGCATCGACCAGATCATGGTCAGGGACATCGAGCCGGTCTCCTCCTGGTCGCTGCCCGCCACCGGGAGCGACCACCTGCCGATCGCGGCTCGCGTCAAGCTCTGACGGGGGAGCGGACGCGGTGAGGGAATATTTGTTCAGGGCGTAAACTTAATAGTTCTGCTCACCGCCCGCCCTCCCCGGAAGATCCTTCATGCCCCTCGCCCTGCTCGCGCTCGCCGTGGGCGCCTTCGGCATCGGCACGACCGAGTTCGTGATGATGGGCCTGCTGCCCGACGTCGCGGCCGACCTCGGCATATCCATCCCCTCCGCCGGACACCTCGTCTCCGCGTACGCCCTCGGCGTCGTCATCGGCGCCCCGCTGCTCGCCGCGCTCACCGCGCGCATGCCGCGGCGCCGCGTCCTCATCGGGCTCATGGTCCTCTTCGTCGTCGGCAACGCCGTCTCGGCCGCCGCCCCCGGCGAACACTCCCTTCTCCTCGCCCGCTTCGTCAGCGGTCTGCCGCACGGTGCCTTCTTCGGCGTCGGCGCCGTCGTCGCGACCTCGCTGGTGGCGCCCGAGCGCAAGGCCCGCTCCGTCTCGCTGATGTTCCTCGGCCTCACCGTCGCCAACGTCATCGGCGTCCCCGTCGCCACCGCCATGGGCCAGCACCTCGGCTGGCGCGCCACGTTCCTCGCCGTCAGCGCCATCGGGCTCGTCGCCATCGCCACCCTCGCGCTGCTCGTGCCCGCGGACCACGGGCACGGCGAACTCGTCGGCGTACGCGGTGAGCTGCGGGCCCTCAAGTCGCTGCCCGTGTGGCTCGCGCTCGGCACGACCGTCGCCGGGTTCGGCGCGCTGTTCGCCGCGTACAGCTACATCACGCCCATGCTCACGGACGCCGCCGGGTACGCCACGGGGAGCGTGACCCTGCTGCTCGCCCTGTTCGGCGTCGGGGCGACCGTCGGGAACCTGCTCGGGGGGCGGCTCGCCGACCACCGTCTGCGCGGCACGCTGTTCGGCGGGCTGGCCTCGCTCGTGGTCGTGCTCGCGCTGTTCCCCGTACTGATGCGGGCGCAGTGGAGCGCGGCCGTCGCGGTGCTGCTGCTCGGGATGGCGGCGTTCGTCACGGGGTCTCCTCTGCAGCTCATGGTGATGGAGAAGGCCGCTGCGGCGCCCTCGCTGGCCTCCTCGGCCAACCAGGCCGCGTTCAACCTCGCCAACGCGGGCGGCGCGTTCATCGGCGGGCTCGCCCTCAGCGCGGGCCTGGGTGTCACGTCCCCGGCGCCGGCCGGAGCGATTCTGGCCGTTCTCGGACTCGGGGTCGCCGGGGTGGCGCTGCTTGTCGATCGGCGCCGGGTCGCCTCCGGCGGGGTGGTCGCCGCCGGTTCTGGTGGGCGGGTGGTCGCCGGACAGGTTCTGGAGGACGCCGCTCCTGCCGAGCGGTGAGGCCGGCGCCGGCGCCGGCGCCGTTGCCGGTTGCGGGCTACTTGCTTTCTGCCGCCCGGTGGGGCTTCTCGCGCAGTTCCCCGCGCCCCTGAACGCACGCCCTTCGGGCGGCGTTCAGGGGCGATCGCCGGACTTCGCGCAGGGGGCTACCTGCGGTACGCCAGGACCGTCATCATGCCCGCCTCCGAGTGGTAGATGTTGTGGCAGTGGAGCATCCACAGGCCCGGGTTGTCCGCCATGAAGTCGGTCGTCACCGTCTCGCCCGGGCGGACGATCGCCGTGTCCTTGCGGGCGCCCGACGCCTTGCCGGTCAGGGCGAAGGTGTGGCCGTGGAGATGGACCGGGTGCCACATCTTCGTATGGTTCCGGAACACCAGACGGACCCGCTCGCCCGCGCTGACCGGATGGCGCTGGTCCGCCGTGTACGGCTTGTTGTCGAAGGCCCAGTCGTACTTCTCCATGCTGCCCGTCAGGGTGAGGGAGAGCGTGCGGTCCGGCTCGGCGGAGGGCAGGGCCACCGAGTCCGCCGGGCGCAGAAGGTCCGCCGTGACGAGCTTCCCGGTCAGCTCCTTGGGGCGGGTCCCGGCGGAGGGGGCCGAGCCCGAGCCGGTGCGCAGGACCGCCAGCGCCGTCTGCTTCTTGCCCTCGGCCAGTGCCGTCAGCGGGAAGACCCCGTCGCCGGCGGTGACCAGCACGTCGTACCGCTCACCCATGCCGAGCAGCAGCGCCTCCGTCTTCGCGGGCCGCACCGGGAAGCCGTCCGTGTGCGTCACCGTCATCTCGTGCCCGCCGAGCGCGACGCGGAACGCCGTGTCCCCGCCCGCGTTGATGATCCGGAGCCGGATGCGGTCGCCGGGGCGGGCCTTGAAGGACGACGGGGCGTCGGGCGTCCGCCCGTTGATCAGGTAGTGCGGGTAGGCCACGTCGCCCGCGTCCCCGCCGAGCAGATCGCTCGTGGCGCCCATCATCATGCGGGACGGTCCGGTGCCGGCACCCGTGCCCGCGCCCTTGCTCGGGGACGCGTCGGCGCCGCTCATCCCCGACATGTCGTGCCCGGAGTGGCCGCCGCCCGAGCTGTCCGAGCTGTCCGAGCCGCCGGAACCGCCCCCGTGGTCCATGCCGGACCGCAGCTCCTTCAGCACCGCGTCCGGGGTCGAGCCGTCCACGCCGTCGACCCAGTCGTCCAGGACGATCACCCACTCCTTGTCGTACGACAGAGGCTCCTTGGGGTCGTCCACGATCAGCGGCGCGTACAGCCCGCGGTCCTGCTGGGTGCCGGAGTGGGGGTGGAACCAGTACGTGCCGGGGTGCGTGACCGTGAAGCGGTACGTGAAGTCGGCGCCCGGTGCGATCGCCTTCTGCGTCAGGCCGGGGACGCCGTCCATGTCGTTGCGCAGCGCCAGGCCGTGCCAGTGCAGGGAGGTCGCCTCGGGGAGGTGATTCGCCAGGGTCAGGGCGAGGGTGTCGCCGGCGGTGACGCGGACCTCCTTGCCCGGCAGATCACCCCCGTACGACCACGACTTGACGGTCCGGTCGCCCAGGGCGAGGGAGGTCGCCGCGGCGGTCAGGCGGACGGAGCGGACCGGTCCGGAGCCGCGCTTGCGCTCAGCCGCCTCGACCTCGGGGCCCGCCGGGTCGACGTAGCCCTGGGGACCGGAGCCGCCCGAGCCGTGACCGCCGTGCCCGGAGCCCGTACCGGCGTCGGAGGAACAGGCGGTGAGCAGGCCGGTGCCGGCCACGGCGAGCGAGGCGCCGAGAAGAGTGCGGCGGCTGGTGAGGGAGGAGGTGAGGGAGGCGGGAAGGGAGTGGGGGAGCGAACGTGTCGTGCGCATAGGTGAGTTGCACCTCGATGTCGGTGTCGTGCGTGATGCGTGCTGCGGGCAGTGGGCGAACTCATCTGCTGCCTCTGATACACCGCTCGACCCGATCGGGTTCCCACTCTTCAAAGGTGGGTGCCGATCCGGTTCCGGGCAGCGCGAGGCAGCCGGTGCGAGGCCTATATGCGCAGGACCGACAGTTGTGCGAGGAGCGTGCGTGGCGGGGGAGGGTGTGGGTGCTGGGCGTACGCCATGCCGCGGGGTCCGGGCAGCGCGTGGCCCGCGGTGAGCGGGCGCAGCACCAGAGCCGTCAGCAACAGCAGCGTCACCGAACCGAGCACGGCCAGGCACACGCTCAGCGGGTCCATGCCGCCGTCGCCGTGCATCGGCTGCCCGGCGCTCGGCGCGGACACGGCCTGCGGGCCCGCCGTCGACCCGTCCGAGTGCCCCGGCATCCGCGGACCCGAAGCCGAAGCCGAAGCCAAAGCCGAAGCCGCAGTCGAGGCCGAAGCCGACACCGATGGGGTCGTCATGTGTCCCGACCCCGAACGGCCGGACGGGTGCCCCAGCGTGTGCATCCCGACGATCCCGAAGAGCAGCACCACGAACAGCAGCAGCTGTCCGCGGCCGGTGCGGCCCCTCGTCGTCGTACCCGTCATGATCCGCACCCTACCCCCACCCGGTATCGGGCGACATGCGAGCCCTCCGGGTGCCGTTGATCATGACCTCATGACGACAACGGACAAACCGGAGCAAGCCGCGGAAGTCGGTGACGACGGGACCCGCCGCCAGTTCATCTCCTGGGTGACGCTCGGCCTCATGACCACGGCCTCCGTGGCGAGCCTGCGCCCCTCGCCCACGATGGCCATCTACGGCCTCGCCGCGATCTTCCTCTACCTCCTCCCGGCGATCGTCTTCCTCCTCCCCACCGCCCTCGTGGGCGCCGAACTGGCCTCCGGCTGGACGGGCGGCATCTACCGCTGGGTCAGCGAGGCGCTCGGCAAACCGCTCGGCTTCGTCGCCGTCTGGTGCCAGTTCGCCATGACGATCGCCTACTACCCGAGCCTGCTCGCCTACGTGGCGTCCACGTTCGCGTACGTCATCCACCCGAGCCTCGCCGAGAACGGCCTCTACGTGGCGATCGTCATCGTCGTCATCTACTGGACCGGCGTCTGGGTCAGCTCGCGCGGCACGAAGACCGTCGCCGGGCTCTCCTCGTTCGGCCTCATCGTGGGCACCCTGATCCCCGGCGTCGTGCTCGTCGCCCTCGGCATCGTCTTCCTCGGCCAGGGCAACGCGTCCGCCGCCCCGATGACCGCCGACCACTGGCTGCCCCCGTGGACGGGCCTGGCCAGCCTGGTCCTCATCGTCAACAACTTCCTCTCCTACGCGGGCATGGAGATGAACGGCGTCCACGTGTCGTCCCTGCGCGACCCGCGCGGCGAGTACCCCCGGTCGATCTTCCTGGCCACCGGGCTCGTGCTGCTGATCTTCATCCTTCCGGCCCTGGCCATCAGCTGGGTCATGCCGGCCAAGGAGCTCAGCCTCACCGCCGGCCTGATGCAGGCCTTCCAGGCGTTCTTCGACCACTTCCACGTGGGCTGGATGACGAAGGTCGTCGGCATCATGCTGGTGTGCGCGGCCCTCGGCGGCATGCTCACCTGGCTGTCCGGACCGGCCAAGGGCCTCGTGCTGCTCTCCCGCCAGGAGGGCTACCTGCCGCCCTTCCTGCAGAAGTTCAACAAGTACGGCGTGCCGCAGAACGTGATGGTCGCCCAGGGCGTCCTGACCACCCTCATCGGCGTCCTCTACGCCTTCAGCGACAGCGTCTCCAGCCAGTACTGGATGTTCTCCGTCATCACGATCCAGATCTACCTGGTCGCCTACCTGCTCATGTTCGTGGCCGTCGTCGTGCTGCGCCGCACCCGCCCCGACGTGCCGCGCGGCTTCGTCGTGCCCGCCGTCAAGATCGTCGCGGGCGTCGGCTTCGTCGCGTCCGTGCTGGCGCTCGTCATCGGGTTCGTGCCGCCGGACCAGTACGACACCGGGCCGCTGTGGCGCTACCTGCTGGTCGTCGGCGGCGGTCTGCTGCTGCTCGGCATCGCGGCGCCCGCGGCCTTCCTCAAGTTCCGCAAGCCGAGCTGGATCCACCCCGACCACCGCGATCCGGCCGGGCCCGCGAGCCCAGCCTGATCCAGACGAAAGACCCTACGGCGTGAGGCGGCGCACGCTGTCCCGGATCACGATGTGCGTGCCGAGGAGCTGGCGCCGCTGCCCCGAGCGGCCGGTGTCGCCGAGCGCGAGCCGGACCGCCGTGCGGCCCAGCTCCTCACCCGGGATGTGCACCGTCGTCAGGCCCGGCGTCATGTCGGCGGCGACCGGGTCGTCGTTGTACCCCACCACCGAGATGTCCTCGGGGACCCGGAGCCCGTACGCGTGCAGGACCTTCACCGCGGCCAGGGCCACCCGGTCGTCGCCCGCGAACACCGCCGTGAAGTCCGGCTTCCCGTCGCACCGGTCGAGCAGGTCGCGCATCGCCCGGTCGCCGTTGTGCTGGCCGAAGCCGACGCCGTGCAGCACCGCGTCGGACCGCGGCACGCCGTGGTCCGAGAGAGCGCGCAGATAGCCGCGCACGCGGTCCTCACCCGTCGTGTTGCCCGGCTGGTAGCCGATCATCGCGATCTTCCGGTGCCCCGCGCCCAGCAGATGGCTGGTGACGGCGTGGGCGCCAGCCTCGTTGTCGTACTCCACCACGACCGCGGGCACGTCCGGCGCGGGCGCCGGACGGCCGCACAGCACGAGCCGGGAACCGGCCGCGGCCAGCGACTGCGCGTACTGCGCCATCCGCTCCCGGTACGCCGCGTCCTCGACCACACCACCGACGAGCACGACCGCCTCGGCCGTCTGCTCGCGCATCATCTGCACCAGCGCCAGCTCGCGGGCCGGATCGGCGCCCGTCGACGCGACGAGCGTGAGCCGGTCGCGCTGCGCGGCCTCCTTCTCGACGCCCTGCGCGACGGCCGCGTAGTACGAGCTCACGACGTCGAGCAGGAGCACCGCGATCGTCTTGCGGCCCGCGCCGGCCAGCGCGCGGGCGTGCGCGTTCGCGACGTAGTCCAGGTCCTTGGCCGCCCGCAGCACCTTCGCCCGGGACGCCGCGGACGTCGGATAGTTGCCCGCGAGAACGCGTGACACCGTGGCCACCGACACACCCGCGCGTGCCGCCACGTCGCGGATGGTGACCCGGCCCGTCGCCTCGGTCTCGCCGCGCTCGCCCACTCTGACTCCCTCGGTCCAGCGGTGCGGGGCGCGCCTTCCCGCGCGCCCCGCACCATCATCGCGTGTGCCTGTGTCCGGCCGGCCCGCTTCAGTGGGCCGCGGCGTACTCCGTGGTGAACTCGCCGATGACCTTCTTGCCGCCCTGCGCCTCCCACTTCCCGTACAGGGCGTCCCAGTCCGAGACCTTCCTGCGGCCGGAGACGACGGCGGTGACGCTGTCGTTCATCAGCTGCTCCAGCGCCGCACCCTGCTTGTTGTACGTCTCGGACTGGAGGCCGAAGCGGGCGTTGGGCTGCATCATCGGGACGACCTTCTGCTGCCAGGAGTGCAGCCGCTTCACGACGTCCCCGAAGCCGGGAGCGTAGAGCACCTGCGGGGCGTCGGAGAGGTACATGAACGGGACGTTCGTCTTCGACTCGACCAGGCCGAGCTCGTTGGCGATCGGGTTGTTGTCCTTGTCGCGCTCGAAGTGCGTGCCCTCCACGCCGAAGTGGGTGAGCTCGTACTCCTCGGAGCCGAACGGGGAGGCCAGGTAGTCGAGGACGCGCAGGATCAGCTTGATGCGGTCCTTGGACGCCTTCTTGACGACCGTGTAGCCGAAGATGCCACGGCTCTGCTGGTACTTGGGGGTGGCGCCCGGCGCGGCGTACGGGACGAGCGCGTCGAGGTCGAAGCTGTTCTTGATGCCCTGCGCGGCGGCCGGGTAGGCGAGGAAACCGTCGGTCATGGACAGCACCGAGCCGTTCCAGAACTGGGTCTTGAGGTCGACCTGCGAGACCGAGGTGGCCTCCGGGTAGTACGAGCCGTCCTTGCGCAGCTTGGCGAGGTACTCCAGCATCGCCTTGAACTCGTCCGTGGCGCCCCAGTGCACCATCTTGCCGTCCTGGAGGGCGAACTCGTTGGGCGTGCCGAACCAGTTGGCGTGCGTCTTGTAACCGAAGTACGCGGTCGTGGAGGCGCCCAGCGCCCACTTCTTGGCGCCCGTCGCGTCCTTGGCGAGGGCCGCGAAGTCGTCCGCGGACATGCCGGGCTTGTAGCCGGCCTTCGTGAAGACCCCGTTGTTGAAGAACATCGTGTCCTGCGGCTTGGGCCGCTCCACCGGGACGCCGTAGATGCGGCCCGCGATCCGGCCCATGCCCTCCCAGGCGTACGTCGGGATGCCCGCGAGGTTCGGGTAGTCCTTGACCGCGTCGCCCGACAGGTACTCGGTGAGGTCGGCGCAGCGCGTCTTCACGAACTGGGCCTCGCGCGGGAGCACGTAGCCGCCGCCGATGTTGATGATGTCGGGGATGTCGTCCCCCGCGAACAGGGTCGCCATCTTCGCGCGGAAGTCGGCGTCCGGCACGATCGTGAACTCGACGTCGACACCCAGCGCCTTGTTGACCGCCGCCCAGTACTTGTTCTGCGCGGCCGGCTTCGGCGGGGTGCCGTACGTGATGGTGAGGACCTTGATCTTCTCCTTGCCGGTGCCCGGCTTCTCGGCGATCGCCTTCACCAGCTCGGCCGGGTACTTCGTGTAGCCGGCCTGCACACCCTCGGCGGTCGGCGCGAGATCCGGGGTGGCGCCCTTGGCCGGGGTGTACGTGGGCCAGGCGGCCGCCTTCTTGCCCGCGTTGGAGACGGAGCCGCCGCCGCTGCTGTCGGAGGAGCAGGCGGTGAGCACGGAGGGGGCGGCGAGCGCGGCGCCGCCGATCGCGATGGAGCGCAGCAGGGTGCGGCGGGAGAGGTTCGCGGACATGGTGAAGGACCCTTCGGATCAAGGAGGTCGAGACAGAGAAGTGCGGGGGGTTGCTCAGCTCTTTGGTGCTTGACCGTGCTCTGTGGTGCTTGACCGTGCTCAGCTCTTGATGGCGCCGGTGAGCACGCCCTTGGTGAAGTACTTCTGCAGGAAGGGGTAGACGATCAGGATCGGCACGGTGGCGATCACCAGGACGGCCATCTGCGTCGTCTGCGGGGCGGAGACCATGCCGGCCTCGCTCAGCCCGGTGTCGGCGATCTGCGCGCCGCCGATCACGTACGTGCGCAGCACCTGGGAGAGCGGCCAGTGGTCGGACTCCAGGTAGATCGAGGCGTGGAACCAGGCGTTCCAGTAGCTGACCGCGTAGAACAGGCCGACCACCGCGAGCGCCGCCTTGGACAGCGGGAGCACGATCCGCCAGAACACCGTCCAGTCGCCCGCGCCGTCCAGCCGGGCCGCCTCGTACAGCTCCTCCGGGATGCCCTGGAAGAAGCCGCGCAGGACGACGAGGTTGAAGACGTTGATCAGCACGGGCGCGATCAGGGCGGCGTACATGTTCTCCATGCCGAGGCCCTTGACCAGCAGGAACGCAGGGATCATGCCGGGCGGGAAGAGGAACGTGAACAGCACGACCAGCAGGACGGGCTTGCCGCCGAAGACGCCGGGCCGGCTCAGCGCGTACGCCAGGCACGCGGTGCAGGCCAGCGACGCGAACGTACCGATCGCGGTGATCCCGACGCTCACGCCGAGCGCCTTCGTCACGATGCCGCCGCTGAGGATCTGCTCGTAGGCGCGCAGGGTGGGATCGGTGGGCCACAGGACCCAGCCGCCGTTCGCCACGACCTCCTTGTTGGAGGCCAGCGACGTCGAGATGATCACCAGGAACGGGACCAGGACCAGCGCCAGGAGCACCAGGACGGCCACGCCCTTGGCCGCCTTGGTGACCGGCTTGGGCCGCTCCATCCAGGCCGGACGGTCGACTCGGGTGGACGTGCTGCTCACTTGTAGACCCCCTGCTCGCCGAGCTGGTGCGCGATGCGGTTGGCGACGAAGACGAGGAGGGCGCCGACCAGGCCCTTGAAGAGGCCGGCCGCGGTGGCGTAGCCGATGTCGCCGCCGATGATGCCCTGCCAGTAGACGAAGGTGTCGAGGACCTCGCCGACCTCCGGGCCCACCGACGGGCGCTGGAGCAGCATCTGCTCGAAGCCGACGGAGAGGATGTCGCCGAGCCGCATGATCAGCAGCAGCACGACGATCGGCCGGATCGACGGCAGCGTCACGTGCCAGAAGCGCCGCCAGGGCCCGGCCCCGTCGATCGCGGCGGCCTCGTACTGCTGCTCGTCGACCTGCATCAGCGCGGCCAGGAAGATGATCGTGCCCCAGCCGGCGTCCTTCCAGATCACCTCGGCGACCACCAGCGGACGGTACGCGTCGGGGTTGCCGATGATGTCGACGGTGTGCAGCCCGCTGTCGCCCAGGAAGCTGTTGAGCAGGCCGGTGTCCGACAGGACCTGCTGGAACAGGGCGACGACGATCACCCACGACAGGAAGTGCGGCAGGTAGACGACGGACTGCACGAAGCGGCGCAGCAGATCCGAGGTCAGGCTGTGCAGCAGCAACGCGATCGAGAGCGGCACCGGGAAGTAGAACACCAGCTGGAGCACGGCGATGTAGAGCGTGTTCCACGTCGCGTGCCAGAAGTCGGGGTCGCCGAACATCCGGCTGAAGTTCCCGAACCCGACCCAGGGGCTGCCCCACAGGCCGGCGAACGGGTCGTACTCCTTGAACGCCACGACGTTCCCGACGAAGGCGCCGTAGTGGAAGACCAGGAAGTACGCGACGCCCGGCACCATGAGCAGCAGCAGCGTGCGACTGCTCCGAAAACGTTTCCACCGGCTGTCACGCCGACCTATGACGGCCTTTGTGCCGGTTTCCGGCCCACCGGGAGAGTCAGCCACCCCGGCATCGGGCCTTTCCTTCGCCACCGTGGGCACGGGAACCCCTCCGTCGTTCGAACAAGGTGAGGCGGAATCTAAAACGGTTACTACGGCCGGTCAACCCCCTTGGCGCAGGGAAGTATTGACCGTACTGTCGTCCCGTGCCCGGCCATCTGCGGCACTGCTGTAACCGGTTACAGAGGTCCTGCGCGAGAACTGCGCGACCTTCTGCGAGATCCTTGCGAGGAGAGGTAGGAGCGCGTGACGGCACACCGACCGACCGCGGTACTGGCCATGGGTGCCCAGGTGGTGGAGCGGGTCTTCCCGCCCGACCTGCGCGAACGGCTGGACCGCAGCGTGCGGTTGGCGGCCCCGCCGCTGACCGGGCCGCTCGACGCGCCCGAGGCCGTCGCGGCCCTCGCCGAGGCGGAGATCCTGGTCACCGGCTGGGACTGCCCGCCGCTCACAAGGCAAGTGCTCGACACCGCCCCTCGGCTGCGCGCGGTCATCCACGCGGCCGGATCCGTACGGCCCATCGTCACCGACGCGGTCTGGGAGCGCGGGCTGCTCGTCTCCTCGGCGGCCGACGCCAACGCCGGGCCCGTCGTCGCCTACACCCTCGCCGCGATCACCTTCGCGGCGAAGGGGGCCCTGGCCACGGCCGCGGGATACGCGACGGCCTGGCCCGGCTTCACCGAGCGGGACGGGGCCGACGGGCGCACCGTCGGCGTCATCGGGGCCTCCCGCATCGGGCGCCGCGTCATCGAGGGGCTACGGGCGGACGACGCCGGGTACCGGGTCCTGCTCTGCGACCCGTACGTCGACGACGCGGAGGCCGCGCGGCTCGGCGTCGAGCGGGTCTCGCTCGACGAACTGTGCCGGCGCAGCACGATCGTCAGCGTGCACGCGCCGCTGCTGCCCGAGACACGGGGCATGCTGAGCGCTCAGATGCTGGCGCTGGTGCCGGACGGGGGGACCGTGATCAACACGGCTCGGGGGGCGCTGGTCGACAACGAGGCGCTGGCCGTGGAGTGTTCCGCCGGGCGGTTGTCGGCGTACCTCGACGTGACGTGGCCCGAGCCCCTGCCCTCCGGGCATCCGCTGCTCCGGTTGCCCAATGTGCTGGTCACTCCGCATGTGGCCGGGGCGCAGGGGAGCGAGGTGCGGCGGCTCGGGGTGTTCGCGGTGGAGGAGGTCGAGCGGCTCGTCTCGGGGGCGGAGCTGCGGGGCGGTACGGGGCGGGGGGACATGGCGCGGGTCGCCTAGTCGTTTGCGGGGTGCGCTTGTCGGGCGGGTGCGGGTGGTTCGTGGCTGGTCGCGCAGTTCCCCGCGCCCCTGATGAGGCTGCGCCTCATCGGGGAGATGCCACCCGAAGGGTGTGCATCTCAGGGGCGCGGGGAACTG